>SLNJ01000095.1 GCA_007133065.1 Opitutales bacterium
AAGGTCCCAAGGGTTCGGCTGTTCGCCGATTAAAGTGGTACGCGAGCTGGGTTCAGAACGTCGTGAGACAGTTCGGTCCTCTATCCGCTGTGGGCGTTGGAGAATTGTGGGGTTCATTCCTCAGTACGAGAGGACCGGGAATGACGTGCCTCTGGTGTTCCGGTTATTGCATCAGCAGTAGCGCCGGGTAGCTAAGCACGGAAGGGATAAGCGCTGAAAGCATCTAAGCGCCAAGCCTCTCCCGAGATAAATTCTCCCTTCCCCTTCGGGGGACTAAAGGGTCGTGGTAGACCACCACGTCGATAGGCTGGATGTGTAAGTGCGGTAACGCATTGAGCTAACCAGTACTAATGACCCGTGTGGTTTGATTCCACCATCTACAATTTCCGCCGCAAAATCAGACGTTTAACTCGCCTACAGGCATTAGGCTGACTTTATCGCCGGCTCCGAG
The DNA here is from genome assembly GCA_007133065.1 of Opitutales bacterium. Lineage (GTDB taxonomy): Bacteria > Verrucomicrobiota > Verrucomicrobiia > Opitutales > Oceanipulchritudinaceae > SLNJ01. The sequence goes on from SLNJ01000095.1 coordinate 452, forward strand.
CCGGTCTCCAGAGCGCTGCTCTGGCGATAGCGATGGCTTGCGTTTCTACAACGCAGCGCACCGGATGACACTCTGGTGAGTATAGGGGAGGGGAAATACCCGTTCCCATTCCGAACACGAGCGTCAAGCCCTCCACCGCCGATGGTAGTGCCCCCGCGATGGGGTGCGAGAGTAGGTTATCGCCAGTACTATGGCCCGGGTGTTCCGAAAGGAGCACCCGGGCCTTTTTTTTGCCTGGCCGGTCGAGGATTCCGGCTGAAATGTGCAGTCGCCGGAATATTCATCAACCGCCAGAACAGCACCGCGGATTACCACACCTATCGCAGGAGGGTGTATTTCTGGGAGGACCGCCCGAGCGAGCATCCGCAGAGCGGGTTCGTTCCTCCTCGGCAGGGGACATTGGCACGAATTCAGAATTGGACCTTATCTGAAGGTGGACACTCAGGGAGCGCTTGGCGTATTGGATGTCGAGCACGACCCATGGGTCAGGATTGAACGATTGTCTGTTTGGGCGTATTTCGCCGACGGCGCCTGGTCCGACTCGGGGGCATGGGCGTGGGTCCGGAATACCGGCGCCCCGCCAAGCGGATCTCCGGGCGGGACCTGGCACGGATATCCGTTGTTGGAGGGCGGCAATGTCGATACTGGGAAGTTCCTGGGGTACCTGCAGGTGGAGAGTGCTCCATGGGTCTGGATCTGGAAGACAGGGAGCTGGGCGTACATCGTCCCGGACACGCTCGATGCCCATGGAGCGTGGGTGTGGTTCGCCGCTGTTGCGACCGGCGAATGATTGGTTCTGGTTTTTTTACACCAGCCTTCGGTCAAAGAAGCGTTCGAGTTCCGCACGGATATCGGGGGACTTAACAAAGGTTTCCGGAGTGAGTTCCCGGAGTTGCGGGACGACGCCTCCCGGTCGGCCACGATGCACCTGGACCGGATCTCCGGGCTCTGGAGCGTAGAACCGTCCGGTCTCCGGATGCACATACAGACAACCGGCCTCGGCGGGCGGGCGGCCGCGCATCCAGCAGTCGGCGCGCTCAAGGGCACGCAAGTAACGCTGTTTCGCCGCGATCGGATCGAGCGTTTGCAGCAGGTCCAAACGAGAAAAGTCCTCTGAGCGATAGCGTCCCTTCCGCCTTAACAACGTCAGCAGCATTTGTGGATTGAGTCCAGGGTCTTTGCCGACCGCCGCCCAGATCAGTGCTCCGAGCGGAAGTAAATCATCGTTCAGGTAGAGGCAATCGACGAAATCCCGTGGCTCGTCGCGCCCGGCGAGCGCCAGAACTTTGTTGACCGCCAAGTCCACAGGGTGGAGGACCCAGCCGACACCTTCGAATGCAATGGGTGGCATGAAGCGCCAGAGCGAATCATGCGCCCAGTCAACGCGGAGTGACTCGTCCGAGTCGGAGATGACTGCCCGGATGAACCCTGGTTGGGACAGTTGCGTCGCCACGGCCACGCCCGCCTGCTCCAATGCTCGCCGATCGCGCTCAAACGCTTCAGCAACGGCCAGTTCCGAATCGTGGAAGAAGTCGAGGTCGTGGCTCCTCCGCGGGGATTTCGGCGACATGTGGATGCCTGCTGCTCCCGCGAGGTGGCTTTCCGGCGATCGGCTTTCGGCCAATAGGCGGAGCGTCTTGGACTGGAGCGGTGTCAACGGCATAGGCGATCGGCAACCTCCCAACCCTCCCGTCCGCCGTGTTCGCGAAGCCGATTGGCGATCCATGTTACATCATCCCGCCTGGGACGCATCTTCGGGGGACAATCCCAAAAGCAACGTGCATAAAATTTGCGGAACGCCCTGCGCGCCTCTCGAACACGAACCATGTCTTTCGCCTCGTCCGAAGACAGCCGGCGTCGGCTCTTGCGCCCTCCCTCCCGACCAATTTCAGCGAGATAACTCCGAAAACTGTCGCGGAAAGATTCCATGCTTTCATTCAAACATAAGCGGCTTATGATTGCAAGCGTTTCTTCTGGTGGCTGCTCAAGCCGGAGTCATTTTTGGGACACCCACATATCGCTGCGTTCATCGGCGCCTGGGGGTGGTTGAACTATGGGTGTCCTGGATCGGACTTTTCAAAACGATCGCGACGGGCAACCGCCCCAAGGCCTCGTCGGGTTGTGTTGAACGGGGTGAGATCGCAATTCAGAACCGCTCGAACCAGTCGCAGAGGAGCTCGACCGCCTTAAGCACTCTCCCGCAGTGCGTGTCCAGGAAGGCGGCGCCGAGTGCGCCGCCATTTTCCTTCCTGGCCGCGGCGAGAGCCGGGGCACCATCGAAGTCGACGTACGCGATCCGTGCGGACAAGTCGGACTCCGGGTATCCGAAGCACGATCCAGGGAGCATCGCGACCCCGGTCTCCTGCAGAACCGACTCGCAAAGATCGCTTCCGCTACGGATCCCGGCCAACTTCAGCCGTTTCTCGCGAGCGGAGAAATCCGGCATCAGATAAAACCCTCCCTCCGGCTCGTCTACAGCGATCCCCGATGCCCGCATGCGCGCCGAAATCGCCCGGCCGAGAGCCTGCAGGATCGCCCTCGACCTATCCAGATAGTCGTCGATCTCCACGCCTCCATCGAAGGCGCGTGTGGCGGCAAACTGCACGGGAGCCGAAACAGCCGTAAAGGTCTCGCTTGCGACCACGGTCATCGCGTCGAGCAGGGATCGCAATCGCTCTGGAAACGAGAAAGTTCCCAGGCGCCACCCCCCAGCGCCACACCACTTGCTCAATCCGGCGCTCACGATAGCGCCCTCCGGGTAATACCGGGCGATCGAGACATGCCCCGCGCGATGGTTCAACTCGCCGTAGATCTCGTCAGAGAGCACAAGAAGCCCGAAGTGCCTCGCAACCGCCGCCAACTCCTTGAGGCGATCGGCTCCGAGTGTCGTGCCGACGGGGTTGTTCGGATAGTTCAGGAGCAGGATCCGCGGTCCACGGGGTAGACCCTCGCAGCAATGTCTCAGCGCAACCGGATCGATCCTCCGGCCATCCTCCCGGTCAGTGGGGATCCAGTGCACACGGCGGCCGGCCAAGCGCGCCTGGGGCTCATACGAGACCCAACTCGGCTGAGGCAGAAGCAGTTCGCCCTCCACCGTCATTTGCAGGATGAACATGAGCTCCTTTGATCCAGGCCCGATGAGAACGTCGTCGCCGGTGCGCATGATTCCGTGCCGGCGGGCGTGGTACGCTGCGACAGCCGCTCGAAGCCGCTCCAGTCCGCGAACCGGAAGATAGTCCTTCTCGTGTGCGCTGGACCTGAGTTTCTCCCGCACACATTCGGGCACCGGGAAGGGAGACTGGCCGAGCCCGAGCCGGTACACTTCACGTCCTGAAGCCTTCAAAGCGGCGCTCCGCTCGCTGATCGCCAGAGTCGCCGACGGGCTCAAGCCGCGGAGCCGCTGGTCCATTCCGAACCACCCATCCGGCGCTCCCGCTCCCGCGATCGCTGTGTCCATCGCACCATTATCTCGCACCTCCTCGATGCCGTCACGAACAAAAACAAGAAGGCAGCCGTCAAAAGGTGGGCGCGGAGGAGAAGCTCGACCTCTCGGAAGCGATCCCGCGGCTACTGGAGGGTGCGCTCAGGCATATCGGGTGGCCACGGAGCGCTGGATTTCACGCGTTTCCCGAGCACCCGGATGCAGTCGGGCAGATCGAATTCCTTGAGGATCCCGAGGGGACAGTTGGCAGCCGGCCACTCAACGAACGGAGTGCAGGTCCATTCGCGAAAGGATTTGGGAGCGTTTTTCAGGGTCACGTTTCCGGTATCCGCGTGCAGCACGGCTGCAAAGAGCGCAACGATCGCGCCCTGGCCCCGCCCCGCGAGGTGGATCCGTTTGGCGCCCAAATCAACCAGAAGATCCATTGTGCGCAGCGTGTCGTATGTGCGCCTTCCCAGGTAACTCTCCCCGAGCATGATGCTGAACCCATGGTACATATAGTCCCTCAGATAAGGGTGGAAGAATCGGCGTGCATTGTCGGGGGCCGATTCCCCGAGTCCGCGCACGTCCAGTGCGTAGACGGGCGGATCTTTGCGTTGCGCGATCGGCTCATCGGCCAAGTCCGTCTCTGCGGATAGATGAGGCAAGTAGAGTGTGAGTTCCGGTTCCGGTTCGAGAACGAACTGCTGATTGTCGGCCGTCGCGCGCCGCCGAAGGATCGCGACGATTCCCGGCTCGGTCTCAACGGCGAATCGGGCGTACACTGATTCTTCCCGGGAGTCATTGCGAAGCACGCGATAGGGTGGGGCGCCACGCCGTTTGGGGATTGAGAGGATCTTGTTCAGCCGCTTCGCCAGTGCATCCTGTGACCGGATTTTGTCCCGCCGCTGCTCGAGTGAGTGCGCCCGTTCATTGATCAACTCGAAAACCGGCCGTGATCCTGCCGCGATGACCTCTCCTTTCGGCGTGGCCCACAGTGCGTCCTCCTTGAGTATCTGTGACGAGATCGAGCCGGCACCTGTGCCAGCTCCGGCATGCCGGCTGAAAAAGGAGGTCATCGCGGCCCGGCCGTCCGGATAGTACCCGTGATTGTTCGTGCCCAGGAAGTGGTCGACGCAATCCTCCGCCCCCAGAAGCCTGTAGATACGGTGCACCTCGCGATACGTATCCGCGAGTCCGCGATGATCGAAAAAACAATAGCGTTGGCCGATCAGGATTGCCGGACGGGGCGCCCTGGCGATCATGAAGTCGCCCATTTCCAGACCCATTCCAAGAATTCCATGAGGATATTGCTCGCTGTCCTGGGGGAGTTCGTTCTCGAGGTTCGCGAGGAAGGTCGTGAGGAAACAACTGGGGGCGGCCATGGTAAATCGGTCCTCGATCGCCCAAAGCCACGTGCTCATGGTCCCCCCGCCCGAGTTGCCGGTGACCCCGACCCTTTGCGGGTCGACCTCCGGCCGGCTCAGGAGGTAATCCAATGCCCTGATGCCGTCCCACGCGCGCCACGATGCGAATGACTCGCCAATCAACTCCAGTTGCTTGCCGATATTGCAGTGCGCTTGAACCGGTCCGCCCCGTGCGCTCGGATTCGGGCTCATGCCGTAGTACTGATCCCGTTCGCCCTGATTGAACGGATCGAAGATCAGTGTGATGAATCCGGCTGCCGCCAGCTCACGACAGAAAGCCTGATAATTGGCCGCCGCTTTCCCGTCGTGGGAGTGTCCGCAACTGCCCACGACGCCAGGCATCGGCTCGCGAACTCCGGTGGGGAGATACAGATTTGCGGTGACCAGGCATCCAGGCCGGCTCTCGAATACGAGCTTCTCGATGCGAAGCCCCGGTTCCTCGACCAACCCGGTCACCTTTGCATTCAACGGCGTCCTGGCAGGCCTCGGCCCAAAGGCACGCAGGATCTTGCGGCGCACCTCGTCGCGATAGGCTTCCGCAGCCTTCCGTGAGCGAATTTCGCTCAATCGCACGTTCCTTTCGCGATGAAGCGCCCGGAGCCGCTCCACCAGATAGTCGCCCATCATCTGAGCGCGTCCATTGTCGAATCTCCTCAGCATGCTTCCACCCTATCGTGAAAATTCCGCGGGTGGCAATCGGAGAGAAGAGCGATTTCCGCGCTCCGGCCCTCCAGCGGTGGCATGTTGGCCACATGAAGCACAGCATCCTCTGCGAAATACAATACAGCGGCAATCGAGGACATCCATAAACCGCAGGGCTCATCGGGCGCCGGCGGCGGGTTGAAAGTGTGGGTGTCCTGAATCGTGGACCCTCAATCCTGTGAAAGAATCATGGCACTGTACGGCGCCACTCGTACCTTGCCCAGGGCGGGAAGTCCGTCTGCTGCAACCTCGGTAGTCTCTGCGTGTACAGTTGCATCACCGAAATCTCCAAAGTCTTCGTCGTAGGATTTGCCGTCACTGTTGAACCGGACGATCCAATCTCCGGCGGAGGGGAAACCGATTTCATAGTCTTCGCGCGCTTCGGCGGAGAAGTTCGCCACGACAACAACGCTGTCCCGGGGACCGCCGGAATCCCATCGGTGAAAGGCAATGACCTTGTCCTTATCATTGCAGTGAAAGACAGCGACCTCCTGTCCGGAGAGCCCTCTCGTCACACCGTCGCGGTCTAACCGGAGCGAAATCAGATTCCGGTGAAGCCGGAGGATACCAGCAAATCGATCGGCCTTCGACCAGTCGATGGGATCCTGATCGTGGAACCAATCGTCCTCGAGGAATTCCTGGCCCTGGAAGATCATGGGAATTCCCGGAGCCGTGAAGACCAGCGCCGCACCCAGGGTGGACTTTTTCTTCGCCACCCATGAGGAGGCGCTCCCCGGATCGACCTCCTCCGGCACCCGCGCCTTCCCGTTGGCCACTTCATCATGTGATTCCGTGTAGATTACCCGTTCGAATCCATCGAGGTAATAGCGCTGCAATATCGCCTCGCGAACCGCTTCCATGTCCCGGGCGGAATCGTCCGCCGCGAGCAATGCCGCGCGGATGGAATGCACGAACGATGCCGACCATTGAGCATTGAATCCGGCGCCTCCGTCATCCTGGCGTTTGGTGAGGAAGGCGTTGTCCTGCAAGTCCTCGGCGATCGTGAAGGAATCAGATTTGACCGAACGGATTTCCTCGTTCACCCACTGCATGAGACTCCAGCCTTCGGGCAGGTCGTTCTCCGGATCCCCGTCGCGGCCGTGGACATTGCGGATGAAGGCAGTCATGTCCCAGCGCAGACCGTCCACGCCGAAATCCTTGAGCCACATGATCGCGTTGTCTCTAATGAACCTGCGGACTTCCTCCCGCCCGTAGTCGGGGCGGGTCTCTCCCCACGGCGTCACGGCGCGGGCGTCGTTGTAAAAGTAGATGCCGCCGCGGTCGTTCTCACTCCATCCATCAAACTGCCATACGTCCAGGTCGTTCGGTCCAAGGTGGTTGTAGACGACATCGAGAATCACGGCGATTCCCAGATCGTGGGCTGCATCCACAAACTCCCGGAACGTACGCGCTCCGCCGTACCCGCCTTCGACTGCGAAAATATGAGACGGATTGTAGCCCCAGGAGGATTCGCCGGCAAACTCCGCGATCGGCATAACCTCGACCGCATTGACTCCGATATCGCGCAGGTGTGGGAGGCGATTGATGGCGCCATCCAGGTTCCCGGGTCCGGTCTCCCCGGCCGCCTTGCCGAAGGTCCCGAGGTGCAATTCGTATACGATCAGCCTGTTGAGCGGAGGCACTTCGAACGCTTTCGAATCCTCCCGGGGCTTGAAGTCCGTGACGATGGCGTTCCCCACCGAGCTGGTTACCCGGCGGGCGTACGGATCGATGCGGAGATATTCGTTGCCGGCCGTCACAATCCGGTACCGGTACTCATCCCCTTCCTTCACCTCGGGGATGTCGAGCAGCCAGACGCCCGCCGGTTTGGAGACCATCCGATGGGCCGTATCGCTCCAGTCATTGAAGGTTCCGATGACATACACGTCATCCGCATGCGGCGCCCACACCGCGAAACGGTACCCGTTATTGAGCGGATTCGCTCCAAGCGAATAATTGGATTCGATGGCATTCCCCATTGTTGATGGATATCAGGGTTTCGGGAAACCTGCAACGCGGTACTGGCTATTTATCGACTGAAGTGGCGCGCCCGCAATGCAAGTAAATACCTCCGCCGGGTAAGGTGAGGTGCTTTCTGGTGTCACCGGGGATATGTCAGCACTACACCCTATTTCATGAAGAGGCTACCGGGAGTAGACTGGCACGGTGAGCGGCGGGGCGTACCGTACAGAGCTCCAGCTTCCACGGTCTTTCACTTAGCGAAACCACTCCCATGAAAATATTTCATCCGTCGACCCGCCCTGAAAACAACCCCACGCACCGGCGAACAGTCCTGAAAGGCGAAACACGCGAGTGCTCCTGGTGGATGATCATCCGCTTGTGCGCAGGGGGATCGCCGACTGCATCAAGCGCGAACCTGACATGGAGGTCTGCGGCGAGGCGGAAAATGCTTCCCAAACGCTCAGACTCATCGAGCAGTGTGCGCCGGACATCGTCTCAGTCGACCTCACTCTGGGCGGGGCGAGGAGAGTGGACTCGACTTGATTGCTGAAATTCGCTCTCAGCATCCCGAGATATTGATCGTCGTATTCTCGATGCACGAGGAGGCGGTGTACGCAAAACGTGCCCTGCAGGTTGGGGCGGCGGCATATGTGAGGAAACGCGATGCCCCGGGAATGCTGATCAACGCGATCCGCCGCATTCGCGAGAAATAGCCAAAATCAGTCCCTCGCCGCTGAGGCAATGCGGAGGCAATGCGGACACCCATAAATGGGTTACAAATGAGGACCCCCATGGATCGCCGCACTCATCGGCGGCTGAGGCTGGTTGCGCGCAGCGTTTCCGGATCTGCGGGAAAGCCGGTCGAGCCGGTGTCCCTCGGAGAGCAGCGGGGCGGCGGGAACGTTGACGAAGCGGGATTGGGCGACACTCGCGGCGCGATGGAAAGGGGATCTGGACAATCGGATTCAAGCGCTGGTTCTGCTCCGCGACCGGCTCACCGGGTGCATCGGGTGCGGGTGCCTGTCGATGGACTCCTGCCCCCTATACAACCCCGATGACCGGCTCGCCGAACGGGGTCCGGGACCGCGATTGCTCGATTCGGGTTAGTCCCGGCTTACATAAGTCGGAATGTGCGGTTCCCGAGCGATAGGCGCGTCCGATTCGCTGGAACCGTGCGGATTGGAGCTACGCGTTTACTCCTCCGAAGGCAGGCCGTCAAAAAACTCCACGATTCCGGTGTCCAGCGAGTATTCGGCGCCGACGACGAGGAGTTTTTCTCGTTTGATCAGTTGCTCGAGGATTTGGGATTCGCGGCGCAGCTGGTTTGCGGCGGTCCGGATGTTTGCCCGGATGGCGTGCCGTACGAGGGCCTCCCGATCGTGTCGCAGATTGGTATCGAGCAGCGTTTCCACCGCCGGTCGGATTCGGTTGACGATGGAGCGAAGGTTCGGGGATCGGCTTTCGGACGGGCGGTCGAGTTCGTCGAGTGTTGCGAGGACGGCGCCGCACATGGAGTGTCCCAACACCACGACGAGCGGAGTGCCGAATTGCTCTGCCGCAAACTCAACGCTTCCGATCTGGGAGGGGGCGACAATGTTCCCGGCGACACGGATGACGAAGAGGTCGCCCAATCCTTGGTCGAAAACAATCTCAGCGGGAACGCGTGAATCGGAGCATCCGAGGATGATGGCAAAGGGCGCCTGACCGCCCGTCAGTTCTCCGCGGCGCACGGTGTTTGCCTGGTTGGCGCGATCGCGGTCATCCGAGGCGAATCGCTGATTCCCGGTTCGCAGACGTTTCAGCGCTTCCTGGGCCAAGATCATCCGGGCATCATCGATATCAAACCGGCTCAATGCAAGCTCCGCTGGTACGGTGGCGCGGTACCGGTACTGATGGGGGGAATGCCGCGCGTCCAATCGTTCATTGACGGTCGCCCCCGGTCATAAGAGCCAGACGACGGCGGTGAGGGATCCGAGGGATAGAACGGTACTTATGACGATGGAGCTGGAGGCGAGAGCTTCGTCTCCATAGAGCTGTTGGGCGAGTACGAACGAGGCGGCTGCGGTGGGGGAGGCCAGGAGGATCATGGCGACGCGCAGTTCGTCGGTGGAGAGGCCCAGGAGCATAGCGGCGGCGAATCCGATGGCGGGAATGGCTGCCACTTTGAGGAGCGATGCGGTGGTTGCGTGTGCCAAACTGCCGCGAACCCGGACAACGATGAGCGTCCCGCCGATACACAGCAGGGCGAGCGGCAGGGCCATCTGGCCGACCGCTTCAAGAGAGCGGTCGAGGGCGACGGGGAGGGGAAAGTCGAGTAGCGAGAACAGGATTCCTGCCACTGCGGCGAGGACAAGCGGGTTCGTGGCCAATTGCCGGACCGTACGGCCGACGATTCCCCGGTTGTCGTTCCCGGAGCTGAGGAGCAGAACCAGAACCGCGAGAATGTTGTAGACCAGCATCGTCGGCGCGAAGGCGAGGATTGCGGCGGTCGTCATCTCGGTGCGGAGCGCCGCCGGTTCAGAGGCAAAGGCGTAGAGGATGACCGGGAGTCCGATGAACGCGAGGTTGCCGCGGAACGTCGCTTGGAGAAAGGTTCCCATCGATCGGCTGGAGACGCCGATCAGGCGGCCCAAGACCAGCGCCGTGATTGCTCCGCCGAACGTCCCCGCCATCATCACTGCGAAGATGCGTCCCGCGGGGCCCGGCTCGTAAGTCATCGTCGCGAGGGCGTGGAAGATGACGGTCGGGAGTGCGACCCAGTAAGTCAGTTTATTGAGTCCCTTGAGGACTTCGGACGGGATCAAGCCGCCGCGTACGAGGAGCGCTCCCAGGAGGATGAGAAGAAATACTGGCGCCAGGGTGTTGATGATGGTCATGGCTGCATGCAGGATGAGATCGTGCGGCGTTTCGAATGCCGCATGCTTCACGCTTGTGCGGGGCCCTCGGGCGCCCGGAAGAGAGCGGCGTCCAGGATCGACCAGAGGTGGATGATCCAGAGCAGCGCGGCGAGCACGAACATGACCACCGCGCGGATTGGGCGTCCCTGGACCAGTTGCCCCAACCCGGGGATAAAGAAGCTGCACAACGCGGCGATCACATTGCCGGCGGATCCTTGACGCGACATGGGTGTGAACCCTGAACCGGTGGTCGACGTTTGGCAAGCGGGTTTGCGGTGGCGGGGACAGGGACGAGGTGACAAATTCACTGGCTTCAACATGTCGTCGTGTCGATAATCGACGGCATGAATATGCTGGTAACGGGCGGGGGTGGCTTTCTTGGGAGCCGGATTGTTGAACGACTCATTGAGCGGGGGTACCGCGTTGCGAGCCTCGGCCGGTCCGAGCAACCCGAGTTGGAGGCACGGGGGGTCGAAGTGATTCGGGCCGATCTCACTGATGTGGATGCGGTCGTTCGCGCGTGTTCCGGCCGGGATGGGGTCTTTCATGTCGCGGCGAAGGCGGGTGTCTGGGGATCCCGTCGTGAGTATTGGGATGCCAACGTGATGGGGACGCGGAATGTGATTGCGGGCTGCCGGCTCCACGGGGTGGGAAAGCTGGTTTACACAAGCACGCCGAGTGTGGTGTTCACGGGAGATTCGTTCGAGGGAGCCGATGAATCGTTGCCGTACGGACGGAATTGGCTCAGTGATTATCCCGAAACGAAGGCGATCGCGGAGCGGGCGGTGCTGGAAGCGCATACGCCGGGTCTGTTGGCAACCTGTGCGTTACGGCCCCACCTGCTTTGGGGCTCCGGGGATCCGCATCTCCTGCCGCGGGTGATCGCACGCGCCGCTTCGGGACGCCTGCGGCAGGTCGGCGACGGATTGAACCGTGTGGATCTTACACACGTCACGAACGCCGCGAAGGCGCACCTCGATGCGTGGGACGCGTTGGAGCGGGGCACCGCGGGAGGGAGGGCGTATTTCATATCGAACGGCGAACCGGTCGCATTGTGGCCGTGGATCAACGATCTGCTCGAGCGCCTCGCGATGCCCCCGGTGCGTAAACGCCTATCGTTGTCCGCAGCGTACCGGCTCGGAGCCGCTCTGGAGGGGGTATGGCGCCTGGGTCGTTTGTCCGGCGAGCCGCCGATGACCCGGTTTGTGGCGGTCGAGCTCGCGAAGAGCCACTGGTTCTCCATTGAAGCCGCGCGCCGCGATCTGGGATATAAGCCGGAAGTTTCAATGGAGGCGGGAGTGAGGGGGTATGTGGGGGAAACGCTGAAGAGTTGAAAGAAAGGCTTACGAATTGACGGAGCGCGGCAGCGTGGCAATGCCATCGAGTTCCGGAGGGATGGTCCCCGCCCGGTGCCCTCTGGGCGCCCCTGACCGGAAATGCTTCTCTGATCACTGGTTATTGGCTTCAGCTCCCACGGGTCTGGCGTTGGCGGACGGCTTCGAACAAGAAGACCGCGGCGGCGGCCGAGACATTGAGGCTATCCGCCATCCCTTGCATGGGAATCTTCGCCCGTTCGATATCGGCCGTCAGCCAGAACTCCGAGAGTCCATCCTTCTCGCTTCCCATCACAATGGCCGAAGGAGTTTGCAGATCGATGTCCCAGTGCGGAAGTCGCGCGTCGAGCGTCGTCGCGACGGGTCGGACCCCGTTCCGACTCATCCATGCAAGCGCATCGGCGTTGGCTGCGACGGCGACCTGAATATCGAAACAGACCCCCTGTGATGCGCGAATCACATTCGGGCTGAAGATGTCGACCACCGGGTCGGTGACGACGAGGGCATCGACCCCCGCGGCCCCGGCGCTGCGCATCAGCGCGCCGAGGTTTCCCGGCTTCTCGACGCTCTCAACGACGAGCAACAGGGGATTCGACCCGAGGATCATGTCCTCCAGAGGACGCTCCCAGGTCGATGTGACCGCGAGTAGGCCGTCCGGACCCTCCCGCAGCGATGCCTTATCGAATACATCTGGAGCGACTCGAATGAGACGGGCGCCGGCGCCCGCCGACAGGCCGAGCAACTCCTCGTCGGATTCGTCTCGAAAGCGTTCCGGGCAGTAGAATAGCTCCTCGAGGAGCACGCCGGCGTCGATGGCCCGCTCGAGTTCGCGGCGTCCTTCGATCAGGAACTTCCCTTGGCGCCGGCGGTGTCCGCCTTCGCGCAATCGCACCAGGTTCTTGACCCTGGGATTTTGCAGACTGCGTATCGATTCAGGATCCATCTTGAGGAGCGCATGTGGAATGCGAGTTACGTGCCGGGTTCTGCGCTACTTTGGTTTTGTGCAATAGCGTTTCGCAAGCATATTCAGAGATCCCATGCTTGCCAGGGGACGGGGGTTCGAAGCAAGCTTTTGCGATGGCACGCAAAACGCAGTTCAATCCGAATCCCTTCGCCTACCACCAGGAGGTCGAGCTGGAGATCACCACGCTGACGAATCTGGGGGACGGCCTGGGCAGGGTGGATAACTGGGTGGTGATGGTTCCGTTTGCACTGCCCGGCGAACGGGTTCGGGCGCGGATATGGCGCAACCACAAGACGTACTCGGAGGCGGACCTCGTGACGGTGCTTGATCCCTCTCCCGATCGCGTTGAACCGCGGTGTCCGATTTTTGGTGAATGCGGGGGATGTCAGTACCAGAATTTAAGGTACGATAAACAACTCGAATGGAAGCGTCGGCAGATTCGTGAGTTGCTCGAGCGGTTGGGGGGGGTGGAAGCGGATGTTGGCCCTCCCGTTCCCGCTCCGCGCGAATACGGCTACCGAACAAAACTGACGCCCCACTATCGCAAGCCGCGCGGCAGCGACCGGGTGCTGATCGGTTTCCTCAGATCCGACCGGCGCGGCCTGGAGGACGTGCCCGCTTGTCCAATCGCCACCGACGCGATCAATGCGCGGTTGCGGAGCGAGCGCCCGCGATGGCAGGAGGAACTCCTCGCGCGTAAGCGGGGTGGAACGTTGCTGCTGCGGGAGTGCGTCGAGGGCGTCGAGACGGACATGTCCGCGACGGTGACGCAGGAAGTCGCCGACCTCCGCTTCCGCCACCGGGCCGGCGAGTTTTTTCAGAACAATCCGTACATCCTTCCGCGGATGATCGAACACGTGTTGCAGGAAGCGGAGGTTGCGGGCATCCGTCATCTCGTCGACGCATATTGCGGCGTCGGTGTATTCGCTCTGACCGGGGCGTGCCGTTTTGAGGAGACGGTCGGCGTCGAAGTCAGCGAGGCGGCGGTCGCACTGGCGGAGGAGAACCGGGAGCTGAACGGGATCGCGAACTGCCGCTTTATCGCGGGGAGCGCCGAGTCGATTTTCGAGCAAGTGGCGTTTCGGGGAGGGGAAACCGCCGTGGTGCTCGATCCGCCCCGGCGCGGGTGCGATCTCCGCTTCCTCGAGCAACTCGCAGGCTTTGCTCCGGCTCGCGTCGTCTACGTTTCGTGCGATCCCGCGACCCAGGCGCGCGACGCCAAATGGCTGGTCGGGCACGGGTATCGCGTTGAACGGGTCCAGCCGTTCGACCTCTTTCCCCAGACCCGGCATATCGAGAACGTCATGACGTTCTCGAGGGCGATGTGACTGAGGCGGCCCGTCGATCCTGCGCCAGGCGTGCATGTGACTGACGGTGGCACTGCGAGCGCGGAAGCCGCAGGAGTGCGCGCTTTGGGCGGGCTGCAGGTCGGCTGAGACGATCCGCGCAGATCAGCGGTTGAAAAGAACGGCGTCAAAAAAACGGGACCACGAAATAGACGTTGCCTATCCGCGGACTCCCCGCTTGGCTTCGGGGCCAGCTACGCGCCATGAACACTGCATCCGCCAAGCGTATTCTTGTGGTCGACGACGAGCCGGACGTCACCGAATTGCTCGATTACCATCTGAAGAAGGCGGGCTACGTGCCCGAGGTCATCAACGATCCACTCCTGATTATGGCCCGGGCCCGGGAGTTTCAGCCGGATCTCTTCCTCCTCGATATCATGATGCCGGAGTTGGACGGGATGAAAATCTGTCGCATGCTTCGTGCGGACCCTGCGCTGAAAGCGGTGCCGATCATCTTCTTAACGGCCTGCGCCGACGCCGAGGACCGGGTGCGGGGACTCGAGATCGGTGCGGACGACTACGTGTCGAAGCCGTTCAACATCAAGGAACTCGTAATCCGTGTCGGACTGGTTCTCAGGCGATCCGGCGGCGCGGACGCCGAAGCCATGTCCGCGGGAGCCCTGCTCCGCGCCGGTCCGATCGTGCTCGATCCGGAGGAGCACACCGTCCTCGTCGACGGCAAATCGGTCGAGCTGACCGCAACCGAGTTCCGGCTCCTGAAGCTTCTGATGGAACGGCCGGGCCGGGTTCAGACGCGGGAGAATCTGCTCGTGAATGTGTGGAATTACGAGACCGACACCGAGACGCGGACGATCGACACGCACGTGCGGCGCCTGCGGGAGAAACTGGGGCAGGCGGCCGCACTGATCCGGACGGTGCGCGGGGTCGGGTACCGGATCCGATAAAATGTGGGGAATCGCCGCGATCCTGCTCGGGGGAGTGAGTGCGCTGCTGCTGTGGCGCCTGATGGCGCGTGGACGGGTACTCCGGGACATCGCGGCCGCGATCGATGCGCGTCGGGTGTACATTCCGAAGAAGACCGGTCGGTTCCCGATTGACGGGAGCGTGAATCACCTGGTTCGCGCCGCGAACAATCTCGTTGCGGCATCCGTCCGGGCGACACGGGAGCAGAAGGAATTTCTCGGCCGGATCGAGACGACGCTCGGCGCCCTGCGCGAAGGGGTGGCGATCGTCGACCCGAACAACCGCGTGCTCATGGCCAACGATGTGATGCGCCAGTTTGTCGGCAACGAGATGCCCGTTCTTGGGCATCGGCTGGAGCGGCTGATGCCGAGTGCGGAGTTCCTCGCTTACGTCAATGCCGTGCAGAGCGGGGAGACCCTCTCGCACGAGGAGATCGAGGTCCGGCGAGGGGCCCGGAGCACCTGGTTCGAGGTCGTCGGCGCACGCCTTCCCGAAGAGGAGGCGAATCCCGACCGGCTCACCCTGTTTGTGCTCCACGATATCACCGAACGCAAGCGTCTGGAGACCATCCGGACGGAGTTCGTCGCGAACGTCTCCCACGAGCTGCGCACCCCGGTCACCGTCATCAAGGGATTCTGCGAGACGCTGTTTGAGGACCGGGAGACGCTATCCCCCGAGGAGCGCGCGCGTTTCCTCGGCAAGATTCATCGGAATGTGGAGCGGCTCGACGCGCTGTTGGCGGACCTTCTGACCCTCGCGCGCCTTGAGAGTTCGAGGGAGCCGCTCGCCCTCGAGCGGATTGCCCTCGGCGACCTGGTTACCGAGGTCTGCGAGTACTTCCGCGACCGGCTCGAGCCGGATCAGAAACTCACCCTCGAGCGTGAACCGGGCGAGACCCGCGTTCGGGTGGACCCGGTTCGTATCTCCCAGGCGCTTGAGAACCTGCTTGAGAACGCCCGCCGGCACGCGCGCGGCATGCGGAACCTGCGCCTCCGCGTGCGGTGCGAGGAACAGCGCGTGATCTGCACGGTGCAGGACGACGGATGCGGGATCCCCGAGGCCGATCTTGAGCGCATTTTCGAGCGCTTCTACCGGGTCGACAAGAGCCGGTCGCGCGCGCGCGGCGGAACCGGACTCGGTCTGGCCATCGTCAAACACATCGTTCAGCAGCATGGCGGGCACGTACGCGCGGAGAGCGAACTGGGTCACGGGAGCCGATTCCACATCATCCTCCCGACGGCCGGGTACTAAGGGCTCGATGCCACAAATACGACGACGAATGCCATAGCGCTCTATGCGCTCCACCGGCGCTCTCCTGTTCAGAATCCATACTCTGACTCATACTCCTACTCTTACTCTCACTCTCGCTGCACCAGGAAGTCGGATCGATTGAGAGTAAGTGTAAGCGCACGCATTGCTCTTGAAGAGACAGGATAACTCCCGCAGAGGCGCGGGGGCGCAGAGGGTGAATGAGGACTGTAACGGTACATTTCTGAGAGAAGCAGCGCTCGTGGTTCACCGGATGAAGCGGTTTGAGTGCCCACTCCGCGCCTCTGCCCCTCGACAGGCTCGGGGCCTTGAGCTTGTCGAAACGGCCCCTCTGCGGGATAAGAAAAAGGGCGCGCAAGTGTCACAGCTGACTTCACAGTGCAACGGCGCATCGGGCAAACACTCATTCACCTGTAACCCGCTTGAATAAAGCCTGAGCACGCCGATCGCCCACAGCACGTCGTCGCCGCGGATCAAGAGTTCTGAACCGGGCGCCACCGGGGGAAAAGCCCGCCCGTGCTGCGATCGATGGGGGTTTCGTAAGACAATCGTAACATTGAAGCCACGGAATCGGCATGTTGCCCGGCTATAACGTCTCCCGTGCTATGGATGCCGTCGCGCGTTCCCGGCACAGAAGAACACCATGCAATCCAACAAGCCAATGAACTGGAAATCCACTCTCAGACGAACGCTTTTCGCCGCGACCCTGGCGGCCGGCGGACTCGCTTTTGCCGCACCGGCCAACGCCGGCAACCGTGCCCTTCTCGACACACTCGTCGCCAATGACGTGATCACCGAGCAACAGGCCGCCAATCTCCGCCGGCAAACCAACACCGTCGTCACACCGAATCGCGGGACGGTCAGCGAGTTGAAAATCCGCGGCCGAATCCAGGGGCAGTTCGCGTATTCGGACGGATCCAATCGCGGGGTGCTCGCGGACGCCGGGGATTACAGCTCCTTCGAGCTGCGGCGCACGCGGCTCGGCGTACAGGGGAGGCTCCTGGACGACTGGCGGTTTCTCGTCGAAGCGAACGTGCTTTCCGACACCGACCTCGATTCCGGAATCCTGACCTATGCCGCGGTCCCCGAGGCCAACGTCACGTTCGGCAAAGCGAAACCGCAGTTCGGGCATGAGGAGAACACCTCGTCGGCGTCGATCCTCACGATGGAGCGCAGCCGTTTGACCGGGCTTTTCAACGGGGGCAAACCGCTCGGGCTGCGCGTGCACGGCGGCAGCGGTATCTTCAGTTACTACCTCGGGGTGTACAACGGTCAGACCGTATCCACGAGCCGGATGGCGCGGGACTTGGACAGTTACCTCTGGAACGCCAGTGCCGGCTTCAAACTTGATGAAGTCATCGGGAACGGCACGGGACTGCGGTTCCGGCTCGACTACCTCCACAGCGACGAGGCCACCGGCTTTTACCGGTTCGAGGATGCGCTTGCCGCAAGTGGCCACCTCGTCCACGCCGGTTTCGACCTGCGCGCCGAGTACATGTGGGGGGAGCGGCACAATGACGGGAACATCCGCGGATTCTACGTCATGCCATCGATCTTCCTCGTTCCGGACACGATTCAGGCTGTCTTCCGGTATGAGTATATCAAAGGTGACGACGGCGTCGCACTCGGTCACAACCGGTACGCGGACCGGGTGCCCGGACTCTTTGCCGCCGGCAACCGGTACGATGCCTACTACCTGGGCAGCACGTACTACATTGCCGGAGACAATCTGAAACTGATGGCCGGCGTCGAACGGGCGGAGAACCGCGATGCATCCGCCGGCGGGACCGGCAAGGGGCGCGCCACAACCTTTATCGCCGGCGTGCGCATGCAGTTCTGACGCGCGCCGCAACAATCTTCAGCAGAGATTACATCCAACGCAACAGATCAAAACCATGACAAGAACCATCACCACCATAACAGTTCTGGCGACGCTGTTCGCCTCCTCCGCCGCTTCGGCCAGCGTCCGGGTCGACCCGAACCTGCCCGAGTACACCCGTGTTTCCGGAGTCTCCGGAAACCTGAACTCGATCGGTTCGGACACGTTGAACAACCTGCTCCTGCTCTGGGCGGAAGGGTTCCGCGAGATCTATCCGAACGTCAACGTGCAGATCGAGGGCGCCGGTTCCTCGACCGCCCCGGTCGCCCTGATCGAGGGAACCGCGCAGCTCGGCCCGATGAGCCGGGAGATGCGGGGGAGCGAGATCGAGCGCTTCGAGGCGCGCTTCGGGTACGCGCCGACCGCGGTTCGCGTCGCGATCGACGGAATCGCGGTCTACGCGCACAGGGAAAACCCCGTCGAAGGGCTTACGATTGAGCAGGTCGACGGTATCTTCTCGAGCACGAACCGCCTCGGCGGCTCGACGATCAACACCTGGGGCGAAGCCGGTTTGACCGGCGCCTGGGCGAATCGCGCGATCGCGATCTACGGGCGCAATTCCGCGTCGGGCACCTACGGCTTCTTTCGCGACGTCGCCCTCGGTGGCGGCGACTTTCGGGATGCCGTCGCCGAACAGCCCGGTTCTTCAGCGGTTGTGCAGGGCGTCGCTTCGGACCGGTACGGCATCGGGTATTCCGGTGTCGGGTACAAAACCTCCGGCGTTCGGTTTGTTCCCCTCTCCAACGACGGCGGCGAGAACTACTACATGCCGACTGCGGAAAACTGCGTGACCGGCGACTATCCGATCGCCCGGTTCCTCATGTTATACGTCAACAGGAACCCGCGTGCTGAGCTTGATACGCTCACCTACGAGTTCCTCCGCTTCGCGCTCTCGAAGCAGGGACAGGAAATCGTGGCCCGCGACGGATTCTTCCCGCTGCCGGCTTCGGCCGTGCGCCAGGTCCTCGCCGAATTGCAGCGGTAAACGTTTGTCATTCGCTTCGCACGGATCGGAGCGGGACGGGGGCCGGGCGACGCGCCGCCCCGTTCCGCTCCACCTGCCTTATGAATAGGAATCCCAACCGGCCACGATGAAACGTTTCCGAGAGCGAGTGAACCGACTTTGGCTTCATTTTGCGCGGTTCGCGGCGATGCGCAGCCCGCGGAAGCGTGAACACGCACCGCGGGCCGGCGCGCCGATTCCGGAACGCTTCCGGGTTGCGCGCTCAACGCTGATCTTCGATCACGCGATGAACATCGTGATCAAGACCGGCGGGATCGCCGTCGTCGGCGCGATCGGCGGCATTTTCATATTCCTGCTGATTCAGATTCTGCCGTTGTTCCGGGGGGCCTCTATTGACTATGTCGGGAGCTTCGAGCTGCCGGACCTTGGGATCCAGGCAATGGGGATCGACCCGTGGTCGGAGATTCCGTTTTTCGTGGATCCGGACGGGACCCTCCATTTCCTGGAAATCGTCGACCCCGGCGCTCCGCACAATCGCGGATGGTTCACGGTTGCGCCCCCACTCCCGCCCGATACCGCTTTCCCATTTGCCCGGTTCAACCAGCGGTACGGCAAACTGTTGTTCGGGACGGATGACGGCCGGTTCACGGTGGTCAACCTCAATTTCGAGCAATCGTTTCCCGAGCATCGCCAGCGCGAGATCGTCCCCCGTCTCTCCGGCAATCCGGTCATCCGGATCGGTCGTTCGGACGCGGTGTTCGAGGAGCTCGACTACGTCGACGCCGGGAGGACGAAGCTCGCCGTCGCGTTGCAGCGGCTCGGCGACGGTACGTCGGAACTGCACGCCGTGACGCTGCGTGCGACCCGGCCGCTGATTGGCGATCCGGTCCTCCGGCGCGACCGGGAGTTCGACCTGACCGGGCTCTTCGAAGGCGTGCCCCGCTTCGTGCGGCTCACGGGCGATGCCGATTTTGTCATCGTGGGAACGGAGGAAGGATACTTACACCTGCTTGCGCGAACGCGCGACGGGTTCGAACCCCGGCAGACGCACCGGCCGTTTCACGATGCCGCGTCGGAGGCAATTCATTCGATGGATTTCCTGTTTGGAGACCTGTCTTTGATCCTCACAAATCCGGAGGGGAGGAATGTGATGTACAGCATCTATCACGACGAGGGCGAAGGCCACCGGATTCTGGGTCGCACGAAGGTGTTCGATCTATTGCCGGGGGGAAGGGGAGCCGATTTCTACTCCACAAGCGTGCGCAATAAAGCCTTCCTGATCGGCTCCGGAAATCAGGCGGCGATTCGCTACGCGACCACGAATGCCACGCGTTGGGAGAGCGAGTTGGACTTTGCTGTGGAGCACGCGCTGCTCGGCGGGCGCTATGACCGGATCCTGTTCGTCGACGACGCGAACAAGATGCACCTGTTTGAGTTGAGCGATCGGCATCCCGAGACCGGGTTGCGGGCCTACTTTGGGAAGATCCATTACGAGGGGCGCGCGGAACCGGAGTTCATGTGGCAGTCGACCGGCGGGGGCGATGCTTTTGAGCCGAAGATCTCCATGGTGCCGCTGATCTGGGGGACGATGAAAGGGACTGTTTTTGCCATGATCATTGCCGTGCCGATCGCCCTGCTCGCCGCCCTGTACACGTCCCAGTTTATCAGGCCCGAGATGCGGGGCATCATCAAGCCGATCATGGAGATCATGGAATCGGTTCCCACGGTGGTGCTCGGATTCCTCGCGGCGCTCTGGATGGCCCCTTTGATCAGCGGGAGCGTGCCTTCGGCGCTGCTGGTCATTGCCGCTTTGCCTGCGGGCATTCTCGCATTCGCAGCGATCGTGACCGCGCTCCCTCGACCCGCACGGCGCTGGATTCGCCCGGGCTACGAGTTTCTCTATTTCGCGCCGTTCATGTTCGGGATCGGGTGGATCGCCTGGTCGCTCGGTCCCGTGCTGGAGGGAATCCTTTTCGCGATCGAGGACCCGGGCACGGGGGCGGTTGTCGCCGACTTCCGGCTTTGGTGGACCGAGACGACGGGCGCCGCATTCCGGCAGCGCAACGCCTTTGTCGTCGGTGTGTTCATGGGATTTGCGATCATTCCGACGATTTTCACGATCGCGGAGGATTCAATGTCGAACGTCCCCCGATCGTTTCGGTCCGCCGCCTACGCGCTCGGGGCAAGCCGCTGGCAGACGGCGGTCACGGTTGTTCTGCCGACGGCCGCCGCGGGCATTTTCTCGGCTGTCATGATCGGATTCGGCCGGGCAGTCGGGGAGACAATGATCCTCCTGATGGCCACCGGCAACACGCCGATCATGACGGTGAACCCGTTCGACGGCATGCGCACGCTCGCCGCCAACATCGCTGTCGAATTGCCGGAGGCCGCCCAGGGGGGGACTCTGTACCGGTCCCTGTTTCTCGGGGCGATGCTGCTCTTTCTTATGACGTTTCTGGTGAACACGCTCGCGGAACTGCTGCGGCAGCGCCTGCGGGAACGCTACAAGGCCGTGGAGTGATCGATTGATGAGCAGAGACATTTCAGACAAGACGCGGACCGGGGTTCCCAAAGGGGAAGTCTGGGTCTGGTTTACGTCACTCGGACTCACCCTGGGTCTGAGCATGGTGCTCGTTCTCTTCGGGCTGATCCTCGTCCGGGGCCTGAGTTACTTCTGGCCCGTCCCGATCGTCCAGATCGAGCTGCAGGAGGGGAGTGAATCGGCCTTTCTCGGGATGCACCGGTTTGCGGGAGCCGTGGCGAAAACACAGCAGCGAACCGAACGGGTTCTCGTTGAATCCCCGGAGGCGGACGCGGCAGAGGCGGATCGCACGGTGCGCGAAACGATCCCCGACACGTTTGCCGAGATCCAGCTCTTTCTCGGCAACCGTGATTATTACGGCCAGTCGTTCCGCTATTTCCGGGATGAGGATGTCGTCGGGCGGACGCGTCCCGAAGCCATCATCCGTGCCGAACGCCGGGCCGAGGGCGACGGGATCTTCTACGCCCGTGAACTCGTCCTCGAGGATGGCCGCGTGGTGAAGCGGGCGGAGGACGTCGATCGCTTCGAGAGCGAGCTCGATCGTCTGGTGGGCGAGGCGCGCCACCGGCGCGCCGAGATCAACCGGATTGATCGCCGCCACATTGGCCGGATCAACCTCGAGATGAGCGATATTGAAGTGGAACTGCGCTACTTCAGGCGGCAGGACCGGTTGACGTCCGAAGAGGAGTCGCGCGTCCAGGAGTTGCGGGAGCGACGCGACGAGCTTCAGAGGCGGTACGAGAGGCTGGAGACGCAGTCCGATGCGCTCAAGCGGACCAATGAATCGATTCGATTGCGCTACGAGCGCGCCGACGGGAGCCGGGACGAGATGGCGATCGGAGACCTGTACCGCTTCCATTATCCAAACCGCCTCGGCGTTTCCGGTCGCATCCAGACGTTCATGATCCGCGCCTGGGAGTTCGTGAGCGGCTATCCGCGGGACGCGAACATGGACGGCGGGATTTTTCCGGCGATCTTCGGCACATTTCTCATGACGCTTATCATGAGCATCGCGGTGACGCCCTTCGGAGTGATCGCCGCGGTTTACCTTCGCGAGTACGCGAAGCAGGGACCGGTGGTGCGGTCGGTTCGCATCGCCGTGAACAACCTCGCCGGGGTACCCTCGATCGTGTTCGGCGTGTTCGGGCTCGGGTTCTTCGTGTACCTGATGGGCGGCACGATTGATTCGATATTCTACCCGCGCGCCCAGGAGGCGGGTGTCCCGACATTCGGCACGGGCGGCATACTCTGGGCCGGCCTGACGTTGGCGCTGCTCAACCTGCCGGTCGTGATTGTCGCCACCGAAGAGGCCCTGGCGGCCGTATCGCGCGGCGTTCGTGAAGGATCGCTCGCGTGCGGCGCTTCAAAATGGCAGACGATCCAACGCCTGGTCCTGCCGGCTTCGCTGCCCGGGATCCTGACCGGGATGATTCTCGCGATGGCGCGCGGCGCGGGCGAGGTCGCCCCCCTGATGCTGGTCGGCGTGGTTGCCCTGGCCCCCAACCTTCCCGTGGACGGCACCTTTCCGTTCATCCACCTCGAGCGCAAATTCATGCACCTCGGCTTCCACATCTACGACGTCGGTTTTCAGTCCCCCGACTCGGAAGCGGCGATTCCGACCGTATTTGCAACGACGCTCGTGCTGATTATTCTGATCGTGATTTTCAACCTAAGTGCAATCCTCATCCGCAACCATATCCGCAGGAAACACCAGGGGAGCGCCTTCTAGCTGCGTCCTGTTACGAACTGTGACCATGAACGAAGCCAGTCATCAATCCTTTCCGGAGCAGCCCGTTGCCCGCCGGCCGGTCAGCGTTGAATCGCGCAACCTGGGCGAGCGGGCGAACTACGCCCCCGACTACATTGCGTTCCGCAACTACAGCTTCTACTACGGCGCGACGCAGGTTCTGTTCGACATCAACCTCGAAATCCCCGAGCGCCAGGTAACGGCCCTGATCGGCCCGTCCGGATGCGGCAAGTCCACCCTGCTGCGCAACATCAACCGGATGAACGACCTCATCGACGGCATCCGCCATGAGGGCGATCTCCTGATCGGCAGGACCAGCGTCTACGATCCGGGGATCGAGGTGATCTCGCTGCGGAAACGCATCGGCATGGTGTTTCAGAAGTCAAATCCGTTTCCGAAGTCGATCTACGAAAACGTGATCTACGGGCTCCGTGTCGCCGGCCGCCGGCGCAAGTCGGTGCTCGACGACGCGGTCGAGCGCAGTTTGAAGGCGTCCGCCCTCTGGGACGAGGTCAAGGACCGGCTGCACGAGAGTGCGTTCAGCCTCTCCGGTGGCCAGATGCAGCGGCTGTGCATCGCGCGGGCAATTGCGAACCAGCCGGAGATCATTCTGATGGATGAGCCGTGCTCCGCGCTCGATCCGATCGCCACCGGGAAGATCGAAGACCTCATCCACGAGCTGAAAAACGACTACACCATCGTCATCGTCACACACAATATGCAGCAGGCCGCCCGCGTCTCGGATCGCACCGCCTTTTTCTACCTGGGCAAGCTGGTCGAATACGATCACACCGATACGATTTTCATGAACCCCATGGAGCCACAGACCGAAGCCTATGTTTCCGGCCGGTTCGGATGATCCGCTCCACTGCTCCACCACAAATCACCACCCATGAACCGTTTTTACCTGAAGGAACTCGAACAGCTGCGAAACCACTTTCTGCTGATGGCCGAGAAGTCCACCGAGGCGGTTGCCAACGCGGTTATCGCACTCGAACAATCCGACCCGTCTCTCGCCCGCCAGGTGATCGGCGCCGACGACGAACTCGACCAGCTCGAGGTTGCCATCGACGCCGAGGCGACCCGGTACATCACGCTGCGCTCGCCGGTCGCCGGAGACCTGCGTCTACTCACTGTCGCCCTGCGGGCGAGCCAGGACCTCGAGCGCATCGCCGACGAGGCGTGCAGTATTGCAAAGCGCTCCCTGCGGACCGGCGAAATTCCCGATCCACTCGACCACGGCAAGATCCGGTTGATGGCGGACCTCGCGCTCGCGTTGATGCGGGAGTCCATCGACAGCCTCCTTGAGGAAGACGCGGAAAGGGCGCTTGCGGTGCTTCCGAAGGACAAGGAGATCGACCGCCTTCACCGGGACAACTACGATTACTTTTCGGCTCGGATTGTGGACCGTCCCGATCTGGCGAAGGCGTATATTGAGTTGATCTTCATCTCCAAATCAATCGAGCGGATCGGCGACCACGCCACGAACATCGCCGAGGAGATCGTCTATCTCGTCAAAGGCCGCGATGTCCGCCACAGCGAGGAGGCGAAGCGACCGTGAGCGGAACGCGCTCGAAGGCGACCCCCTCTGATTGAAGCCTCGACGCGCGCCGGCATGGCGGTAGTACTTGTTGCATGACGGAATCGGAGCCGGAGCAACAGAACGGTCTTGTCACCTGCCGGGCCGGGCTCGAGCGGGTCATCGCGGACGAGCTGAAGGAGCTGGCGATCGAGGTGACTCGGATCGGGACACGCGCGGTCTTCTTCCGCACCGACCGGGCCGGTGTCTACCGCGCGAACATGGGGCTGCGCAGCGCCCTGAGCGTGCTCCTGCCCATTCGCCGGTTCAACGCCCGCAACTACGACATGCTCTATTTTCAGTCGCGGAAGACATTTTGGCACAAGATGTTCTCCGTCGACCGGACGGTTCGCATCGACGTCAACGGCGGATCGAGCCAGCTGCGTAACACGCAATACGTCGTCCACCGCGTCAAGGACGGCATCGTCGACACCTTTCGCAAGCTCTGCGAGGGGAAGCGACCGTCGATCGACAAGCGCGATCCCGACGTGCACGTGGTCGTGCACCTCGACGGGCCGCGCGTCACACTCTGCCTCGATACCTCGGGTGTTCCGCTCTTCAAGCGCGGCTACCGGGTCGAGCACGGCGAGGCGCCGCTCAAGGAGGATCTTGCCGCCGGGATTCTGGCGCTGAGCGGATGGGACGGCCGAATGCCGTTGTGTGATCCGATGTGCGGTGCGGGGACGTTTCTCTTTGAGGGATGGATGCGCGCAACGCGACGCGCACCCAATCTGGAGCGGCGGTTCGCGTTTGAGTCGTTATTCTCTTACGATCCCGCAACCCACGCCGCGGAACAAGAGGCCTTGCGATCTGGCATCATCGATCCGCCGACCGGGTTTGAGCTTTTCGGATGCGAGCGCGCCCCTGCGGCCGTCCGAGTTATGGAGCGGATTCATCGCGAGCATTTCCCGGAAGCGCCACTTCGCGTTGAGGAGATGGATTTCAGAGCGTTGCAGACACCGCCCGTTGGCTGTTTTGCGGTGACCAACCCGCCTTACGGAAGGCGCCTGGGGGGAGGCCGAAGTCCGGATGGCGATGCGGACTCCCGAGGCGATCTGAACCGCTTGTACCGGGATCTTGGATGCCATCTGAGACGAATCCGGCAGGATGGAGGGAGTGCCGCGGTGCTTTCGGCGTGGGAAGATGCGGCGCGCACAATCGGTCTGGAACCAACCCGTCGGTTCACGCTCTACAATGGAGCCATCCGGTGCGATCTGCTTTGCTTCTCGTAGCGATTCCCCGGAGAATCGCTTTCGCTTTTTGCCTTGATTTCCGGCAATCGTACTCCCCATGCTCGCGACCGTACGCCACCCGATTCGGACGGTCCGGACCGCGTGGATCTGTCTGGAAGAAACAGAAGAAGGCTGAATTATGTCATTAGCACGCATGCAGAACTGGGAACTCACGATCCTGGACGCCGGGATGCCGGTGAAGGATACCATGGGGGCATGGAGCTTGGAAGTGGGCGATATCGACGGGGACGGTCATAAGGAGATTATCGTCGGCGGGTGGGGGGCGCTGATGTGGTATCGTCCTGCAACCGTCGAGAAGGGAATGGCCTGCGAGGGTTGCTTCCACGTGGGCGCTGTGCTGCACGACGTCGACGGCGATGGCTTGCCGGAGGTTGTGCTGGGGTACACGCCGTCAGATTCGGCGTTCGCCCCCGAGGTGCCGTGGAAGATGATCTGGCTTAAGCCGGGGCCGGATCTCTCAGCTCCGTGGGATCTGCACATAATCGACGAACAGGTCGGCGGGGGTCCGCACGACGTAATATTCGCCGACGTGGACGGCGACGGAATCGCCGAGTTGATTTCCAACTACATCGGTCGGCCGAATTCGGGCGTGGCGATCTACAAGGCCGGTTCGGATCCGGCCAAGTTCTGGAAGAAACACGTCGTACAGACCGGACGATTGGAAGAGGGGATCGCGGCATCCGATTTTGACGGTGACGGGCGAATTGAGATTGCCTCTGGGGTGTCGATGTACACCGCCCCGGAGAGCGGAGCTTTCTCGGGACCGTGGGAGCGCCGAATCGTCGCGCCGAGCCATCGTGAGATGTGCAGGGTTTCCGCCATCGATATCAGTGGAAACGGCCGCGACGACCTGGTCATCGTGGATTCGGAGTATTTTGAGGGTCAGCTTTCGTGGTTTGAGAACCGGATGCGGGAGGATCCGGAGAACCCGTGGGTGGAGCATCGGATCGAGCGCGGCATCTACTACGGGCACAGTTTGCACACCGAGCATAGCGGTGACGGGGTGCGTATCGTCCTCGGCGAAATGGCCGGAGGCGGATGGAACGCTCCGTATAATTACGATGCTCGGATCATTGAATACGTGAGTCCCGATTGCGGCAGGGCGTGGCACCGGCAGCTCCTCTTCCAGGGCGCCGGGACGCATGAAGCGGAGGTCGACGATGTCGACGGCGACGGCGAGGCCGAAGTCGT
>SLNJ01000020.1 GCA_007133065.1 Opitutales bacterium
CGGAATACTAAGGCTTCAATGGGGCCGCGTTCGTGAGAACGCGGATACTCGACGAGTCGTTCGGGTTGGAGGAAATCGAGTGGGCTTCAATGGGGCCGCGTTCGTGAGAACGCGGATACCGCCGCTCGCGGAAGTGCCTTTCGGGGAAGCGGTTGCTGTTCAACTTGCGAGAGGGTGGGAGAAGGGCTGCCGGATGTCGATTAGAAATGTCCCGATCGGGCGCAGTGCGAGTCCGAAATCATTGATAGTGAAGCGATGCGAGCGGCCCGGCGGATCGCGACGCCACCGGACCGCTCGCACCAAATTTCCCCATTATAATTGACTGTCAAAGAACCATGCAAATCGGGCAATCCGCCCTGATTCACGAAAAAGTCAGGTTGTCTCCCATTGCTTCACCACTCGTCGAGTCCGGCACTCGGTCAATCCTCAATGGCGCTCGGTTAAGGGATGCATCGAAATCGGGATCGAAATCGCTATCGCTATCGATCATATTTATCTGCAAGGCGTTGTGGCTCTTCGATCCCGATTTCGATCCCGATGAGAGGGCTTAACCGAGCGCCATTACGAGCAATCCTACACCACAAAACACGGTTGGTCGACCTTGGAATAGCTCTGGCCGAGAGCAGATACGGTTCTCTCGCCCCGCAGGGCGGCCGGTCCGAGGTCGATGAAAAGAATCTGATCGTCGTCGTGGTTGATGATGGCCTTGAGGTCGGACTCGAAGGAGGTCCGTTCGGCATCGGTGAGGTCGCACTCGAACACCGAGTATTGGAGGTGCATTCCGTATCCACGACAGGTCTTGAAAACCTTGCGGAGCCGTTTCGGGTCACGAATGTCGTAGGTGACGATGTAGTTGTGGCGCATTGGGTGGTGGAGTAGAGGAGTGGTGGAGTAAAGGAGTGGTGGAGTAAAGGAGTGGTGGAGTGGTGGAGTGGTGGGGTGAGGTTATGTTCTGCTCTTGAGATGGGAGATGAAGGCATTTGTTCGCTTCAACAGTCGTTCCGCGGAGGCGTGCAACTTGGCAGCATGGTCGGGATTTATTAGATTCCGTTTTCCAGCAGGCTGGACGCCGTTCTGAGTTTCACACAGCGAACCTCTGGCAATTCTTGAGAACCGCAGCATTTCAGGGGTGCTTCCACGTCCGGAGCCCTCGCTCAGGTTGTTTGGAATACTGGCCGCCGAACGGACGAGCTGCTTGCCCATGGTTTCGCGAGCGAATGAGTTCCAAGTGAACACCATCTCCCACACCGCATCGGCAAAGCGTTCGGCGTCTTCATATATCTCAAGTCGTCGGTACATCGGCCCGCCCTGTTCCTCAACCAGCCGCGCCAGATCTACATTTTCCATCGTTAATCCTTGTTTCGATTTCACAATGCTCAAGTTTCTTCCCACTCCACTCCACTTCACTTAACCACTCAACCACTCCACTACTCCACAAATTCCCCACTCCTCTACCGCGTCATAAACGGATAATACGCATCGACCTCGCCGGTGATGGCTTTTGCGAGGAGGCGCGCCTGGAGTTCGATGGCCCGGCGATAGCTGACCCGGTAGCCGAATACAGGGTGCAGGATCGGATCCTGCAGGCGTTTCTCGTAGGCGATGAACACGGTTCGGCGGGCCTTGGGATTCAGGTTTACCGCCTTGCCGGCGAAGACGAAGTCGGACGGTGACAGCATCCGGTTGTTCACCAGGCTGATTGCCACCGAGTCGGCGACGAGGGGTCGAAATTCCTCCATGAGGTCGAGCGCCAGGGCCGGGCGGCCGAAGCGAGGTTGATGCAGGAAGCCGACGTAGGGATCGAATCCAACGGCGTACGCCGCAAGCGTGCAGTCTTTGGCCAGCAGGCTGTAGAGTAAGGAGAGGAGGGCGTTCACCGGATCGCGCGGGGGGCGGCGGTTGCGCTGGTCGAAGGCGAAGTTGAATTCGGTCTGGTTGTCATCGGAAGCGGACCGCTCCTCCTCGGCATCTTTGAGCATGCCTTTAAAGTGACTGAAGTAGAGGTTCGCGGCGGTGCCTTCGATGCCGAGCAGCATGGGGAGTGAGGGCGTGTGGAGGCCGGTGTTTGCGAGATACTTGAGCGCTTTGAGCAGTCCCTTTGGAGGATTGCGATGATTGCGCATCAGGAGGGTCCGCTGATTGCGGATCTTCCCGTGCACGAAGAGCCGCGCGTGGGAGAGTCCGAGAATTGGGTCGGCGGCGTGCCGGAACTGTTCGATCCGGGTGAAGACGTTCTTCAGACTGTGTCCACGGGTCATTCCGTAAAACCAGCCGCCGAGCGAAAAGTACGTGATGGGGATATCCTTTTCACACAGGGCGTGGACCGCCCCCGTCGATATCTGCACCGGGCCGAACAGGGCGACGTGATGCAGGTCGAGCAATCGGAATTCCCCGACCAACTGCTTCTTTTCTTTGACCTGGAGGGTGGCGTCCTTCTTCCCGACGAACTGCCCGGGCGAGTTCAGGTAAAGCGCCCGGGTGTCCGGATTCGGTGCGATGAGCCGGCGAATGTCGTCCGCCGGCTTGCGGGGGAGCGTTTGGATTTCCGGAAGCTGATCGAACGGGTTGCGTTGGAGGCGCTCGACGGTTTGCGGGGGTGCGGGAGCCTCGACCGGTGGATCTTCGGCGAGGGCGAGCATCAACTGGCGGTCCTCAGGATCGCCGTTGTCCTCACCGCTGTGCAGGGCGCGGGTCTCGTCGGGCAAGCAGACCGAGACCAGCGAGCAGCGGGGGCACTTGGGTGAGTGGTCCAATGGCGCCGGAATCGGTCCTGTGGCCGTGGTCCGCGCCGCCGCGATCTGTTCTTCGATCCACGTCTCCAGTTCCGGGGTCATTTCCAGGGTGATCCGCTGACGTGTTTCGCGGTAATAAAGAAACCCCTCGTCGCAGGCGTATCCATTGTCGTGCAGAATCAGGATCTGCAATCCGAGCTGCATCCGATCGGCCGGCCAGATCTCCATTCCGTCGTCACCTTCTCGCGGGTGCCCCTTCTTGTACTCAACCGGTACCACTTTCGTGTCTGAGAGGAGATCGTCCTCCACATGACGACTCTCGACCAGGTCCAGTTTCGCGGTGACACCGAGGCGATCGGAGAACAGGGAGACGGATCGCGAGTGGATCGTGTCGGGTGGTGGAGTCGTCGAGTCGTGAAGTGGTGGAGTAGTGGAGTGGTCGGGTGGTGATTTGGCGGGCGGGAGGGTTCCTTTGCCGGAATCGACGCGCTTGTGGTGGGCTCTCCCCGCGAGCGTGTCGGCATTGTGGACGAATACCCCCTCGACATGCTCGTAATAGAACAGGCGCGGGCAGTAAACGAATTCATTCAACATTCGCGCAGGGATGAGCTCGCGATCCCTGGTCACCAATGGGCGCCCTTCGGGCGGACTGGACCGAATCTTCACGGTAACCGAGTGAAGATATCGGTGTGTGGTGATTGTGCAATATTATTAGTGAAATGGAGGTGCCGTTCTCACTTCTGGTTAGGAAGAGGAAGCCGTTGTGCCGGAACCGGGCTCCAGCCCTCTCCGATGCGTATGGCCGCCGCGAGGCTTTCGTGCCGCTTCCGGTTGGAACGAGCAGCTGCTTCCGGGAGTGCCGCGAGCCGGCTCAAACCGTTGTAATCCTGCTCGTATTGGCGACACGAGCGTTCGTAGTGCCCGAACGTTTTCGTGCAGACGAGCGTGTACGGGCTTCCCTTGCGCTCTGTGACGTGTGTCATGTCGAGTCCAGCCGCATCGATCATCCGGTGGACCTCCTGGCGAAGGTCCTTTCGCTTACGGAGGCGGAGGACTTGATTGTCCGGATCGAGAGCAAAGTCCCTGAGGTTGGCGGAGAGGCGTGCAAGCTGCCCTTCGGACAGGGGCAGAGCCCAGTCTGTGGGTGGCGACGGCGGCGTTGCGGCCCGCGCGAGCAGGGAATCGGCGCAATGACGCCACAGCGTATCCCGGGTCGCTTCAGAGAGTGAACTCCCATCGGCGGACCGCATTTCGAGGGAGGGGAGAATGGTCTCAAGGACGGAAAAGGTTAAGTCGTTCGCGAGTACCCGTGCGAGCGCCTCGTCGACACGCTTCCCGGCCGGGCCGTTCTCCGCGGAACGCAGGAATCGGATCAGGGTGGCGGGAGGGGAGACGACGGGCACCTTGCGGGTCGGCCGGTATATGCTGCGGAAGTCGGCATCCAACTCGTCAGGATTGTCGTCATCGTCATCAACCGGTGCATTCCGAAATGCAGTGTCACGTATTTTCTCAAGTATTGAGGATAGAAGCTCGTCCAGTGTCGCGCCGTCGGATTCATCACACCATAGATCGCAGAGACCAGTCCAGAGCTCGATCGCCTGAACCGCGGACATTCTCGACTTCCGGTCAAACAGATCCCTGGCAATTGGATGAAACCCTTTCGATCCGGCCAATCCTGCCCAGTCGAGGAGGCATTGATGGTCTCCCGGAAGGCGGTCTGAAAGAATGGGGGCGACAAATCGGGCAAGGAGATCCGGATTCCCGAAATCCACCAGGGTTCGGATCACGCGGCCGCAAGCCTCGCGCGGTGCCATACTTCGTGACCAATGGTCGGCGAACAATTCGGTCAGTTTCCGGACACCGGCGGCCGCCTCATCGGTGTTCTTGCCGGAGGCGGCCTCGGCGACTCGTTGCTCGAGGCGGGCCACCGTGGCTTCCATGCCGGCTGAGGCGCATATCTTATCGAACGACGCCTGCGGCCAAATGACGAGTGCGGCGCGAAGATAGGTGCGCTCGAATGATGCACCCTCGTTGCCCGTGGCTTCCGAGAAATGGATTTCGTCCGCGTCTTCGTCGTCGAGTACGCCTTCGGGTAACAATTCACCGGCCTCGAGGGGAATTTCACCGTAATCAACCGATCGGTTCGCCGAATCGCGCCATTGGTCGATGTAGCGGTAGATCTCACACACCTCGCCAATCTCAAAATCGTCCTCGCCCTCATCCTCGTCCGCGTAGTACCGGCGGCCCCGGCGGCGGCGGCGTCCAAATCCACCGGTGTGCTCGGCCCATCCCGACTCCTCAATGTGTACCATGGCCAGATGCAGCGCGCAGTCACAGGCGTCTGCCGCCTTGCGGAAGACGTCAGCCAGGACGGCATCGGGTCCCTTGAGAGCGGAGAACGACAGAGCGGCTTCCGTGTAGCGGTGCTCCAGCAGATAGACAATCTTGCTCGCGCGGTCTTCCCGATCCGCCCATGCGCGGAGAATGTGCGATACCGCTTCGACCTGCGGCCGGGTGTCGGGAACGGTTGGCTGCCCGCCGCGGGCACGCGCGGTCATGACGAGATTGTAGACCAGGCAAACCCGGTGGCCGCGACTGACCGGCCGAACCTCGTGTTCGCAGTCGGCATAGAATGCCGCGTAGCGCAACTCGCCGGGATCAACCGTTCGCAAGTCCTGGACCGTTTCCCGGCCATCGTGGCGGACGACCAGTTCGCCGTCCTCGTGAAGGGAGGGCAATACGACGATGAGTGTGCCGAGCATGCCCGGTGATTTTTCAGTGTCACGGTGAGCCTGGAAAAACCCACCTTCGTCGTAGATAAGCAACTTGTAGAGCTCCGCGATCAGCGAACCGTCAGGGCGACCCAAGGCCTCCGTTGCGCGAGAGACGATCACGTCGAGGGTGGAGGGCCACTGTCTGCCGCCCAGGTGGATCTTCTCCGGGGAGATTTGCCAGACCTTGCGCACCGACTCGTCGACCAGCGTCTCGTCACCTCTGCCGTAGGGGGCGCGCTCGGCAGCCTCCGCGATCATCGTTCGGGCCTGGTCTGTCTGAACCGGGAAAGAGATGATCCCCGCACCCCCAACCTCCAGGAGGGGCGGGGCGGCCTCAATGGCTCCCGCCCCGAAAAAATCGCCCGGCCGGTCCAGGCCTTGGAGTGCTTTGGTGATCGATTCGAGCGAGTGGGCGTGGGTGGAGTCCGGCATGAGAGGATCGTGGAGTGTAAAAGGTGTCCTAGTGGCGGGGAGTTTGCTCTGGATTGTCGCGATCGGTTCCAACGGGGCAAGACTTTGTGGATTGCCGCATTTTCTTTGATGTCGCGCTGACCTCGCTGCCTTCCGCGATGTTCCGCACCCCGCTGCGTGCGGCCTGGACCATCTGGTCGTGCGTCCGGCTGCGGGCGTCGATATAGCGGTCGCACAACCGAACCGTCAGATCATACACCAACTGCGCCACCTGAAAGCTCTTCAGTTTCCGGTATTGCCTTTTGTCGCAGTCCGTAATACCGTACCCTTTGTGAAAACGATGACCGTGAAATTGCCCGACGAGCTGGCCGTCCGCCTGGAGAAGCGGGCGAAGCGCCTGGGTGTCTCGAAATCGCAGGTGGTGCGTGAGTCGCTTGAGCGGGACCTGGCCGGGAAAAACGGTGCGGTTGAGGAGGGGCCTTCGATGTATGATTTGGTAAAGGACGATCTCGGTTGCATTGACAGCGGGTTGGGAGACTTGTCCACAAATCCCAAGCACATGGAAGGCTTCGGCCGGTGAAGGATCGCACCCTCGTTGATACCGGCGTTTTGGTGGCGGCTTTCGATCAGAGCGACGCTTGGGCACGATGGGTCGCGATGGCCTTGAAGCAGGTGTCGCCACCGATGGTTACTTGCGAGGCGATTCTCGCCGAGACATGGTTTTTGCTCCGACACCGCCACGATGGATGGGGCAAGGTTGTCACGTGGCTTGAGATGGGCTACCTCAAAGTGGATTTTTCGTTTAGCAAACATCGAGAACAGGTGGTCGGTCTGATGGAAAAATACCGCAATCTCCCGATGTCCCTCGCCGACGCCTCCCTCGTGGCCATGGTGGAAAGCGGCATCGGCGACCGTGTCTTTACGCTGGATCGCCACTTCCGAACCTACCGCCACAGCGGCCGGCGGGTCGTGCCGGTGCTCATGCCGGAGCGGTAGGAAAACGGGCGGGCTCATGGATTCGCTGCTTCTGAGACGGAAGCGAAAAAGGCTGATGAGAATTTCTACTTTAAGCGTCGGCTTCATTCTTCTGGATCTGGTCGTAGACCTGCTGGCGGAGGGTTTCTTCGACGACGTCCTGGAAGGCGTTGTCGTTCATGAAGCGGGTGAAGATCTCTTCGTTCTGGTCCATGCGGTCGATAACGAGGTTTTCCAGAGCTCGCCTGGAGCTGCGTGGCCAGCCCCTGGACGAAGTATTCCAGCCAGCCGGTCAAATCCATCCCGCCATCGCGCACACCCTGAATCGCCGCGTAGAACGCCGCCCGGTCGCGATCGTAGTACTCGCTGATCGTGAACAGCCGCTTGAAGTCGTAGCCCGCCCGGTAGAGGCAGAGCATCGAGAGGAGCCGCGATGCCTGCCCGTTTCCGTCCAGGAACGGATGGATATGCACGAGCTGGAACTGCGCCACGCCGCTGACCAGCACCGGATGCACGTCGCCGGGCGCGTTCAGCCAAGTCACCATTTCGCCCATCAGCGCCGGGACATCGTGGGCGGGCGGCGGGGTGTAGACCGTTTGGCCGGTGGCTGAGTTGACCACGTAGTTCTGCACCTTGCGGTACTGGCCCGGTGCGGCGCTGCCGCCGCGCACCCCCTCGACCAGGCGCTTATGAATTTCGCGGACCAGCCCTTCGGTAATCGGCGCGCCGCTTTCCAGGTAGTCTGACACAAACTCGAACGCCCGGCGGTAGTTGAGCAGTTCCCGGGCATCGTCCAGATCGGCCTCCGGAACACGCTCACCCTTTAGCAGGCGGTCCGCCTGCTCGAGCGTCAGTTGCGTGCCCTCGATGTGCGTCGTGTGGTGTGCTTCCAGCACCAGCGCCCGCTCGCCCATTGCCCGAAGCCAGTGCTCGGACAACGTCGCCGCCTCCAAAAACCCCCGCGCGCGCTCGATTCGGGCAAGCGCCGCCGTGATGGCGTTGGTGATGGTGAATTTGGGTTGGAGAGGCATGGTCAGGTGTCGTAGGGCTGGGAAAGTTCGTTGGGCTTCCCTTCCGTCAGCCAGCGGGCGTAATCCCAGGCGTAGGCGCATGGAGCGGGCTCTTCGGAGCCTTCAAATTCGTTCGGAATGATGGGCCGCGTCTGCCGGTGGATCCAGCGCCGGAACGGTTCGCGTTCGTCATCGGGAAGGGAATCGAGGCGCACGTATGGAATATCTTCATACTGGCGGATGGCTGCGGTCATGGTTCGTGTTTCTTGTCCTTTTCCTGAACGGGTACGAAAAGCCCGAGGCCAAAGTGGCAGGAGTGGCCCAGGGCGAGGGGGCCGGAGACGGGTGTGGGGAATTCGATTTTGAAGAATCCGGCCGGGCGGCGACCGCCGTCGTCCCCCTTTTTCTGACGAAACCGCTTGAATTGGATAGGACGCGGCCCGGTAGCCTTTTGGTTTTTATCGGGAGCACGGAAGGTTCCGTTTTCGTCAACGACCGGGGAAATTCGAACTTTATTCTGGTCCAGATTCTGCCCGGTCAGTTCAAGCCACCGGCTAATCTCTTGTTGAAGCTGTGCTTCAACAAACAAGGCCGGATGGGAAAGATGCTCGTCGGGTTCTTTGTGTTTTCCCCTCGTTTTCGGATGGCGGGGAGAAAGAAATGGCGTCACCGAAATCCAGGTCGAGGATTTTCCCAGAGGACCGGGGTGGTATTCATCGGCCGTTCCGAGGCCGAGGAGAACGACCTCCAAAGGATGTCCCGAATCCTTACGATCCCGTCTCTGAATCTGAGAAAGCTTGTCCAAGGCCCGCAGTTCGTTTTTTCCGAAGCCCTCTTCCGTGTAGATGGTTAAATGATCCAGATGGCCGCGGTTGTCATCGTATTCACTCGTTGGGAGGTAATAGGCGTGCCGGTGTCCCTTGATTGGATTTCCGTCCGCGTCTTTGCCCGAGAATATCGCGGATTTACCCTTAATCCCGTTCCGTTGAGTGATCCGGCCAAAGACGCCCATCAGATCGATCCGAGCGTTCTCACCCACGCGCAGGGTATCGGTCACCAACGGCAGTACGGCCGAATCGAGCGCGAAACGAGCCA
>SLNJ01000125.1 GCA_007133065.1 Opitutales bacterium
AATGTTCGCTTCCGAGCGATCGCCACTCTTTCTCGGGCGGGATTGGCTACCCGCTGGGTATCTACTGCATGTTTCATCTATTATAAGATTCCCCACGCACAGTTAGCTGGCGCGAGGTGTCTTGAAAAAGAAGCGGGCCGTGCTGTTGTTGACGGCCCGCAGGGAATATGTCGCGCGCGATCGCCGGCCTGCCGGCCTGGCGGGCTTCCGCGACGCCCAGGAGATGTGCCGGTGCTTCAAGCGGCTCTATAAGATGTGTCCTTCCGGTGTCCGAGAGCAGCGGCGGCTTCCGAAGATACGGTAAGTGAACCCGGGCGCTGGAAATACGGGGATTCCTGTATTGCCCAACGGTCTCACATTTGCGATAATATGCGGTTGTTCACTAAGATATGACGAATCTAAAATGATGCTGCGCGACAGATTGAGGGAAACGCCATGCCCGTTGGGATGGTTTGGGAGGGGACGGAGCCTTCGTTTCACCGCCGATGCACCGCGGGGATTCACCCTCGTGGAGATCATGATAGCCATCACCTTGCTCGCGGTCGTTTCGGCCAGCGGTTATTCCGCGATCATCACAGGCATCAATACCGTGGAGCACTCCCGCAACATCACGCGCGCCACCCAGATTGCCCAGACCCAGATCGAAGCCCTGCGCACCTACTCGTGGAGCTCACTCGAAGAGCTTCCGGAGTCCGAGGAAATCGCGCTTACCGGGAAATATGCCGACATTTACGGGGAACACTTCACCACAACCCGTGAGATCACGGATCTTTCATCCACGCTCAAGGAGTTTCGTATTATTGTGTCATGGGAGAGCAAGGCCGGGCCGAGGTCCCTGGAATACGACACGATATTCGCCCACAATGGACTCAATGACTACTACTATCGCTCGTTCTAGCCGGCGACGAGGCTTCTCCTTGGTCGAGGTGATGGCGGGAGTGACGATCGGTTCCGCCATCATGGCCGTGGTCCTGACAAGTGTCATGGGGATCACCCGCGGTACGATCGCGATGCTGCATTACGGCGACATGAACCGGGACAGCCGGGCGACACTCGAGACACTCGCACAGGACTGCCGGCTGGGCACCGATGTCGAAACGGCGTTGCCACATGAGCTGAAACTGCAGACCCAGGGTCCGGACGGGCCGGTCACGATACGCTACCGGTACCAACCGAACAGCAAGACCCTGTACCGGAGCGAGGACGCCGGGAGTCTGGAGGTCGTCCTCACCGATATTGAAGACCTCGAATTTCAATACTTTAACATCCTTCAGAACCCGACGAACAAGGCCATCGAAGTGAAACGCATCCAGATCGAGGTTCTGATGCGGAAAAACATTCAAAAACAGGAGGCGACCGACCACATCATCAGCGCCAGCTTCATGATGCGCAACCGGAGAGTGTCCACCTGATCCGGCCGGCCCCCTCGCCGGCGTGATCGGCTCGAATGAGTGAATAAAAACACGCGAACAGGAAGCCGACGCAGCCTCAACCCGACAAATAGAAGATCAGCCGGAAACCCAACCATGCAACCGCAATCGAATCCAGCACGAGGCAGCGCCCTGATCGGCGTGATCATCGTTCTCATGATTACCGCCGGCGTCTCCGGAATCTATCTTCAGACGAGCACCAAGGAGCTGCAGTACACCCATAACCTCGCGCTCCGGCAGCACGCGATCAACATCGGCGAGGCCGGCGCCGAGCTTGCGATCGACGCCATGAACCGCGACGATTGGATCGGCTGGACCACCGTCGACAATGGGTACGAGCGCCAATACACCATCGATTCCGCGCTTGTCGGGGGACAGTCGATCGCACGCACGGCAAACGTCCGGATCGAGAATCCAGGAACCGCGAGTCCCAGGATATTTGCGGAGGGGCGGGTCTCCAGAGGGCAACTCGCGCAACAGCGCCAGATCC
This sequence comes from Opitutales bacterium, assembly GCA_007133065.1. Lineage (GTDB taxonomy): Bacteria > Verrucomicrobiota > Verrucomicrobiia > Opitutales > Oceanipulchritudinaceae > SLNJ01. The sequence goes on from SLNJ01000125.1 coordinate 1,921, forward strand.
GCATCGAGCTCGGAAAGCGTACCCCTTTCGACAACGGCCTCACGGCTCGCGGCAGGATTCGTTTCAAGGGGAATAATACAAATGTCGACAGCTACAACTCAAACGAGGGTGACTACGATCCGGACAACCCTTCCGACAACGGTTCCGTATCGAGCCTCAGCGCCGAGGTCGACGACGTGGATATCCAGAATGCGAAGATCAAGGGTTTTGTCGCGACGGGCGGCGCTCCGCCAAAAGTGGGCGCGCAGGGCGCCATCTTCGGGTTCGATTCCCCGGAGGGAGAGTCTGTCGACGAGAGCCGCATTTCCAACGACTTCTATGCGGAGTTGAGTGAAGTGGAGGCGCCGAATGCAACGTACACCCCTTACGATGGGAGCGGGACGATGGGGACCGATGGCGAGCAGACCTATCTCAGCAGCGATAATATCGAACTCACGGACGGCGAAACGCTCCAGATCCAGGGCGACGTGGTGCTGAACCTCACGGGGAATTTGAAGGTCCATGGCGAAATCGTGATTCCCGAGGGTTCGTCGCTGACACTCTATCTCGGGGGAAACCTGAACATGGCGGGGAACGGCTCGATGAACAACAGCAACGTGCCCTCGGCGCTCCAGCTCTACGGCACCTCGGACGGACCGGGAGCCGATGGTTGGCAAAACTTCGCGCTCGGCGGCAATGCGGCGCTCAAGGCCGCGGTTTACGCCCCCAACGCCAACATCGAACTGGGAGGCGGCGGACACACCGGCGTCGCCATGGGCGCGATGGTCGGCAACACGATCACCTTTGCGGGTAATTACGCGTTCCACTACGATGAAGCCCTGTCGGAGCTCGGTGTGGACGAGACCTATCGCATGCTGACGTGGCGCGAACTGCTCAACCATGACGAACGAGTCACGTTTCTCGCGGAATAACACGGTGGTGGTCGCGGCGTCGTCGTTGATGATCCTCGCAGCCGCCGTCATCGTGCTGCTGCCGCTCCGGCCTTCCGCGCCCGATGCGGAAGCCCTTACAGTTGAGCGGGAGATCAAAGCCATCCTTGAAGCCGATCCCCGCGATGGCGGTTCGCTGGCAGCCCTCCGCGATCGCTTCCCGTCCGGTTACTTAATTGGAGAGCCCGCGGGCGTGTACTGGCCGCTGCTCTCACGGGAGCAACACGCACGGCTCTCCCAGGAAATCGAGGATCTCGACCTCTCCGAGGGACGCATCCGCGCTCATCCGGCCGGGATCATGCTCCTCCTGAACCCGCCCGGGGATCGCCGGCCTCACCTGTTCGACCATCGGGTCCAGGGAGAGGGCTGATCATTCCGCAATCGCCCCAGGAGGCGCTCCCGCTCGAAATCGTAAACGAGCCATTCGTCTCCTTCCCGCCATATCATTCCTTCACGGACATTGACAAAAAAACGGTCGCGCCAACCCGCGAGGCGCTCGGCGCGATCTCCTTGGGCCATGAAATCCGGCCGCAAAGACGCCTCACCGAAGTAATCGGGCAGTGGCAGGAAGAACGCCGGAGACTCCGCGTCGGGATCGAGCAGATCGGTCGGCAGACGGGACATGATGGTCACCGCGCGGCTTCGGTCCAGCGGTGCGGAGAAACAGCGAAACCCCGGGCCCTCGTAGACCCGGGCCCGCACGATGGCCGGATGCAGCCACGGGGCCGCGGAGGTCTGACCCATCGTACGCTCCAGATCCCACACCAGCGCCGGGGTTCGATGATGCCAGAGGCTGAACGCAATCGCCGATCCAAGGAAGAGGAGCGCGATGATCCCGTACAGGCCCACGGCCGGACGGACGCCGAGTCGCCGCGCGAAAAACGCCCGTACCACCTGTCGCCATGGTTCAAACCGGGGCCCCGTGCGGACCGGCCCGAGAAGATCGAGCCCCGGCTGCTCCGTGACGCGCGGCGCCACGGGCACGGGTTCGGAGGTTCCAGCACCCTCGTCGATTCGAATGCGCGTCACCGGCCTTGGACGTCGTACTCCGGAACCGATCCGAATCTCGTAAAACTGCACCGCCTCCGGACGCACCGGCAGGTTCGGGACCCGCCCCGGATCAGTAAAAAGTCCGACATACGTCGGTTCCTTTCCCCAGTCTCCGAAACAGACGTAGGCGACATCCTGCATGCCCTCGGGCGCATACAAGGCGCGGATGTAATCGGCCGGTGGATCCAGATTCACCCGTTTCGCAAACACTTCGGCGTCTGCACGCGACGCGAACGCACCCAAGTGGGTCGGAAGGCCCTCGCTGCAGGCCATTACCAGATACAGACTACCCCTCATCGTTCACAGTGAATCATGCGCGGAAATCGCACGCACGCAATCCGGATCACGGGAAGCGAACAAACCGGGCTCCGGTCGTAAGAGCGGTTCGAGTATGGGGCTGATGCGGGGCGCATAGCGCACACGAAGCGCATACGCGACCGGCTCATTCGCAGCGTGAGCCAGGACCGCGCTTCCCCCTTCGCTTTCACTCTCCCCGCCCGGTTCCACCTCGCCTCGAACCGCGCGCGATCCGCTCGGCTTCGCGGTACTGCTCGCGGAAATGGCCGGACAATTCGCGGGCGAGCCGAACCTCCTCGATCGCGCTACGCAGCGTGAGAACCTCCTTGATGCGAGTTCCGACATTCTCGTAGGAAACCCTGGAGAGATCGCTGAGCACCGCGTAGGCCCGGTCGGCTTCGGCGGTGCGGCCCTCGGAGCGCGCTGCGATGATCGCCGCCATCGCCGCACGCAATTCGGAGAGGATATCGATGAAGATGACGCGGATGAGAAAGCGCTGTTCGTTGAACAGGTGGCTCGTCCACTCGGGCCGGTAATCGAATCCGGCCACCTCCCGGTACGGATTCACATCCGGATCCGAGCGATACTCTTCAAACGCCGCGTCGTACAGGAGCGGCAGGATCGGAGGGCGCCTCAGTGGAAAGGTCGCGGGACCGCGCAGCGTGACCTCCTCTCCGTATGGATTGCGATCCGCAGGAACCGACACGGCGGTTCCGACTTCGAAATTCCAGAGTGCCTGCCCTTCCGGACTCATGACGAATTGAATGAACGCCTCGGCCACGTCGCGGTTCGGGGCACCGCGCATCAATCCGATCGGATCGACCGAGACCGCCGAGGCGCCGATTGGTGTGATGTAGGCAAACCGGTCGCCGCCGCCGCGACTGCGAATCGTCTCCTCCTGGTAGCGCCCGTAGAAGTCGATCGCAATCCCCGCCGCGCAATCGCCGATCGCGACGTCGATATTCGGTATCGGCGCGGAGTCGGTGAAGTAGCGGGCATTCGCAGCGATGCGCTGAATCAATCGCATCCCGTCCATCCAGCCCTCGGCCCTGGCACGATGCTCCGCCTCGGCAGAGACCGTTCCGCCGGCTTCCTCCCGCACCTGGGCATAGCGCCCCTGCATCTTGTTCTGGATCATGATCTCAAATATCTTGTTCATCGATCCGCTGTGCGATGGATCGGCCACGGCAACCTGCCGGAACAGGCGCGGGTCCCCCAGATCGTCCCAGCTCTCCAGATCGCGTTCAATCCCTACGCGCCGGAGGGCGTCCCGGTTGAAGATGATTCCAAAACTCGACAACACCGCCCCGAACCAGCGCCCTTCGGCGTCGTAGAACGGTTCCCCCGCATAGCTCCGGGGTATACCATCCGGGTAGTCCGCAAAGAACCCGGCGTGCTCGGTCAGAAACCGGCTGGACACCAGCTGGCCCTTGCGCGTCTGGCGGATGAAGTCGAAACTCCCGCCCCCGAAAAAGAGGTCGATTCCGGATCCAACCTCCGATTCCAGAAACGCACGCCGCGCGCGCTGGGCAAGGGAGTCTGCCGCGGGGTCGTCCGGGAGCGATACCCGGTGGTCGGCATAGCTGTTCTGGACCTCCATGCTCCAGCTTCGACCGAGCGCGTCGACCCAGTGGTTGCGAAAGTTGTTTGTGTACTCCGAATCCAGATAGGTGATTATCGAGCTCGTTCCGCCCGGGGTCCGAAAGTCCACGTACACCGTCCGCCCCGTCCGCTCCCGGTACCAGCGTCGGAAGGCGCGCGCGAATTCCTGCCGGATCGACTCCGGATGCGGACTCACGATCACCACCGTATCGTCCGGGCTCGACACCACCTCGCGATCCCGTTCGAAGAGAAACGGCAGCGCGACCACCACGACGATCGCAAACAGGATGGGCAGATTGCGTTTCATTATTTCGGCATGACCACGACATCCTCGGGGTCGACGAACGCGTAGAGATTCTCCGCGCCGGCGCGGGCGAGAAAGCGGGGGTTCAACTCAAAAACCTTGAGCGGATGCTCTCCGCTGATGAACTCGTACTGCGCGGTCTCACCGTAGTAAACCGCCTCCCCGATGCTCCCCGAAAAGCAGTTCTCGTCGGCGGGATAAGGGTCGAGGCGAATCGCCTCCGGACGGATCGAGAGGGTCACCGAATCCGCTTCGACGGGAGAGAAGTCGGCGTCGTAGGGAACGCAGTTGATCTCCCCCAATTGGGTTCGGACCAGGATATTGCCGCCGGCGCTCCGTACGACGGTGGCGTCGAGAAAGTTCGTCTCGCCGATGAAATCAGCGACGAACCGGTTTGAGGGGCGACGGTAGATCTGCAACGGCGTCCCCACCTGGAGGATCCGCCCTTGGTCGAGCACGGCCATGCGATCGGCGATGGACAGGGCTTCCTTCTGATCGTGCGTCACGTAGATCGCGGTCAGGTTGAAATCCTTGCACACCCGCCGGATCTCGCCGCGCATCTCCAGTCTCAGTTTTGCGTCGAGATTGGAAAGCGGCTCGTCGAGGAGGAGACAGCGGGGCCGGATGATGAGCGCGCGGGCTAGTGCAACCCGCTGTTGTTGTCCCCCCGACAGCTGGTTCGGCTTGCGCTCCGCGTACGCTTCCATCTGCACGCTCTCGAGTGCCTCGCGCACGCGCGTCCGGATCTCGTCCCGCCCGATCTTGCGCTGCCGCAACCCGAACGCGACATTCTCCGCCACGGTCATATGCGGCCACAACGCGTAACTCTGAAACATCATACCGGCGTTGCGTCGGTGCGGCTCCAGACGGGTGATCTCCTGGTCGCCGAAGAAGATCCGGCCTTCCTGCGGGATGTAGAACCCCGCAATCGATCGGAGCAGGGTTGTCTTGCCGCACCCGCTCGGTCCGAGAAGGAAGAACAGCTCGCCTGGGTTCACCTCAACGCTCACGCCGTCCAGCGCGACCGTGCTTCCGAAGCGCTTGACGACGTCCTGGACCGTAACGGAGATCATGGCCCAAGGGTTGTAACAGCGTCCGCCTCGACCGCGAGCCAAAAGATCTGTGCGATTGCCAGAGGCCGCTCAATCTGGTTCGCTTGCCGTCCGAGGTCGATTCTCCGCTCTGGAAACCCCTACCGGCGACTCGACCGATTGAACCTCTCACCCGCCTTTCACGCTGACACAATTCAATGCACGCCCCTCCTCCTGAGAGTCCCGGTCCCCACCCGGTTGCGTTCATGCACCATTGCGATTGCGCACGGCACGACACCGGGCCTGGGCACCCCGAACGGGCCGAACGACTCACGGCCATAGACCGCGCGATCGTCGGATACCCCGTGTCCCAACACCTGCGGTTCCTCCGGCCCGAGCCCGCCGATCATTGCTGGATCGAGGCAATTCACACACCGGACTACCACCGGTATATCGAGGAGACCTGCCTCTCGGGCAAAGGATTCGCCGACACCGGCGACACCCACATCTCCCCGGACTCCTACCGCGCCGCATGCCTCGCGGCGGGAGCCGCACTCCGGGCCGTCGATGAAGTTCTCACCGGACGGGCCGCCGCCGCATTCAGCGCCGCCCGGCCACCCGGCCACCACGCGCGCACCGAAGCAGCCATGGGGTTCTGCCTTTTCAACAACATCGCGATCGCCGCCCGCTACGCCCAGCTCGAATACGGCATCCGCCGAGTCTTCATCCTCGACTGGGACGTCCACCACGGCAACGGCACTCAGGAAGCCTTCTACGCCGAACCCTCCGTCTTCTTCTGCAGTTTCCACCAACACCCCCATTACCCGGGAACGGGGGCGGCCTGGGAAACCGGAACCGGCAACGCCAAAGGGACGACCCTCAACATCCCGCTTCCGGCCGGATCGATACGCTCCGATTACCAGTCTGCCTTCGAATCCCGGGTCCAACCCGCCCTCGACGCCTTCGCTCCGGAACTGATCCTCATCTCAGCCGGGTTCGATGCCCACCGCGACGATCCCCTTGGCGGAGTCCTTCTGGAAGATGAGGACTTCGGCGCCATGACACGATGGCTCCTGGAGTCCGCCCACCGGCACTGCGGCGGCCGCATCGTATCGATCCTCGAGGGGGGGTACAACCTCGACGCCCTCGGACGCTCCGTCCGCACCCATCTGGAAGCGCTCGTCGCGGGTGCGGAATAGCACAGGAGGAACGGGGGACGGAGGGGGCGGACGTTCTTTTCAGGGGACGACACTATGATTCGACACGAGCGCCGGTGGAGGCTAGATATCAGCAGAAGCTCATGTACGCATCGGTTCGATCGTCACCCTTTAGGTGACGCAAGATCGTCGGATCCATGGAAGGCGACTGACGAATCGTTAAACCAGCAACGTTTTTGTTTTTGATCCCCGTAGAGCCTCTCGTGGATCGACTTCCATCGATCCACGAGAGAGCCCCCGGCACAGATCCGGACGTGCGCTTTAAACGCATCCGGCTCCTACCTGGAAGAATCGAGGACACCCATAGATTGGGACCTCGAAGAAGTGTGTCCGGGTAGTGGGACCGGTTACCCGGCCCCACCCCCACAGATCCGGACGAGCGCAATTAACGCATCCCCGGTTCCTCGGAATGAAGGTTTCGCTAAGAGAAGGTCATCGTGAGTTGTGGTGCCGGTCCGTGGTGGACAATCCGCGCCCGAGGCAACGGCAAGTGCTCGTCAAGAAGCGTCCATAGACG
>SLNJ01000027.1 GCA_007133065.1 Opitutales bacterium
AGGACTCGAACCCGGAGGCCGCATTGCCCGTCCAGCCCACGTTGAACTCCGGCGGGGAGGTCGCCGGGAGCGCCTCCACCCAGCTCTCCGGCTCGTCCGCATCGATCGTGTTCACCCACGGGCCGTATGGGGGCGCGGGACCCCACGGGCCCATGAAGTCGAACTGGACGAGCGCCTGATTTTCAACGCGGGTCTCGGTCGACAGATCCTCTTTCGCGCGCACGCGGTACTCAACCCATCCGATCTCATACATGGTCTCCGGGTCGACCGGCGGAAGGAAGCCGGCCATGGGATCCATTGGGTAGTCGCCGGTCTCGGGGTCAACGCTCTGGAACCACCATTCGATCTCACCGGTCTCCGGGTCGAAGGTTGCCCGGACATCGACGACAATGCTCATGTCGGGACGGGGATCGATGCGTTCATTGATGATCTGGTCCCCCGGGAGCGGCATGTCCCAATCGAGAAAGCCGATACGGGTAAACTCAAAAGTGGCCAGATCGAAGTGCTCCGGATTGAGAACGTCGACAATCACGGCATCCTGTGTCGGGACCTCGGCATCCTCATCGTTCCAGAAGTCGACCCGGTAAGCCATCATCTGTCCCGGCTCGATGAAGCGTTGGCGATCTTCGGGTGCGATCTGCTCGGGGTTTTCATCAAAACCACCCGGGCCAAACTTGTCTTCGGGCGTGATCGAAGGATTGTTCGGAAACGAATCATCGTCTTCGTCATCGCCATGCGGTGCATCCGGATCATCCGGTCCACCATCGGGTCGCGGGTCACAATCCAGACCGCCTGAAGGCAGGGGGTCCGCCGAGCCTGGCGCGTTTGGGTTTCCGGCCAGCTCCAATGCACGACGCTGGCGGGACGTCCCTTCTTTATTCAATGTGTTCGCCACACAGTAGGTCTCCGGAGCAAGCTCGCCGGCGCCAAGAGTGGGACCACCCAGCGGCACCAGGTCCGCAATCGCAAAAATAGCACTCTTGATTCCCGTTTTTATCGGACCGTCCACTGAAGAAAGCCCTGTGGGATCGACGAAGCTAACCGGATTGTTCTCCGCGTATGCGTACAGGTTGTAACTACCACCGGCAAATTGAATTGGATCCGGCTTCAGAAAACGCCCGATCGCCGCATCGTAGTATCGCTCGCGCATAAAGTGCAGCCCATCGGATTCCGAAGTGACGCCCCACTGGCCAGAAAATCGGTAAGGAATATCAAGGTCCTCTTCCTCCAGAAAGGCTTCACCGAACGGCAGATAGGCGTATTCATTCCGGGGATCACCTGTTTGGGAAACCACTTCACTCGTGTTGCCCAGAATATCGTAGGTGAAATAAACCGTGTTCTCGCCGGCATCGGTGCGTTGCAGCAACCCATCGCCATGCTCGTACCGCGATATAAGATTGCCGGAGGAATCGTATTCCGCCACGACATTGCCGAAGCTTGCGGGATCGACCAGGTCTCCGGTCAGGTTGATCGGATCGACCAACTGGTAGACGCTGTTGCCGTCGACTTCCACCATCATGCGGTTCCCAAAGGCATCGTAGGCGTATTTGCGTGTTGTCGTACCATCGGTTACTTCAACGAGCCGTCCCCGTGCATCGTAAGCAAACGTCGTCGTGCCCCCGGTTCCGGACTTTTCAATCAGATGTCCGTTGTCGTCGAACACATAGCTTGTGTCCCCGACCTCCAGATACTGGTTCAGCTCGTTCACATTGTATTCGGTTACGTCTCCATTGACCACCGTGCGGACCCTGTTGCCCGCGGCATCGTATTCGTAATTCAATTGCTGATCCGGCACATCCAGGTCATCCGAATCGAGAACGGCTTCTGTCAGGCGTCCTGCTGCGTCATAGCTGTAGGTCCAGGTTCCATAATGGGTTTCCTTGGAGGACCTCCGACCGGCGGAATTGTAGCTATACGCGAAGGATGACAACACATTGCCGTCCGCATCGTAATTGACCTGACTTTCCAGCTGACCGAGGTGGTCATAGGAATACGTGGTGTGAACGCCGTTCCCCAGGGTTTTGGTTTCGGTCAGTCCTCGCCAGTTATACGTGTACTGCACAATCAGTTCGTCATCCCCGTCGGTCATCTCAACCAGCTTGCCGGCACTATTGTAGCTGTAGTTCACTTCGTGACCGTCCTGGTCGACACGTTGGATGCGACGGCCGGACGTATCGTAGCTGAATTCAAGGAACATGGACTTCGAACCGACATCCGGGAAATCGATCCGCTGGATATACTCCATGTCAGCATCGTACGTGACCGTTGTCGTGCCGTTCGGTCCATCGGCCGAAACGACATTCCCCGCAGCGTCATAACTGTAATCGTAGGTCGACGGGGCATCGGCATAGTCCAGCTGGGTGATCTGCCCGCGGGCGTTGTTGACAATGGTTACCGGCTGTCCGCCACGCGTCGTCCAGGCATTCAAGCGTCCCTGCCCATCGTAGGAGAAACTGCGCTCGGAACCGTCTGCGTGAACCAACCGCTCCACGTTGCCAAGCGAGTCGAATTCCATCCGGGTTGCGTTCCCCCGAGGATCGATAATCCGGTCGACCTGCTCGAAGGGACCCTGATAGCGCAGCGAAGTCTCATTGCCGAGCTGATCCCGATAGAGCACCGGACCCATGAACTCATCCTCATACTCAAACTCTTCAATCAGGCCGCCGGGATTCTCAATCGCCACAAGATCGTCGCAACCATCGTAGATCCAGCGAGCGACGTTACCCATACTGTCTTCGATACGCACCAGTTGGCCGCAGTTGTTCTGCCAGAAACGGATTGTATTCTGATCGGGATCGGTAACGGCCGTTGCACCTTCGTCCGAATAACTGAAGACATGGCTCGCACCGGAATCCACATTGGTCTGTTCAATCAGGCGGCCCAGTGAATCGTAAACGAATTCCAGGCGGCCCTGGCCATCGCGGTCGAGCGAAAGCATGTGGTTGTGATTCGGGCCCGGTCGTTCACGAGCTTCCGCACCCTCTCCGACGGTATACGTGTCGGTTGCATAGGTGTAACTGGATGAGGGACTGCCGCTGGCATCCACCTCGATCAGTCGCCCATCCGCATCGTAATGGTAATGAGTACTGCGGTCCTGATGGTCGCGCAGCTCGACCAAACGCCCGCCTCCATCGTAATCGAGCTCAATGCTCTCTCCCGACGAATGGGTGATGGCGACCAGGCGGCCGTCTTGATAGGTTGCGCTCTTCTGGTTTCCGTTGCGGTCAATGATTTCCGTCCAGCGGCCAGCGCCGTCGAAGTGGAATACGATCCCATCCTCGTTGGTGAAAACGAAACCGCCCCCACTTTGATCCTCGAGGCTGCCCGGGCGTCCATCAGCCGGTTCATAGCCAATGAATTCGGGTGTGAACACACGGACAAACTCCGGCGCTTCGATCTGCACGGCGCCGTCCTCGCGCTCGATTGCCTCAATCTGGTAGGCATGGCGCCATCCGGGGCCCATCGGTGCGTCGCCGTTTATAACCATGCGGAAGACCGGAGCCGGCATGAAGAAGCGTTCAAACGCGATCGGCAGGGAAGCATCCGGCACATACGCATCCTCGACGGCATCGAGGAAAGTTGGCATACCGACGGTTCCGGCTTTGGCATACTCATAATGGAAAAGCTCGCGCGCACTCCAATTGCGGGTACCACCGCGCGCCAGGGCGTTCGCATTCGCGCGCAGTGCGTTGAGATAATCACCCCAGGTTTCCCCAACCTGCGCTTCAATGCGGCTCATGACGGCATCCCATTCAGCTTCGGTTCTGCCAACAGGACGGATCTGATCCCCCACAACCGCCCAATCAATCGCCTCATTGAGCTCATCTTCATTGCCCGATCCGAGCGATGAAAGATTGAAATTGATGGTGATATTCGCGAAGGGCGTGCGGCCAATGAAGCGAATGTCCGCTGTCTGGCCCGGGCGCAATACCGCTGGCGGTCCATCAGGACTCAAAGCGAGCAAGCGCAGCAACGGGCCGTCTATCCATGCTTCGCTCCCAGCGTCCGCGTAATCCGGGTCCTCAAACTGCCGCAGCGAACTGACCATCCATTCATCCATGGAGTTATTGTTCATCAACAACAATGGACTGGGAACGTCGATGTTCCCGTCGTTGGAATACTCGATCGTAAATTCGGCGCGCCGTCCCGGCCGAGTCCGGTCCGGAGCGATCAGGCGTGCATTGAAATCAGCTTCGCCGCCTTCTTCCACTGTCAGAGCACCGGCCAGCGTCACCGCTTCGCCCTCAGGGGCAATGACCTGTACATCGTAGGTGCCGGCTGCAACCTCTTCCCCCGCGAGCGGGAAGGTGGCATAGAGCGTCGACGCATCTGCAAACCAGGTTTCTCCTTCCGCAACAACGTCATCACCGGCGGTTACCAAGGCTACCGTTGATCCACGGGGAAATCCGGCCCCTGCAACTTCAACCGTTGCCGTTCCGGCATTGCCCACGGCATTCGGTGAAACTCCGCGGAGCTCCAACTGCGTCAACGTAGCTGAAAGGTCGAAGTTCGTTCCCGTAGAACTGCCATACACGCCAAGATAGTATGTACCTCCGCGCGGGTTCATGACCTGAAGCTCCTGATCGGGTTGATTGAAAACCCGCGCAGCGTGTCCAAAACGGGACGTCGTCGGTGCCTGCCCGCGTGACAGGTACAGGTGAACCTCTCCGGAAGAGGTCGCACTGTCGAGGTTGATGGTTACCGAGCGGCCTTGCTCGAGCTCGAGCTGGTAATACGTCCATTCATCGCGGGAAACACTCCCCGATGCGGGCTCGTCCAACACCAGGGTATCCACATCCACCGCAATGGTCTGGTTGAAAGCGCGCCAGCTGTTGTCGACGCTCGCCTCCCGGTAAGCGCGGTCCTTGTTGGTCCGCACGATGATGTAATAGGGTCCGGCCAGATCGTCCGGAACCGTGACATCGAGGGATTGGCTATAGGTTTCACCTACATCGAGGCCGTCGGCATGGTTCACTTCAGCCGCGAGCACATCGCTCGAGGTACTCAACACCGGTGTGCGGGAGAAATACACCGCATCCCCCCACGCTTCTTCGAGGTCGCGGGCACCGACATTGCTTACCTGCCACGAAACGGTCATCGTATCGCCGGGGCTGACACCGGCAGGCGCGGCGTCGATCCAGGTGACTTCGAGGTTGGCTGCCGGTGCGCTGTCGGTCTGGCGCTCGTAGGCGCCCATATCGACATAAGAGGGGCTTCCGGTTCCAAGGTTGTGCAGGCCCTGATCATCGTAGCGGGAACGCTCGAGAATATCCGTCGCGGGCGCCCGCTGTCCTCCGGCCGCGTCGATGGCTGGCGAAAACGCCGCCAGCTCATAATTGCCGCCTTCCCGGTCCACAAACAGGGGATCGGCGATCATGTTGCCCGGATCGTGCAGGATATTGCGGTGCTGCGCACGGGCTCCGGAGTATTCACTGCCCTCCGGATTATAAAAGAGCGAATTGCGGAGGATGATTTCCGGTTCGCCGCCCGAGTGATGCATGCCGGTATTGTTGAAAGCGACAATCAGGTTATCCATTTCCAACCGCGGTGCACCGTGGTGAATTCCGGCGCCACTCCAGCCACTGCCGGAGAATCCGTTGCCGACGATCGTCAGGTTGCGGAAAACGTGGCGCGACTCTGCACGGACGAATATCCCGCTGTAGCCATTGTTTGCGATCAGGACGTTCTCCGCCCATATATTGATAAATGGCTGATAATCATAGATGCCGTATTGGCTGCTGTCGCGGATGATTCCGTTGCGCAGGTCAACCGCCATATTCAAGTCGCGACGCACCATGCGCGGATTCACCCGGATCCCCGAGACGGCATAGGCGATTTCGAAATGACGGAGGTCCAGATGCCCGTTCTCAAAGACGCGGATTCCGTCCCAGTCACCAGGTTCAGGATCCCCCTCATCATCCACATGCGGCATCAGCATCACGGGCTCATCCACGGTCCCAACGATCTCAAGTTCGCCATGAACGTCGAGTGAGGTTCCTTTATGGAAAACCACCGTGGTGCCGGGTTGAATCGTGAGTTTGCCTCCGGTATCGATGACCAGGTCCTCCTGGACCTCGACACTGTCGGCCCAGATGCGCTCGTCACGAATGATGCCGGTTACAACGGTCGAAATGTCGACAGCATCCTCGACCAGAATAGATTCACCGTCCCCGCGATCCAACCGCAGATCGTAGCTGCCGGGTTCAAAAGTCCCAGCCGAAAAGAACGGCGTCAGCGTTTCATAAGAATCCACATCCACAGAATCAGCGCTGTATTGGGTGCCTTCTTCCTGTTCGATCAGGACGACATCGACCGTTTCATCGAATCCGGCGCCATCGATTACGGGTTCGAAATGGAGGTCTACGCCACCCCGCTCGGGGAATATATTGGAAACGGCTATAGGCCGCGTTTCGCGCGAAATGGTATATTCGGCTGCTACATTGCGGTCATCTCCCTGCAGCAGAATGTACCAGGTGCCCCCTTCCTCAAAGGGCAGGAGCAATTCACCGCGGTCCATGATGCGGTCGAGATCCGAATCGGTGGGAAGACGTTCTTCCGCAGCGAACACCTCGATACCGGCCCGCGAGCTTTCGAGCGTGATAAAGGGATTCTGCCCCGCGGTGTCCTCAACCCGATAGAAATGCTGAAATGCCCCTTCCGGTACCGGGAGCGTCAATTCATCGCCCGCAAGCAAATCGGGGAGTTGCACGTCGATCATCTGTGCGTCCTGGTTATTCAAGCGCACACGGTCCAGAACATCCCATTCGTCATCGATGGACAGGATCAGGTAATAATCGTCATCCGGCGGCAGACCGGCAAGCGACACATCGAGATCGCGCGTATACCCTTCGCCCGGGAACAATTGCTCCTGCACATCGTGGGATGCCAGTAGCTCGTCGGTCGATTCGAGGTAGGGATTGGGAGACAGGTAAACCCCGTCCGTCCAGGATAAGCCACCAATCGGCCCGTCACCGGCATTCACCACTGCGTAGGAGAGGGTCAGGATTTGATTCATGTTCCATGCAGCGGGCACATCGAATTCGACAACCTCCAACTGAGGAATATCTCCGTCGTCCTCAACGACGTTGAATATACGGCTCGTTGTAAACGGATCCTGTTCGCCGTCCGGAGTCGTCGTCAGGCTCACTGACAGAGCTCCGGCAGAGGGCAACTCAACGACCCCGGGGATCAGCACATCGAACTCACGGCCATCGGCGAAGGCCCATGTAAAACTGCTTTCCGATTCGCCTGTAATCGCGCGGAACCGCAACGAGTCACCGGCAACGACCGGTCCCGTGCGCCGGGGCGAGACGATGCCGGTGGACTGCCAGGGTTCAAAGACAACCCCATCCGCTACCGCATCACCCGTGGCCTCGGGATTGGATACCGGGTGCAAGGGTCCGCTGACGCGCCCCCACCAGGAAAGCCGCACATCGACTTCGGCGGAATTCAGCGTGTTCACGCCGAATTGCCGGTTGCCATCAAATTCAAGCCCTTCAAAAACGAGTTCTTCGCCCTGGTCCTCGACCGCGATACCCGTTGAATTGCGCAGGAAGGAGGTTCGTTCGATGGTGATCTCGCCTTCGTTACCGCTCAGCCGCAGGCCGTTGGTACGGCTGTCGCGCACGGCGGAATCCAGCAAGATCAAAGAGCCTGCACCCGATTTGCGAATGGCGCCTGTATCCCGGCCAAATCCGGCGCCGGCATAAGCGATCTCCGTATAATCAAAGCTGGCACTTGCATCGCCGCGTAAAACGACACCGCGCCACCAGCCGGGGACCTCGTTGGTTGCACTTAACAAAACCGGGTCCTGCAAGGTGCCTGCGGAATTGAGCATACCGTCAATGCGCAAGGCCGCCCCCTGCTCAAAGCGCAGTTCGGCCCCCGCTTCGATGGTCAGGGTTGCATCCTCGGCAATCGTTACCGATCCGGTCGCCAGGTAAGGTCCTTGCTCGGCCGTCAACGTTGTATCCTGGGAAATCTGCGACGGGAGCTCCTCGTAGTCGATCTCGTCCGGGAAAGGTTCCACATCCCGCACCATCAGGTCGAGAGCGTCAGCGGAATAATCGAGGGCGAACAACGGTTCGCCGCCGATTTGCGGAATGATCACGGAATCGAATTCGCCGTTGAGCTGAGACGCGGAGATAATGGTCAGTCGATCGCCAAAGGTCATCTCTTCCCCATCTTCTTCACCGATGGCAAGGAAGCCGGATATTTCGGCCGTTCCGCCGACATTCAGCACACCGTATTCCGTCCCCACCGTGCCCGAGGTCGCAACCTGCAACGAATGTCCGGAAGGATAATTGTCGCCGATATCTACCGTACTTCCCGCTCCAATGGCGACCTCGCCGCTGTTGTTGTCAAACCGATCAACATAGAGTGTCCCTCCACCAGAGGCTTCAAGAAAGCCTTCATTGCTGAAACTGCCCATACGGTCGCCCACTTCGAGCGTAAGCCCATCGGTCGTCGCTGCAATGGTACCGCGGTTGACCAATTCGGTTGCGTGGCTGCTGCTCTGCCCCCATATCCAACCGCCTGCCTCAGCCGTGCGTACGGTCACCCCGGGACCGATCGTTAAGACGGTCCCGCTATCCTGCAGTTCAAAGCGGTGGCGCGAGGGGCTCGTCTGCCCGTCATCGGCAAACACCACCTCACCGGTGCCCCCGAGCGTTTGCGCATCTCCGCCGCGGAAGATCAAATACGTCGTCGACCCGGTCGACGCGATCGATACCGTCGATCCGTCCAGCGTCAGCCCCGATTCAACGTGCAGTCGATCGCTGTTGGAGATCGTGAGATCCACCC
>SLNJ01000011.1 GCA_007133065.1 Opitutales bacterium
CGCGGTGGAGAAGTCGTAGGGGAAACCGCCGTTGCCCGCGCCTTCCACGCGATCGCCTTGG
The DNA here is from genome assembly GCA_007133065.1 of Opitutales bacterium. Lineage (GTDB taxonomy): Bacteria > Verrucomicrobiota > Verrucomicrobiia > Opitutales > Oceanipulchritudinaceae > SLNJ01. Next base: position 62 of record SLNJ01000011.1, read on the forward strand.
ATCTGTGACGGCGTGTTGGAATCCGGCGCGCCCTGCCAGGTCCACTCGTCGCGGAAACCGTCTCCGGTCACGATGACGCGCGCGTTGTCGTCGTCCAAGGCAATGAGTTCAACCGCGAGCCCGCGGTCCCATGGATCGTACACGCTGGCGAACCGTGCGGCGGCGCTCGCGCGCGCGACGGCCTGCAGCTGGCGCCAACCGAGCGGTTCGCGCCGGTGGTCGGCCGGGCTGTCGCCGATCTCGGAGATGATTTCACGGTCGGAGACGACCTGTGCCGGCATTGTGACGTCGCCGGCGATGAGCTGCAACCTGCCCGTGTCGTCGGTTGGTGTGACCTCTTCGGACTGCAGCAGCCAGGTAATATCGACCGGCTCGGGCGCGCGGATGTCGTCGAGAATCAGGACGTAGTCTCCCTCCACCCAGAAGAAACTGCGCCGGTAGCGGTCGAGTGCCGGTCGACGGTTTTCGCCGTCGTCAAACGCCGGGTAGGCGCCGGCCGACTCGCCTTCGATCCCGGTGATCGCCCTCTGGTGGAGCCATCCGGTGGTGTATGCCATGCGGCTCATGTCCTCGTCGGCGGGTTGACTCCACATCATCGGCGACCCGTCGCGCCCTCTCACGAACTGCCCCATGTTGTTCACGAGGATGGTGTTGTGGTTGGCGGAGTGCTTGAGGTAGGAGTAGCCGGAGGTCTGGGCGACGATGGTGTTGCCGACGGCCAGGATGAAACTGTTGGCGTCGGGATCGTCGTGAGCGACGTTCACCCAGACCACGGATCCGTCCGGCTGAAGGCGGAAGTCGTTGAGAGCGTAGCCGCCGAGCGGGCCGCAGCGAAAGAGGCCGGAGACTCCGTCCCTCTCCCAGGAATCATGGAAGTACGTGCTGCCGACATCCGGAAAATAGCCGATCCGGGGGAAGTTCTCCGGCGGTTCACGGCCGAGATCAGGATCGTCCCAGAGAAGGGAGAGCCATCCGATCCACGCGGAGGTCGGGTTGAGAGCGAGCCATTCGCGCAGGCGCCCCATCACCTCGTTCTGGGCGTGCCGCTGGGCGGCGAGGAAGTAGAAATTGGCGTAGCTTCCGAATCCTCCCTGCGCGTCGTCTCCGAACGGAAGCGGATTGGAGAGGTCGGAGGTCATCGCCAGGAGCCGGAAGTATCCGGCGTATTTGAAGTAATCGAGACCGAGGAAATCGGTGCCGAGGCAGTGGTCTGCGGCTTGCAGACCGAGGATCAGGTGGCTCCCGCCGAAGACCTGGTATCCGGCGCTCTCGTGCGAGGATCCGTCCATTGGCAGCCACCGCGCAATGAGCGCGACGTCCTCCGCGGCGCGGTGGATCAGGTAGTTCTCGGCGGGGTCGCCGGTGTAGGTGACGAACGCCGCCAGCGCCAATCCGGTCGTGCGCTTCCAGCGGTGGTTGTTCTGCGGATCCCGCTGCCAGTAATTGGCCGTGGAGGTCATACGCAGGTGTCCGCCGTAGTACTGGTGGCGCGCCATCTCGCGGATCTTGAGGCGCATTCGCTCACGGAATTCCTCGTCGAGGTCGTGGTAGAGCCAATCGTAGACCAGCGCCGCCCCCATGAGCATGTTGGCGCTGCTCATGCCGGAATTGCGTTCGCCGCCTTCCTCCCAGGCATCGAGCTCGAGAAGCAGTTCAAGGAATCCAACGGCGCGCTCGAAGGCGCCCTCGTCGCCAGTCATCAGATAATGCATCGCAATGGTCGGCATCCGCCAGTACCCCTGCCGCTGCCCATCCGTCGCGTTCGTTGGAAACTCCACTTCATCGATCGCCGGGGGAACGGACGCTTCGCTGTACTCCTCGATGTGTTCGCGGTAGGGGCGCGCTGCCTCGCTTTGGTAAAACTCCCGCATCGCGGGGAGCGCGGCCTCCGTGAACAGCAGGCGGGGATGCTGGCCGACCAGGTCCTGCCGGAAGCCGGTGGTCTCCGCGACCACCGGGTCGGTTGCCGGAAACGAAGCGCGCTCGTGTTCCGAAGCGGCGGCTGGAAGCATCAACAGGGTTGCAAGCGTTACGGCGATACACGCCGGCGCGGTGCGGATAACGTGGACAGTCGGTCTCATGGTTCTCAGGGGTCGTGTGTTGTTGGGTTATGCCGATGGAAACGCGGTGGATCGCACCCGTGCTGAAGGCTCATATAGGAGAGTGAAGATCGACGCAATTGACAAGCCTAGTCGGCTGGCCGACTCGAAATAAAACGACCGGCGAGGCCAGCAGCTATGTAGCGCGGGTACAACTGTGATAGAACCAGTGTGAACGCTTCGGGATCGTAACAAGCCTCAGACAACCTCATCCAATCGGGATCGAGATCATTGCAGTGGAGCTGGTTCCTTCAATTTGGAGACCCGGTGGCGATCCCAAACCCGAGCCCCTGAAGCTCCGGCCCTGCCAGGAGTCGCGCAACCGCTCCAACGCTCCAACGCGTTGGAATCGATTGCCGTTGCATTTTCTTGCGATCCGACTTTCGCTGAAGCCATGGAGGAATCTATGAATACACGAAAGCCAATCGGTCTGCAGTTGTTTTCCGTCCGCAAGGAGGTCCAGGAGGACCTTCCCGGAACCCTGAAGGAGGTCGCCCGCATGGGCTATGACGGGGTCGAATTTTTCGGGCGTTACCCGCATTCTCCGGAGGAGATCCGGGCGATGCTTCAGGAGTGCGGCCTTCAGGCTCCGGGCTACCATGTGCTGCTCCCCTGGCTGGAGGGGGAGGCGCTCGGCGAGACCATTGATATGCTCAAGGGGATCGGTGTGCGCTACGCGGTCATTGCCGTGCTCCCTGAGGAGCGGCGCAAGACGCGCCAGGACTGGATCGATGTAGCCGAACTGATGAACGGCGTGTCGAAGAAGCTCGCCGAGCACAGCATCAAGCTCGGGTATCACAACCATCGCATGGAGTTTGAACGGGTGGACGGTGAACTGCCGTTTGACTTGCTGTTCGGCAATCTCGACGAATCCGTCTTCATGGAACTCGACGTCGGACACGCCCTGCGCGGCGATGCCGATCCGGCGTCATTGATCCGCAAATACCCGGGCCGCCTGGACATCGTTCACGTGCGCGAGTACGCGTCTGAAAACGAGAAGGCGTTGGTTGGGGAAGGCGAAGTCGACTGGGCCGACCTGCTTTCACTTTGCGATCGCGAGGGCAAAACGGAGTGGTACGTGATCGAGCAGAGCGCCTCCGAGTGCCCTCCGCTCGAGGCGGCCGAACGGTGTCTACGCAACCTGGAGGGGATCCTGGAGAAGCGGGGCTGACGGTGACGGGTTGGGTGTGCGCCGGGGTTAGGAAGCCGGTTATTCCACCCGAATGAGCCGGATCTCCTCAAGGTTGAGTCCGATTCCGCCCAGGCATGTAAGGCGGAGGGTGTTGTCCCCGGAGTCGAGCGTTACCGGAGCCGGAAGCTCCGCTTCCACGAACGCGCGCCAACCGCCGCTGCGTGGCAGCACGACTTCCCGGAGTGCCGCAACCGGCTCTCCATTCACGGACACGGATCGCGGCGCGTAGGCGAGCGTTGCGTAGCGCAGCGTGACTTTGTAGGTACCGGGATCCGCGTCGGCAATCAGCCACTCGATCCAGTGTCCGGTGTCGGTCCAGTGCCTCAGAAAGCGTTCTCCGATCTCGTCATCGAACGTTGCTACATCGATCTCGCCGCCGCCCTCGGCGGAGAAATCGGCTGCGCGGACGACAATCGGCTCGACTCCCGGGACCGGCTGCATGGCCTCAATCGGCCGCGGAGGCTGTGCTGCGGTTCCTTTCGCAACTGCCGGACGTTCGTCCAACGCACCCGGTTCGTAGGCGGCTTCGTAGGGGCCGATATCGATGGATCCGCCGTGGACGCGCGGATTCCCGGCAAAGTCGGCGTCGAAGTCGAAATCGGGGAAGATCCCGCGAGGGTAGTATTCGCTGACATCGGTTCCCCGGTCGACTGCCGGGCCGGTGGGAACGGGGCGGAAATCATAGGCTCTGGGATCGACGAACAACGCATCGGCGGCGGCAACGCGGAACTCGCCCTCGGCGTATTCGGCACGCGGCGCGAGGTAGATGTTGTGGGAACGCCGGTTGGAATCGTCGAGTGGGTAGCCGGCCTTGCCGGCGAGGATGTTGTTTTTGATCACGAGTCCTGCCGCATCGGGATCGTTCACGAAGAACGACGCATCGGAAACGCCGATATAGTTGTTGAGGAATACATGGTCGCGCGTGGCATCCCCGGGCCAGAGGCCGATAGTGGACCCGCCGCCGGCGGTGAAGATGTTGTTGATGATGTAGACCCGTTCGGTGGTGTTGAGCGTGAGCCCGATGTTCGACCGATGGGCGACGTTGCGGGCGACGAGGACGTCCTCGCACTCGACGTAAATCGTGAACGGATTGCTGTGGATCCCGCGGCAGTCGAGCACGATGTTGTCGATCATCTGTCCCCTCTTGACATAGTAGAAGCGGAGAGGCGATCGCCCGACCATGCGGATCGTGTTGGCGCGGTAGATCACGTCTTCGCCGTGAACGGTTTGGATCGCGTTGCTCCGCTGGCAGTGGTGAATGTGGTTTCCCTCGACGACGTGGTCTTCCACGTGGGTGAAGCGGACCGCACTCGTGCTGTCGGTCGTCCGGATACGGGTGATCTCGTTGTTGCGCACGCGCACCCCGGATGTGTTGCTGCCCCGGATTGCCTGCCCGTAGTTTTGGATGCGAAAGCCCTCGATGCCGATGTGGTCGACTCCGCTGTCGCCGAGATCGAAAGCGCGGTGGCGGACCGTTGCGGAGATGCCGGCGTCATTCGGATTCCGGTCGGCCCACGGCCAGAGGGTGATGCGGTGACGTCCTTGGGCGTCGGGTTGCTCGTCGAAGACGTATTCTCCCGGCCGGCTCAGAACATGGCCATGGAGCGAGTTGGCGATCGAGTAGCGGCCGATCGGCTGCCGGTTGGCGCGCTCGTAGGTGATCGTTTGCGTTTCCGCGTCCCAATCGGTGATGCGCGAGTACGCCGCAAAATTGTTCACCGTGATCTGGACCACGTAAGCGCCGACGAGGTGGTCTCCGATGGGAGCGAGGCGGTCGTCCTGCAATTCCGTGAATGTCGGCCGGGCGTCGGTGCTATGAAAATGCGTTGCGTCGCAATCGTAGAACGGATCGTCCGGCTTCGGGTACTGGGAGGGGAAGAGCATCCGATCTTCCTGTACGAGCGCGACGCTGTAGGCGGTGGTTCCCTCCGGCACGTCGACGGTTGCAGTGTAGAGGCGCTCCCAATTCGGATTGCCGCCGCAATCCTCCGCCGAGCGGCACGGACGCCATCCGGGCACGATCTCCCCGCCGTCCAGAATTGCCGGTCCGGTGCCGAAAGTGCCGGCGCTGTTCCCGTCGAATACGATCGGAGACCCGGATTCGCCCGACTCGGTGACCACGATCCGGCCGCGGTATGCGATCCCGCCTTTGAAGACGACTCGGTCACCCGCGTCGAGGCGAACCGACGCGGCGCGATTGGTCGCTTCCGGATCGCCCGGAGCGCGCTGGAACGCGGCGCCGGGTGCGGTGCCCGCGGCGCTGTCGTCGCCGTGATCGAAGTCGACGTAATAGACGGTCGCCGCGGCGAGCGGGAGTGGGAGCGCGAAGAGGAGTGCCGGTGCAAGGGCGCGGATAATGAACGCTTTCCGTGTCATGATCTGCGAAGTGTTGCAACCGGACAGCGGTCGTGCGAATCAAATCCACTTCAAGACGTGACATATCCGGTGGATTCTCCAAAGCTCTCCCTCCATGACTGAATGCATTCGCGAGATACCGTACGCTCCGGAGCACGGGTGGCGGGGAGTCGGGGACCTATACCTGCCCGCCGGCGGAGCGCAGGGACAGCCGGCGGCGCTGGTGATCCACGGAGGCGGCTGGAACGCCATGGACAAGCACGGGCTGGCGGGAATCGCGGAACTCGTGTCGGAGTGCGGCTACGCTGCGTTCAACATCAATTACCGCCTGCTCGACAACGCTCCGTGGCCGGCGTGCGGCGACGACTGTCTCAAGGCGGCCCGGTTTGTTCTCGAAGCGGGTCACCCCGCGATGGAGCGGATCGACCGCCGCCGCCTGCTGGTGATCGGTGCATCGGCGGGGGGACACCTCGCCATGATGACCGGCCTGCGATTGGATTCCGACCACGTGCGCGGCATCGTGTCAATTGCAGGGCCGAGCGATCTCACGCGGCGTTTTGCGTTCCCGGGCGAGGAGTCTGCTGCTTTCGCCCGCCGATTCCTGGGCGAACACCAGGAAACCGCCCGGGATGCGCTCCTCGCGGAGGCATCGCCTCTCGAATGGGTCAGGCCAAACGCCCCGCCGTTACTGTGCGTGCACAGCAGCAACGATGAACTGGTACCCCTGGAACAATCGAAGTGGATCGTCGATGCGTACCGGAACGCCGGCGCTCAGGCTCAACTTTTTCTATTCGACGGACCGGGCCGGCAACACGGCATCTGGATCGACGGTACCGATCCCGGCCGGTTGCGCGCCGAACCGACCGGCGCTGTGACGGCGTTCCTTCAAGACGTCGCAGCAAATGCGAAGAACTGAACACCTCGGCCGTATTACACCGGCGACGCGGGGGCTCACCCGCCTTGCGGAGCGGTTGCAGTCAGGATCCTGAGTGCCTCGCGGCCGCTCATTCCGACCGTGACTCCGCGCTCCTGTGCCGCGCGGCTCGCCTCTTCAACCGGGACCTCGAGCATTTCCTCGAGCGTTTTGACCCCACGCACAATGGCGACGGCGTCACCGAGCCGGTCGGCGACTGCGACGCTGAAGTAGCCGCACCCGAGGAATCCGCACCCGGCCTGGATCAGGAGAACATTCGATTGTGCGGTCGGCACGTGGGCCGCCGTGTGGGAGGTACCATCTATCGTGATTGTTGCCATGGAAGATTGTCGATGTCGGCATTCCCTCCGGTCAGAATGAGCCCGACCCGGCAGCCGGCGAACCGGTCCGGTTCGCGGAGAACTGCCGCGAGGGTGACGGCCGACGAGGGTTCAATGATGAGTTTCAGACGTTCCCAAACCATCCGCATCGCGTCAATGATCTGCGCCTCGGTGACGGGGATGACTGCGGCGGCATTGCGCTGCAGGAGCGCGAAGGTGCGTTCGCAAATCGGTGCGCGCAATCCGTCCGCGATCGTGGACGGATTATCGATCACAATGATCCGCCCGGCCGCGAGCGAGCGGGCCGCGTCGTCGGCGCCGGCGGGCTGCGCGCCGATCAACCGGAGGGGCTCCGCGCGTGATGAGGCGACAACACAGGCGCCGCTCAGCATGCCGCCGCCCCCGATCGGAGCGACGATCGTGTCGAGGCCGTCCACCTGTTCGAGTAGTTCCAACGTAGCTGTCCCCTGCCCTGCGATGACGTTCCGATCATCGTATGGGTGGATCAAGGTTGCCCCGGTCTTCGCGATGATCTGTTCGACGCACGAGCGGCGCGCCTGCATGGTGGGTTCACAGGTGTGAACCGAGGCGCCGTACCCCGCCACCGCCGCGCGTTTTACCGGATTGGCGTTCGCGGGCATCACCACGTGTGCCGGGATCCTGCGCAGCCGCGCCGCAAGGGCGACGCCCGCGGCATGGTTTCCGGAAGAGTGCGTGACGACGCCCCGCGCAGCGCCGTCGCGGTCGAGGCAAAGCACCGCGTTCGAGGCGCCGCGAAATTTAAATGCGCCGGTACGCTGCAGGTTCTCACACTTGAAGAACAGCGAAGCCCCGCTGAACTCGTCGAGGGTTCTGCTGGTGAATACGGGCGTCCTGTGGATCCATGGTCCAATCCGCTCGGCTGCAGCGTGAACTTCCTGAACCGCGGGCACATCCGCCGATGGGCATTCCGCCGTCATTCTACAGAATCGTTGTCTACGCCCCGGCACGCTCCCTGGCAATCCAGATTTGTTGGTATCGTATCAATTCCATGGTCCTCTCCTTCCCCGAGGCATTGCAGAACCTGACAGCCAATTTCCACGCGACGCCCGCAAGGGTACGAGGACGGTTCGGTCGCTCGAAACATGCGCCCTGCACTCGTGCGACTTACCCGTTTATCCCGCACCGGGATCTCCACGCCCGGCACCCACAAATGAGAAAGCTTGATTACAGGCGCGGCCGGTTCAAACCACGGCGCCGCCGCAACTCGAGCCGGCGCCGGCGGTGCAACCGTAACAGTGCGCGGCGGTACGGATGGGGATGCGCTTCCAGGCGGCGAGATCCACATCCCAGAGTTTCAACGGATTGTTCCCGGCACGCAGGTGCATGTTCATCTGTTGGTTGAAATCGCAGTCGAAGGTGTTTCCCTGCCAATCGACGCTGATCGTGTCACGGCACATGAGACCGTCGACGGCGGCGGGGTTGAAGTTGCCGACGAGCAGTTTCATGTAGTCTTCGAGGTGTCCGTTGCGCTTGAGCCAGGAGGCGAACCGGGCGACGGGGAGGTTGGTGATTGTATAGAGCCGGTTGAACTCAATCCCGAAGTGCTTGCTCAACTCGCGCTTGTAATCGGCTTCCAGTTCGTCCTGATCGGGCGGCAATTTGGGGCCGTTGGGGTTGTAGACAAGATGCAGGGAAAGGTCCGGGTCGATGCCGTAGCCAAGGCTGTTGAGCAGGCGGAGCCCGCGAATGCTGTCGTCGAAGACCCCGTTGCCGCGCTGTTCGTTGACGTTGTCGGGCGAGTAGCACGGCATGGAGGCGATGATTTCGACGCGGTGCGCGGCGAGAAACGCTCCGAGGCCCTCGTATCCCGGTTCGACGAGAATCGTCAGATTGGAACGGTCGATGACGTGGGCGCCCATTTTCCGGAGACGGGCGACGAGCCACCGGAAGTCCGGAGCCATCTCCGGGGCGCCGCCGGTGAGATCGACTGTCGGCACCGGGTTGGCCGCATACCAATCCACGATCTTCTCCAGGGTCTCCCGCTGTACGATCTCCTTGCGCCCGGGGCCTGCGTTGACGTGGCAGTGCACGCAGGTGAGGTTACAGAGCTTGCCGAGGTTAAGCTGGAGGACTTGCGGGGCGGCGCGCGTCAGCGCTTTACCTTGTTCGCGGAGTGTCGCGGCGAACGGCGGAGCGCAGGCCTCCGCCGCGTTCCGCACGCGGGTGGTATCTCGGGAAACAGTCCGTGTCATAAATCTATCGCGGTGTGTACATGGTGGAGCGCCGGGAAGCCAGTGCTGCGGTTTTCCTTACATGACGCACGTCTGCGCCGGCTATTCCTGAAAATCCGGAAGCAGATTCCGGAGCGGGCACGGCAGAGGGAAATATCCGCACGGCTGCATCGTCCCGTATAGGATGGATCGATTCCACTCGCACCCGCGTCGAACCGTGCTTGCCCCGGCGAAGAACCCGCCGGCTCGCAACTCGTTCGTGCTCGCCGCCATCGCACTGTCAGCCGCCTGCACCGGCACATCAGGGGATGACGCGACGTCGCCCGTCCTCCTTGACGAGCGGTTTGCATGCCTCGAGCGCTGGGAAGAGCATGCCTTTCCCCGGGTCCCGGAGCGATCGGTCTATGAAATCGCATCCGACAACGATAACGCACACTACCTTCGCATGTCGAGCGACGGCGGTTGACCGCGCCGCCGCGGGTGTCGATTTTTCCCGAGTAAAACGGACGACGAAACGTCCACCTTGAAACCGGAATAACACCGGTCGCCGAGCCCTCTCAAATACTCATGGAATTCACAAAACACACGAAGGAAACCGCGCCGGAAGCCTCTGTGCCGGTACTGGAGAAAACGGAACAAGCCTACGGGTTTGCGCTCAACCTGTTCGGAGTCTTGGCGGAATCCCCCGCCGCGCTCTCGGCCTACGTGCAGGTAAACGGTTTTTTGGAGGAGCACTCCGTCCTCTCACGGCAGGAACAGCAGGTGGTCATGCTCGCTGTCAGTGAGATGAATAACTGTGACTACTGCATGGCCGCCCACAGCGTCGTCGCCGAAATGAGCGGCGTGCCCGGGGCAACTATTGAGGCCCTCCGCGGGGGCGAGGAACCCGCCGACAAGCGGCAGGCCGCCCTCTTTCGCTTTGCAAGATCCCTCGCAGAACACCGCGGCTGGGTGCCCGAGGAAGAACGGAACGCCTTTCTCAACGCCGGTTTCACGACGCGTCACGTGCTCGACGTCATCACGATCCTCGCCTTGAAAACGTTGAGCAACTACACGAATCATTTGGCGCAAACCCCGTTGGACGACGCCTTTCAGGCTAAGCGCTGGTCCAAGTCCTGACGGTCCCCGCGCGCAGCTCCGCACCCTGGGCGCGCCATGTGGAACCCAACGGGTCGTTCCGGTCGCCATCTATATCGGCCTTTGCAGCAGGGGCTCGCCCTCACCGTGTCCAGGCGAGCCACCGTGCGAAGAGTTTTTGAATGAGCGGGGTGAATCGCGAGCGGTTGTAGGCGTCGCCGATACGCTGGACGGCCTCGGCGACGGTTGGATACGGGTGAATGACATTCGAGAGGCTCCCGAGCTTCATGCCCGCTTGCATGGCGACGGCGACCTCGGAGATAAGATTGCCGGCGTGCTCACCGACAATGGTTGCACCGAGGATGCGGCCCTTGTGGGCGTGCACCCTCACAAAGCCTTCGCGGTGACCTTCGAGGATGGAACGGTCCATGGCGTCGAAGGGTTGGGTATAGGTTTCGACAGCATCACCGTAACGCGCTTTCGCCTCGTGTTCGTAGAGGCCCACGTGCGCGAGTTCCGGCTGGGTGTAGGTGCACCACGGAACGAGGAGAGCAGTGTGCTTTTTGCGCCCCTTGAAGAGGGCGTTCTGGACAACGAGTCGCGCGGTCGCCCCCGCCATGTGCGTGAATTTGTGTTTCATGGCGACATCGCCGATCGCGAAAACCCGCGGATTGGTGGTGCGGAGGGTGGCATCGACTGCAATGCCGGTTCGCTTGTCGAAGCGGATACCCGCCTCCTCCAGACCGATTCCCTCGACGTTGGGCGCGCGGCCCACACCGACGAGGATGTGATCGAAGTCGAGGGCGGACGTTTCGCCGGCCTCTTCGATGTGGATCGTGCGCGTGTCGCCATGGCGTTCGACTTCTTGCACATTGACCTCGCAGATGGACTGCACACCGTCGGCATGCAGGCGCGAGCGGACGATTTCGGCGGCATCCTGGTCCTCACGTGGGAGAATGCGGCACTCCGCTTCGAAGAGGGTCACCTTGCTGCCGAACCGGGCGAAGGCCTGAGCCATTTCGCAACCAATCGGTCCCGCCCCGATCACGGCCAGCCTTTGCGGCAACTCCGTGAGTGAGAAGATCGTTTCATTCGTGAGTGCGCCCGCTTCGGCGAGCCCGGGGATGGGCAGGACGATGGCCCGCCCGCCCGTGGCGACGACTGCTTTGGCGAATTTCAACTCCGTTCCCTCGACAACGAGAGTGGAGGGGTCCTTGAAGCGCGCCTCGCCGAGGAAGACATCGATCCCCAGATCTTTGAACCGTTTGGCCGAGTCGTGGGGTGCGATACCCGCGCGGAGTTCGCGCATGCGCTCCATGACAGCGGGAAAATCGACGGTGGTTCCGCCGGGGACGCGCACGCCGTAGGCGCCCGCCGCGCGCACGGCGGCGGCCCGCTTGGCCGAAGCGAGGAGCGCCTTGGAGGGAACGCACCCGACATTGAGACAATCGCCGCCCAGTGCGTGACGCTCGATAAGGGCAACCTTTGCCCCGAGGCCCGCGGCGGCCGCGGCGGTGACGAGGCCCCCGCTGCCCGCGCCGAGAACGACGAGATTGTAGCGGCCTTCAGGGACGGGATTGTCCCACCTGTCCGGAGAAACGTGCCGCCGCAGTTCGCGGTTGGCGGCGGTATCGGGCTGGAAGAGAGGGGAGCGTTCGCTTGTCTGGCTCATGGCTGTGTCAATTTGTAGAATACGGCGACCCAACCTCTATGGACGGGTGCAGCGCGCATTTATTCCGCCCGCCGGACCGGACATCAACATACGCGTCTTGCATCCTTGCCGGTATCGCCTTTCCCTGAGAGCTGTGCCGCATGCATCCCATGCCGCGTCCATGTCACCGGATCTCTCCGACCGGCTCGCAGCGCTGCTAGCTTGACGAGTGCGCGCGCGCACGCTCCTATCCGCCCATGGCGGTGCGACCGAATGTCCTGCTCATCATGGCGGACCAGCAACGGGGAGATTGTCTGGGTGTGGAGAACCATCCCTGCTTGATGACCCCGAGCCTGGATGCGATCGCCCACACCGGCACACGCTTCCGTCGCGCCTACAGCTCGTGTCCGCTCTGTATTCCCGCGAGACGCTCCCTGATGACCGGGACATTTCCGTCCACGCACGGCGTGGTCGGGTACGCAAAGGATCAGGAATTGGTCGGCCTGACCACGCTGCCGCAGGCGTTCTCCGCGGCGGGATACCACACCGCCATGGTCGGTTGGAGCATGGATCTGTACCCGCCACGCAAGCGCTTCGGGTTCGATGAGATGACGATCTCCGAGGACTACCTGCGCTTTCTGGAGGAAAACATGCCGGAGGGCGCTGGTGGCCATTTTGGTTCCGGGGTGATGATCAATGATTGGACGGCACATCCGTGGCATCTCGAAGACAACCTCCATACCACGAACTGGACCGCGAACCGGGCATTGGACTTTTTGCGAAGGCGCGACCCGAGCTGTCCGTATTTCCTGACCGTGTCGTTCCTCGCTCCCCACCCTCCGTTGCATCCGCCCGCGTTCTATTTTGAACGCTACCTGCGCACCGGCGTGCCGGACCCGGTTCTCGGCGAATGGGCGCAACCACCTCCCGGAGGTATGACCGCGCTGGAGCCCGATGCCGCCAACGTAAACCTGCGCGGGGAGGCGCTCCTCTCCACCCGTGCCGCCTACTACGGGCTCATCAACCACCTGGACGACCAGATCCGCCGCATTCTCAACAGAGACACCGGAATCGGGCGCGAGCGTGAGACGATCGTTGTTTTCGTGAGCGATCACGGAGAGATGCTGGGCGATCACTATTTCGCCCGGAAATCCCAGCCGTATGAAGGCTCCGTCCGGGTGCCTTTCCTCGTTCAGTTGCCTTCGGCGTGGGAGGCGCCTCGCGGGCAGGTGGTCGACGCACCGGTCTGCCTCGAAGATTTGATGCCGACCCTGCTGGATCTCTGTGACATTTCCGTCCCCTCCACGGTTGAAGGCGCCAGCCTTAAACCTTTTCTGGTAGGGAAACCACCGCCCGCATTTCGCGAATTCGTCCCATTGGAGCACAGCGGCGGTTGGCACGCGTTGACCGATGGGCGTGAAAAATACATCTGGCACTCGCGAACCGGCGCCGAGCAGTTTTTCGATCTCGTCGCCGATCCGCAAGAACGCCGCGACCTCGCACCGTCCTGCGAGGAAAGAGTCGCCCCATGGCGGGCACTCCTCATCGAGCGACTGGCCAACCGTCCGGAAGGATTCGCGGAGAACGGAAAACTCAAACCCGGCCACCCGCACCGCGCGGTGATCCCGTACCAGGCATGACACTTGACTGCGTCATGCTCATGGCTCGTTGACAGGAGACACCCTGGCTAAGGAGATGTGAATATGGATCCAGGAGGTCGCCGAACAAGGTGTATAGCTCGGCCATCTGGAGGGCGATGGTGGCTGCGCCGATGTCGATGCTCGGGTCGTGAATGTCGGGAAGCTCAGTCAGGTGGCAAGGCAGTCCCCACGCGCTCTCCTCGCAAATCGCCCATGCAAGATCGAGAATCGAATCGTGAAAGCGCCCCTTTCCTTCGAGGCACTCGGCGATGGCAACCGAACAGAGGAGTCCGCTACGATGGTACCGTGTGTTCTCGTAGCGGTCGTCTTCGCCGGTGCGCTTGGATTCGAGGAAGAGCGTGGCGGAGATGAACGGGATCGGTTGTTTCGCGGCTTCTTCTCCCTCGCGAATCTGCCGCTGCGTTTCCGCTTCACCCACCCGTGATTTGATCTTCTCCCACGCCGGGCGGTCCGAGGCCCGCGGGAATGGCGGCCACGTTGGCTCTGCGCGCTTGAGGAGAAGTTCAACCTCAAGAGGGTTGTACTTACTCAGCATGACTGGAGGGAAATACGCGAACGTTAGACGTAAGTCAAATAGAACGAGGAGAGCAAAAGTGAGGCAGATGGCCGAAGGCATTGTCGGAGAGAGTACGGAGCGCGGGGCATGGAGCTGCGATTTCCCGGCGGGCCACTTTCACTCTTCACGCTCGCTTTCATAGGATATGAGGAGCAAGGGACTATCCCTCGGGCCCGTATGGAACCAGCTTCAGGATCGGATGATTGGCGTTGGACAATGCGTCATCTCCCGTCTCGCGTATTTTGCGCCATAATTGTGCCACAAGCTCGCGCAATCGTTCGGCACAGGCGGAATCATTCGCCCGGTTCCGCATTTCGTATGGATCCTCGTCGAGGTTGTAGAGCTCGTCGAAATCGAATCCATTGAACACCACAATGGTATTGTTCAACGCATCGCGCTCTTCCAGCCTGCGAATGAGTCGACCATACTGCGCGTCGATTTCCGTGATGGACGCGTAGTAGCACGCCATCGCCTCGCGGCGTTCCCGGTCGGTGAGGTCGTTCCACACGCGAGCCGTTGCGCCCAATGTGGGAATTCGGTTCGCAGATTGCATTGGTCGTCGTCCACGCAGTGGGCCACTTCCAGCACCCCGTGGATGTGCGGCAGCAGTCCGGTCATCAGGCTCGCCCGCGCCGGCGAACAGACGGGAACCGGTGTATAGGCGTTCTGGATACGGACCCCGCGCGCTGCCAGGCGATCGAGACATGGGGCCCGGCATGGATGCCCGTCCTCGAGAACCCGGCACCGCATTTGATCTGTCATCAGAAATAGAATATTCGGTGGTTTCGGCATATTTGCCGACTCAGCATAGGATAAATCCACATCAACCCAAGAATGAATCTCGACGTGGGTCAGGCTACCCAAGGTCGCGCACGCCAAATTTCGCCGCAGGGCGGTTTCTGGACACCTACTCAACCGCCGATCATAAGTGGAATGTCACTCGGGTAGGGACGCAACCATCATCGGGATCGCTATCGTAGCGAAAAAGCATTCCCCCTTGCCAATTGCAGCGTTAGGCGGTGTGATAATGCGTTGATGATTCCACCAATAACGAGCACCCCGAACAACCCTTTCGAAACAACCTATGACGTCGCTGTTTTCGGCGGCGGACTGACCGGAGTCGCCGCGTCGTTGACCTTGGCTCGCGAGAACCAGCGTGTCCTGTTGGTCGAAGGCCGGTGTCTGCTCGGCTGGGAGGTTTCCTCGGCCTTCAGTTGCACCCTGCGGCCCGGTTCCTCCGAGGCCGGCAAGATCATTCGCCGTGCGTTGAGCGCCGCCCGTGGACTGCGGGGCGAGGCCATCGACGCACCGACCACGGAGGTCATCCTCGACCAGGTTCTGGAGAATCATCATGTCGATGTATTGCTCTACTCCACGGCCATGGAACTGCTGGTATCCGGCAGACACGTGACGGGAGTTGTGATTGGCAACAAACAGGGGAAGCAGACGATCCGCGCCCACAGCTGGGTCGATGCCACGGATGAGGGCACCCTGTGGCGGCAGACCGACGTGCCGTGGCTGGACACCCCGGAGCGAGCGTGGCGACACACGCTCTTCATGTCCCCGGCCGCCGATGGGATGGCCGCGGAGATCGCGGTGGGCGACGCATCGGAACAGGCTTGCGACGTGCGTGTGCTCCCATCGGTTCGCTTGCGCGAAGCGCGCGTCGAATTCACCGTGGCAAAGGATTCGAAGGAGAGTGGCCGTCTGCTCATGGAGCAGGTGCTCCGCACCGTCCGCCGCGATGTCCCCGAGTTGACGGATGCCGTGCTGACGCACGCGAGCGTCGAATCCCTTCCGTTTGGTCCAACCAAATCACTGTCGGAACCGATGACTTGTCATCCCCAATATGAGAATCTGCTGGCGGCGGGTAATTGGGCCGACGGGCAGCAAGCCAACGACCCGACGGACCTGGCGGCACGAATCGATGCCGGCGACGCGGTAGCGCGGCGACTGCTTTCGTCCAAATCCACCGCGCCGGAGAAGGCCGCGGACGAATCTGCGCTACAAGGCGCTCAGGTGCGCGAAGTCGATGTCGTGGTGATTGGGGGCGGCACGGCGGGCGGCATGGCGACGGTGGCCGCCGCACGGGCGGGCGCAAAAACCATCTGCCTCGAGGCCGGCAGCATCCTGGGCGGCATGAAGACCGGGTCCGGCCAGGACTATGTCGGTCATGGTCGCGGCGGCGGCCTGCAGGATGAGTTTCACGATCGTTGTAAGGAATATCATCCGCTGTACGCCGGCACGGGACGCCTCCCGAAACTGCACTACGAAATCGGCCGAACGGTACTGGAGCAGATGGCCGTGGAATCGGGGGCGGAGTGCGTATGGGGCGCGACCGTCGTCGATGTGGAGATGCAAGGGAATCGCATTACCGGAGTCCACGCGACCACGCCCGAGGGCCCCGTGGTCTACCGCGCCAAGGTGGTGATCGACTCGAGCGGCGACGCCGACGCGGCGCGCATGGCCGGGGCGCCCTATTACATCGGGCGCGATGTCGACGGCGTTCTCCATTGTTACAGCCAGGTTGCGCATATCCTCCTGCCGAACGGGATGCCCCGGTCGACCAACTGGGACTCGGGCTACTGCGACCCGCACGACGTCGTCGATCTCACCCGCGCGCGTCGTGATGGTGTGCGGCAGGTCTGGGAACGCCTCGCCCCCGATCCGGAGGGCGAGCGGCAACTTCTCCTCATCTGTCCCTTGCTCGGGTTGCGCCAGGGACCGGTGATCATCGGAGACTACCAACACGATTTTCTCGACGGGGTGCTGCCGAAACAATTCGACGATGTGGTTGGGTTCTCCGGCGCGAAATATGATTGTCACAGCCAGGATTACGAGAACCAGGATGACGCCCCGGTGCTCTGGGTTTGGCTCCTCGGCAACCGCGAGCGCCACCAGGGCGGCCAAATGCCGTACCGCGTCATGTTGCCCAAAGGTGTCGAAGGGATGCTGGTGGCATGCCGCTCGGCCTCGAGCACTCAGGAATCAAACTACCAGTTCCGCACCATGCGCAACCAGCATCGTCTCGGGGAAGCCGCCGGTTTCGCCGCCGCCCATTGCGTCCGGCTTGGCACGACTCCGCGAGAGCTGGATGTGAAGCTTGTCCAAAAGGACCTCCTGGCGAGCGGCGGTCTGGCGCCGGAAACCGAACTGGGCCCGGTGGTGCCGCCCCGCCCGATAGCGCAGTTGCGTGAGGAACTCGCCTCGGACAACCCCAAGGACGCCGTCTGGCTGCTGGCGCACGGGGGGGACGAGGAGCTTGCGGTCCTTGAAGAGGCCGTGCAAAGCGGTGTGGATTCCGCTCGGTTCTGGGCCTCCGTCGCTCTCGCGTGGCGGCGCAACGAGCAGGCACTGCCGGCACTGATCGAAGCCGTGGATACACGGTTGGCCGAGCGCCTCGACTTTACGCCACGCAGCCGGAACATGGTGCCGCTCTGGCAATCGTGCATCGTCCTGCTCGGCCGGATCGGCTCGCCTCAGGCCGTGCCGGTCCTTCTCGACGTGCTCGCGGATCCGATCGCGCCCTTCGATGCTGTGATCGCCTCGGTTCGCGCGTTGGGTCGCATCGGCGACGAGCGCGCGGTCGAGCCGCTTTGCCAATTGCTCGCGCGCGACGATCTACCGTGTCTCCGCAAGTTTCAACAGACCCTGATCTGGGGCAGATGGCCCGAAACCGAGGATGCGCGATGGCAATTGGAATTGGCCATCGCCGAGGTGCTGGCCGGCTTTGGCCACCCCCAGCAGCAGATCATCGACCGGCATATCGGCGATCCACGCAACGCCGTCCGCCGTTACGCCGCTATCGTACAGAAACTCCAGGACGACATGTGGAGGAGTTCCGAAGGAGTCACAACCTAGCTGCCAGGCTGTTGCAGCGTGGCCGATTAGACGAGCCCAGTGCGGGTACCGGGCGGAGCGACTCCTGCCTGACAGGCTGTTCAAGAACTGGGGCGATTATGAATGCGACTATCTCGGCGCACGAACTGCCGGGTTGAACGCGGTGTGGTTTGACCGCTTGGGGAACGGCGATCGATCAGACGATGGTACGCACAGGACTCGACACTGTCAGAACTGCCTGATATGGTTGAGCCATTCAGAACGAGCTGAATCCCCTCGACTCCCGGCATACCTTGCGTCGCTTACCTTCCGCATCTCCCCCCCGCCCGCGCCCATCGGCCGCCCTCGGGGTTGCGGGCCGTCACCGCGGATTGAGAACCCCAGTTTGCACCATGCTTCGTTGATTTGTTCGGCGATGAAGTCGAATGTCGAAGCGTATCATGAAGCCGTGTACCCTGACGGCAGGTCACGGAGGCTCGATTCAAGGACCTTGGGGTCCTGGAGGAGGAGCCCGCCGTCGGGATCCCGGGGTAATGCCGGGCGTGGATAGCGCCGCCAGTCTCCATCTTCGACGGCGTCGTCGTACCCGGCGTTCTCGAATCGGGATACCAGGCCCCGGCGCATCGCGTCGCAACGCTCCCGGTAAAGGACGTTTTCAGCCAGGCTGCGGCTCTCGCGCGGATCGGTGGCGAGGTCGAAGAGCCACTCCCTGTCGTCCGCCGCGGAGTAGATGTATTTCCATCGCCCGTCCATGGCCATGTATAGAGCCTGATCACGCTCCTGAAATTGGCTGTAGACCGTCCGGACAGACGGGCTCGACCCGGCGATCCGCGTCAGGTCGGTGGATTCATCGTACGGCGGCGGCCGATCGGACCCCGCGGCACGGAGGAAGGTAGTCCCGATATCGAGGAGGGAAACCGGCGTCGGACACCGGCCACCCGCCGCGATCCGCCCCGGCCAACGCACAATCAACGGCACCCGCGCCGCGGCATCGAGCATGGTGCGCTTGCCGAAGCTCCCGTAATCCCCAAGCAGCTCCCCGTGATCCGATGTGAAGGCGACCAGCGTATTCTCCGCCTCCGGTCCCAAAGCGTCGAGGATGCGGCCGACGTTGTAATCGATGAACGAGATGCACGAATAGTACGCCGCCCGCATGGTGCGCAGGAGAAAGTCGTCCGTACCGGCGTCCTTGTACTTGTAGCGATTCTGAACCCGGTTCCAATAGGTCAGGAGGTGATCGTATCGATCCGGTCGGTACGGTAGGTCCATATCGGCACAGCGGTAGAGCTTCGTCCACGGGGCCGGGTTCTCAAACGGGGGATGCGGTTTGATGAAGCTGCTCCACAGGAAGAACGGCCGGTCGCGGTCCCGCCGTTCGAGGAAGGCGATCGACCGGTCCGCCACCCACCAACTCTCGTGCAGGTGCTGCGGCAGCTGGGAGGGTTGCGGGATGTAGTAGTACTCGCTTCTGTGCCCGTGAGGCTCGGTGACATGCCCATACCCGTGCTCGCGTAGGTGGTCTACGAAGTCGCTGCCCTCGTACTGAATTTCCTCCGATACATCGCGGGTCTCGAATCCCCACATTCTCCGATGATCGGGGGTGAAGTGCATCTTGCCGGCACCGTGCGTCTGGTATCCGAGCTCCGCGAGTCCCTCCATGAAACTCGGGATGTTCTGGGGCATCGGGGCGTTGTCGTAACAGCCGGTCGCGTGGGGCGGCAGCCCGGTGACCATCGAACACCGCCCAGGCACGCAGACCGGCGAGGGCGTGTAACAACGGTCGAAGCTCACCCCCTCCTGGGTGAGACGGTCCAGCGCCGGCGTACGGATGCGCGCATTACCGAGCGCCGCGATCGTGTCGTAACGCTGCTGGTCGGTGAACAGAAGGAGGATATTGGGGCGATCGCGCCCCCCGGGTTGCGCACTCATAAGCAATGTCTACGATCCGGTTCCCAACGCCGCAATCGAAAACACTCTCCATGCGGTTACTCCTTCCCCGAGAGCTCCGGCAACGCGTCCGTTTCCTTCCATGCCCCGCCCTCTTCGACTTCGCGGATCGATATCTCCTCGACATACCGATCCAGCACCTGCGAGCGCCCATTTTCAGTGGAGAGCTGTTGGAGTTTGGTTTCGGAGGAATATATTTGCCAGGAAATGGGATCGCGGTTATCGTAATAACGTCGTGAACGGGATCTTCAGACAGCTGGCACTGGCCGCCCTGTTGCTCGTACCGCTCGCCGGAGCCGCGGAATCGGCCGGGCAGGGTGCCTCCCCGGAGGTGACCGTGGTCCGGATTCAAGGCCCCATTGGGCAGACGCAGCAGGACTATATCCAGAGGGGAATCCTGGCCGCCGATGAAGCAGGCTCGGAGTTGCTGATCATCAAACTCGACACTCCGGGCGGACTCCTGAACGTGACGCAGAAGATTGTGCAGGACATCCTGGCGTCCCCGGTTCCGGTCGCCGTGTATGTGTATCCGCGGGGGGCGAGCGCGGGCAGCGCCGGACTCTTCATCACCCTCTCCGCCCACGTTGCTGCAATGGCCCCGGCGACCAACATCGGGGCTGCATCGCCGGTGCAGATGGGGTCGGGGGCGGCGCTGACCCCCCCTCCAAACCGGCCGAACGGCGAGGAAGAGGACTCCGGCGACGTGGAGGAGAATGACGGCGAACGCCAGATGACGACGCAGGAGCGCAAGATGTTCGAGTACGCGGAGAGCTACGTGGAGGCGATTGCCCGGCTGCGCGACCGCAACGTGGAGTGGGCCAAGGCTGCGGTGCGCGATGCGGCGGCGATTCCGGCGGACGAAGCACTCGAGAAACGCGTGATCGACCTTATTGCCGAGGATCTCAGAGATCTGCTTGAGAAGGTAGACTCCTGGGAGATCGAGGATCGGGTGCTGAACACCGCCGCGGCGAAGATCACTCGAATCGAAATGACGCCGGGAGAACGGTTCCTGAAGTTCCTGTTCAACCCGCAGATCATGTTCATCCTAATGTTGGTGGCGATCTACGGCATCATTGGAGAACTGAGCAACCCGGGCGCAATCTTCCCGGGAACAGCCGGTGTGATCGCGCTCGTGTTGCTACTCTATGCGGTTGCCGCGGTACCGGTAAACATTGCCGGATTCCTGCTGATCGCATTCGCGATCGCGCTGATGCTGGCAGAACTGTTCACCCCCTCGTTCGGGTTGTTGACCGTGGGGGGCGCGATATCGTTCGCCCTCGGTTCGCTGATGCTCTTTGACGATCTCGGCCCCGCCTTCGCGCTCTCCTGGTATTACATCGTCCCGGCTGCGATTTTGACCGCGTTATTTTTCTCGTTCGTCGTGAGTTCCGGGCTCCGCGCCCAGTTGACGGGCGTCAAAATGGGCAGCGAGACCTTGCGGGGCCGGAGGGTGAAGGCCGTGCGGGATGTCGGTCCCGACGGCGGCAAAGTGTATTTTGATGGCGAATACTGGAATGCCGTCAGCCGCACGGAGATTCCAGCCGGATCGTTTTGCCGAATACTTGGAAACCGAGGTTTGACCCTGGATGTCGAACCGCTTGGGGATCAGTCGGAAAACGGAGGAGATCGATCATGAATGACGCTGGAGAAATCTTTAACCTGATGGTATGGGTCGTAACGATATTTGTTCTGGCGCTGCTAATCCTTCCGCAGATGTTTCGCATTCTGCGCGAGTATGAACGCGGCGTCGTGTTCCGCCTCGGAAAACTACTTTGCGCGAAAGGGCCGGGGCTGATCATTCTAATCCCCTTTATTGATAAGATGGTACGCGTGGACCTGAGGGTGGTGACCTCGAACGTCCCGAAGCAGGAGATCATCACACGCGACAACGTCCCGGTTACGGTCGATGCGATCACGTATTTCAAGGTGGTCGATGCGGAGGCCGCGATCGTCAATGTCGAGAACTACCTCGAGGCCACTTCCCTGTTCGCGCAGACGACGTTGCGCAGCGTGATCGGCCAGGTCGAACTCGATCACTTGTTGGCGGAGCGAGACCGGATCAACCAGTCGATCCAGGAAATCCTGGACCGCCAGACGGATCCGTGGGGCGTCAAAGTCATCTCGGTCGAGGTCAAGGACGTGGTGCTTCCGGATAACATGAAACGGGCCATGGCGCGCCAGGCCGAGACCGAACGGGAACGCCGCGCGAAGGTTATCAACGCGCTTGGTGAATTCCAGGCTGCCAAGAAACTGGTCGAAGCCGGGAAGATGATCAGCCGACAGCCGGTGGCGCTCCAACTCCGGTTTCTGCAGACGATGTCTGAGATTGGGCAGCAGAACAATACGATCGCATTCCTGCCGCTCCCGATGGAGTTGTTCCGTTCATTCGAAGGATTGGTCTCCAAGCTCCCGAGCGATCCCGACCCAGAGCGGGCGGCCTCCCCCGAAGCCGATGACCTGGAGGAGGAGATCCCTGGCGTAAGCAACAGAGATATCGAAGAAGTCGAGCAGAAGACGGAGCCTGAGGAGTCGAAGCCGGAGGATGAAGAGGAGTCAAAGCCGGAGGATGGAGAGAAGGAAAATTGATTGCGCCACCCGGGTTTTAGACTGCTTCCGCGCATTTAACCCGCCGGGGAAACACATCGACAAGTGGAGAGGGGCGTCGACTCCTTAGGCGTTTTCATCCGAAGTCGCAAAAACTCCTGGCGGCAGCAATTGGGTCAAAGGCCGATACGGCCACGGCGGCAGGTCCAGCCGCGGATATCACGGCAACTGGGTGCGGCCCATCAGGTAGCGATCGACCTCGCGCGCGGCGCCGCGGCCTTCGTTGATTGCCCAGACGATCAGACTCTGGCCCCGCCGCATGTCACCGGCGGCGAAGACGCCCTCCACGTTCGTTGTGAACCGTCCGTGCTCGGCCTTCACGTTGCTGCGCGGATCCTTTTCCAGCTGCAGCTGATCCAAAACGGTGGACTCTGGCCCGAGGAAACCCATCGCGAGCAGCACCAGTTGCGCGGGAATCGTCCGCTGAGTGCCGGCGACCTCCTGTGGAGAGAACCGCCCGTTCTCATCCTTTTCCCACTCGATGTTGACGATCTCAATTCCGGACACCTGACCTTTGTCATCGCCGATAAACCGTTTCGCGGTGACGAGATACTCGCGCGGATCGTCTCCGAATACCTGTTTTGCTTCCTCCTGTCCGTAGTCGAGCCGGTACACCTTCGGCCATTCCGGCCAGGGGTTGTCGGCGGCGCGATGATCCGGGGGGCGGGGCATAATTTCGAGCTGCGTGATGCTCCGGCATCCGTGACGCATGGATGTACCCACACAGTCGGTACCGGTATCGCCCCCTCCGATCACGACGACGTCCTTGTCAGCCGCGGAAATCGGCGGATTACCATTCTTAAAGTAATTGTCGAGCAGGTGCTGTGTGTTCGCGTGCAGGTACTCCATGGCGAAGTGTACCCCCTGCAGGGTGCGCCCTTCGATTGGAAGGTTGCGTGCATTGGTGGCGCCGCAACAGAGCACCACGGAGTCGAAATCCTCCTTCAGTGCCTGAGCCGGAATTTCGACACCGACCTCGCATCCGGCGACGAACTCCACGCCCTCTTCCGCCATCAGGTCGACACGCCGCTGCACGATTGCCTTGTCCAGCTTCATATTCGGGATGCCGTACATGAGCAGCCCTCCGATTCGATCCGCCCGTTCGTAGACCGTAACGGTATGGCCTGCCTTGTTCAGCTGATCGGCGCACGCCAGGCCGGCGGGGCCGGATCCGACGACGGCGACGCGTCTCCCGGTTCGTGTTTTGGGAGGGTTTGGAACGACCCATCCCTCTTTCCATCCCCGGTCGATGATGGCGCGCTCGATGCTCTTGATCGTAACCGGCGGCTCGATAATTCCGAGCACGCACGAGCCCTCGCACGGTGCGGGGCAGACTCGTCCCGTAAACTCCGGGAAATTATTCGTCTTGTGCAGCCGCTCGAGCGCCTCTTTCCACAGCCCCCGGTAAACCAAGTCGTTCCACTCCGGAATCAAATTGTAGACCGGGCACCCGACCGCCAGGCCCTTCATTGTGGCGCCGGTGTGACAGAAGGGGGTGCCGCAGTCCATACACCGCGCTCCCTGTTCACGGAGCTTCTCCTCAGGCATCTGGAGGTTGTACTCCTTCCAGTCCTTGATGCGCTCGGCGGGTTTCCGCGCCTCAGGCAGCTCGCGCGCATAGTCTAAAAATCCGGTCAGTTTACCCATGAGACTCGATGGTTGAAATGCAATATTCCTTCGACAGCGCAATCGGGGGTATCAGTTCCCGCCGACGCGCGAAGCATCCTTGGTGTTGGCCTCGAAGGCGGCCAGAACGGCCTCCTCTCCGGAGAGCCCGCTCTTTTCAACTTCGTCGAAGGCGTTGAGCATACGTTCGTAATCCTTCGGCAAGACCTTCTTGAATCGCGGCAACCACGTCTCCCACTCGTCGAGGATACGCTTGCCCTTTTTTGAATCGGTGTGACGCACGTAACGCTCAACCATTGCCTTGACCTCGGCGATCTCCTCGTCCCGCCCCTCGATCAGCTCGTAGAGGTTGGCCATCGCCAGGTTGCACCGGCTCTCAAAGGCACCATCCTCGTCGAGGACGTAAGCGATGCCGCCCGACATCCCCGCGGCGAAGTTGCGCCCGGTCCGGCCGAGCACGACGACCCGCCCGCCGGTCATATACTCGCACCCGTGGTCGCCGACACCTTCAACGACTGCGTTGACGCCTGAGTTCCGCACGCAGAAGCGCTCGCCGGCCATCCCATAGAGATAGGCCTCGCCACTCGTCCCCCCGTACAAGGCGACGTTTCCGGTGATCATGCTCGTTTCCGGATCGAAGGTCGACTGCCGCGGCGGGTAAACGACGATCGTGCCGCCGCACAGGCCCTTGCCGAGGTAATCGTTGGCATCTCCTTCCACTTCGATGGTGATCCCCTTTGGGACAAAAGCCGCGAGGCTCTGGCCGGCCGAACCCTGGAACCTGAGATGGATCGTGCCGTCGGGAAGCCCTTCCGGTCCGTACCGGCGCGTCACTTCGCTGCCGAGAATCGTACCGACCACCCGGTTGACGTTCAGGATGGGAAGGGACTCCTCAACCTTTTCGCCCCGCTCCAGCGCAGGCCGGCAGATTTCGAGCAGCTTGGTCACGTCAAGGCTCCGGTCGATCCCGTGGTCCTGGTCCATCATCCGGTAGGTTCCGACATCCGCCGGCACATCCGGACGCCTCAGGATTTTCGAGTAATCGAGTCCCTTCGCCTTGTAGTGCGTGATCGCGCGGCGCATCTCGAGGCGATCCGACCGCCCTACCATTTCGTCGATGGTACGGAATCCGAGTTTCGCCATGATCTCCCGCAACTCCTCGGCCACGAACTTCATGAAGTTCACGATATTGTTCGGGTCGCCCATGTACTTCTTGCGCAACTCCGGATTTTGCGTGGCGATCCCGACCGGGCAGGTGTTCTTGTGGCATGCCCGCATCATGATGCATCCGAGCGTCACCAGCGGCGCCGTGGCAAAGCCGAACTCCTCCGCGCCCAGGAGGCATGCGATCGCCACATCCCGCCCCGTCTTGAGCTGGCCGTCGCACTCCAGGTACACCCGGCTGCGCAGCTTGTTCAGCAGGAGCGTCTGGTTCGTCTCGGCGATCCCGAGTTCCCACGGGACTCCTGCGTGCTGTATGCTCGACAGGGGCGACGCTCCTGTTCCGCCATCGTAGCCGGCGATCAGGATTGTGTCGGCGTGCGCCTTGGCGACCCCGGCGGCGATGGTCCCGACGCCCACGATGGAGACCAGTTTGACGGTGATACGCGCGAACCGGTTTCCGTTCTTCAGGTCGTGAATCAGCTCGGCGAGATCCTCGATGGAGTAAATATCGTGATGCGGAGGCGGGGAAATCAGTCCGACGCCGGCCGTCGTCTTGCGGACCTTGGCAATCTCCGGAAATACTTTGTGCCCGGGCAACTGGCCGCCTTCTCCGGGCTTCGCGCCCTGCGCAATCTTAATCTGGAGTTCGCGCGCATTGACCAGGTAATGGCTTGTCACGCCGAAGCGTCCGCTCGCGACCTGCTTGATCGCGCTGTTGCGCGAATCACCGTTTGGATCGGGCGTAAAGCGATCGGGATCTTCTCCTCCTTCACCGGTGTTGCTCTTCCCGCCGAGGCGGTTCATCGCGATCGCCAATGCCTCGTGGGCCTCCTTGGAAATCGACCCGTAGGACATCGCACCGGTCTTGAACCGCCGCACGATCGACGCCACGGACTCCACTTCTTCGAGCGGAATCGCCGGCGCTTCGTCGAACCGAAACTCCATCAAACCACGCAGCGTGTACAGCTGTTCGGACTGGTCGTTGACCAGTCGCGAGTATTCGCGGAACATTTCAAAATCACCCTTCCGGGTCGACGCCTGCAGCAGGTGGATCGTCTGCGGGTTGAAGAGATGCGCCTCGCCGTCGGAACGCCATGCATAGACACCTCCCGGATCCAGGGCGTCCACGCCGCTTGATTGCCGTTCCGGGAAAGCCTTGTGATGGCGAACCATAACATCCCGTGCGATGGTGTCGAGGTCGACGCCCTCAACCCGGGTGGCGGTTCGGGTAAAGTAGCGGTCCACGACCGATTTCTTGATGCCGACACACTCGAAAATCTGGGCTCCGCAATAGCTCTGGACCGTGGAAATCCCCATTTTCGACATGGTTTTGACCACGCCCTTGATCCCCGCCTTGATGTAGTTCTTCACCGCATCCTCGAATCCCGTCCCGAGCAGATCCTCGTGGATCATGTCGTACAAGCTTTCGAAGGCGAGGTACGGGTTGATCGCGCTCGCTCCGTAGCCGATCAGCAGGGCAAAGTGATGCACCTCGCGCGGCTCACCCGATTCCAGCACCAGTGCGCATTTTGTGCGCGTCCCCTGGCGGATCAGGTGATGGTGGACTCCGGCCACCGCCAGCAGCGCCGGCATTGGCGCGTGATCCGCATCGATGCCGCGGTCGGAAAGAATCAGGATGTTCGCGCCGGCGGCGATCGCCTTGTCGGCGGTCCGGAAGAGTTCCTCCAAGGCTTTCTCGAGTCCGACACCACCCTTGTCCGCCGGAAAGAGAATCGGAAGGGTTGCCGTCTGGAATCCGTCACGGTCGACCCGGCGCAAGCGCTCCAGCTCCTGGTTGCCCAGGATCGGGTAATCGAGCTTGATCTGGCGGGCCGCCGACTCTCCGGGGTTCAGCATGTTCGGTTCCGACCCGAGGTAAACCACCGTCGAGGTGATGAGCTCTTCGCGGATCGAATCGATCGCCGGATTTGTCACCTGGGCGAAGATCTGTTTGAAATAGTTGTACACCAGTTGCGGGCGGTTGCTGATCACCGCCAGAGGGGCATCGTTCCCCATCGAACCGATCGGCTCCACCCCGGCCTCGCCCATCGGCCCGATGATCATCCGAAGGTCTTCATAGGTGTATCCAAACGCCTTCTGCCGCTGCAGCACGGTGTGGTGATCGACGCCGTGGAACTCCTCCGGCTCCGGCAAATTCTCAAGCCTGACCAGGTTATCGTCGAGCCACTTCCGGTACGGCTTCTCCTGGGCCAGCTCCGACTTGATCTCATCGTCCTCGATGATCCGCCCTTGATCCATGTCCACGAAAAACATGCGCCCGGGCTGTAGGCGTCCCTTGAAAACAATCTGCTCGGGCCGGATGTGGTCGAGCACCCCGGCCTCCGAGGCCATGATCACCAGGTCGTTGTCGGTGACGTAATAACGGGAAGGACGCAAACCATTGCGATCGAGAATGGCCCCGACGCGGACTCCATCGGTGAAGGCCATCGAGGCCGGACCGTCCCACGGCTCCATCAGGCAGGCGTGATATTCGTAGAAGGCTTTTTTCTCGTCGCTCATCGACTCATGGTTGCTCCACGGTTCCGGGATCATCATGAGTATGGCGTGGTGAACCGGCCGACCGGCCAGGGTCAGGAACTCCAGCACGTTATCAAATTTCGCCGAGTCCGATCCGTCATTGCGGATGATCGGAAGGAGCTTCTCGAGGTCGTCGCCGAATAGTTCGCTGTTGAAGAGCAACTGGTTCGCCCACATCCAGTTCTCATTCCCGCGCAGCGTGTTGATCTCCCCGTTGTGCGAGACGTACCGGAACGGTTGGGAGCGTTCCCAGCTCGGGAAGGTATTCGTGGAGAAGCGGGAATGCACGAGCGCAAGCGCCGTCTTCATATCCGGATGGCTGAGGTCCGGGTAGAACTGACCGACTTGAGTCGGAGTGAGCATCCCTTTGTAGATGATCGTGCGCGCACTCAGGCTCGGCTGGTAGAAGACATTCCCAGCCTGAATATCGCTGTAGCGGAGCGCCGACGAACAGATCCGCCGGATGAGGTACAGCTTTCGCTCGAAGTCCATGTCGTCCTGAACCTCCGGCCCACGGGCCACGAAGAGCTGCCGGATCACGGGCTCGTACGCGACCGCCGTCGCGCCCAGTTCAAAATTGCGCGTCAGCACGGTTCGCCACCCCAGGACCCGTTGCCCGCACGCACGCACGATCTCTTCAACTTTGCGGGCGCACTGCTGTCGTAGAATCGGATCGCGCGGGAGAAACACGAGGCCGGCCCCGTATTGGCCGCGGTCGGGCAGGTCGTGGATATTGTTGCCCGGGAGTACCGACTGGAAGAATTCGTGCGGCATCTGAAGCAGGATGCCGGCTCCGTCCCCCGTGTTCGGCTCGCACCCACACGCTCCCCGGTGGTCGAGGTTTACCAGAATCTTCAGCGCATGTTGAATCAGATCGTGCGATCGCCTTCCCTTGATGTTGCACACAAAGCCGATTCCGCACGAGTCTTTCTCGTAGGAGGGATCGTACAGGCCCTGTGCTTCTGGCCAGCCGGGGAGGGTTCTACTCTGATTACGCATAAGCTTGTGATCGAATAAAGATCGCGGAGAACGATGCAATTATTTTTTTAGAATGATTCCAATTATCTGAGCATAAAGGGCTTAGTGTGCCGCCCGTAACGGGTGATCCCGCCTGATTTCGGCGGGCGAACCCGATCCGCGCGACCACCGCCGCCCAAGCGCAGGCGGCTGAACGGCTCCTGGAACCCCTCCCGCTCTCAGAAAAACCGGATCGTCTTCGAAGCGACCTTCGCAGACTCTTCCTCAGGAGTGCACGGGGCGTCGGTGGGAACCGGCGTTTCCTTCTTCGTCGGATTCACCAGGTTCTTGCTCAGCAAGTAGTTTTCCACTTCCTCTCCACTCACATCCGCAAGCATGACGCCGTCCACAATCACGCAGGGAGAGAGGGGCTGACCCGATTTCTCCACCATTTCAGCGTAAAGCTCGGGATGGTTGATGATATCCTTCTCTTCGAACGCCAGATCGTGTTTCTGCAAAATCGCGCGAACGCCTCGACTCCATCCACAATGTGGTTTAAGATACGCAATAATCGTCATAACCCTGAATAATCGCCGAGATTCATCCCCTTGTCAATCGGTTCATTGGAATCGCGGGATGAGGTTTTCCGACTCCTTACTGTAGCACCTCTGAATTCAGAACCCATGACTATTTCGCTCCTACGGATCCCCTGCATCGCCCCCCTTGTATTCATCCTCGTTCTGTCTGTATCCGTATCCGGCGCGCCCCGGGAGGGTGGGCGTAGCGAGTCCCTGGTCCCGCAGATCCTCGGCGGCGACACGGTTTCCGAGGCCCCCTCCTGGATGGTTGCCGTGATGCAGCATGTCGGGGGCGACGCGGCCGCGGACACGTTCTGCAGCGGTGTGCTGATTCATCCTGAGTGGGTCTTGACGGCGGCACACTGCGTACGGGCGATCCGTCCCCTGCGGTTCTATGTGTCGGTCGGGGAATCATACCTGGATCGCAACACCCCCCGCCACCGGGTCGCCGCGACATTCATCCATCCCGGATTCGTGCGGTGGCAGGCTGCATTCGACAGTGACCTGGCCCTCCTTCACCTCGAGGAACCGATAACCGACCGCGAGCCGCTTGGTCCGGATCGTTTCGCGGCGGCGTCCGAGGCGTGGCCTGGGCTTGATGTCCGGGTGCTGGGTTGGGGCCGCGGCCGGGACGGCGTGGGGGTACAGCGGGCGCTCCAGGAAGCCCTGATTTCGGTCCCGGTGCAGAGCGACCCGGATTATGCGTGTACCCACCCGTTCCCACGCCTGGACACGCACATCGCTGTGGGCGACGGCAGCGGCAACCCCACCCCCTGTCCCGGAGACAGCGGCGGCCCGCTCCTGATCCCCGGCGCCCCGGGCGAGGGGGACCGTCTGGCCGGGATCCTCAGTCATGGGACCACGCAGGAGTGCGGAATCCCCGACAGCTACGCCATGTACACGGCGGTCGCGCCCTACACGGATTGGATTGAAGCGCATCTGGCCGACGATTTTCCCCTGCACGAAGGGTTTACCTGGGTCGCCTCCGTCCGCCGTGGCGATCCACACCCCTGGCGCGAGGCCGCGGAGGAGGACGGGGAGTTCTCCTGGGAGAAGCTGCCCCTGGGCATCCTCTCACCTGGCGAGCCCCTCCGCCTCGAAATGACCGCTCCTGCGGTCGGCGCACACCTTGATATTGTCGACGAGGATGCCGGCGTCGTGGTTTACACCGCCGCACGTTCGCGAAGCGGCGTGAAAACCATCACATTTGACCCTCCGACCCGCGCTGAGTATTCGGCGTATGTTTCGACGGTCGAGCCGATCACCGCCGGCGGGATCGCGCTCAGTTCGGTTCCCCTTACCCTCTTCCATTACTGGGAAAACTTTGCGCCGATCATGCCCGTCGATACGACGGACGGCAGGATCACCCCGTTCAGCCCATTCTGGCGGGAGGACGGAGAGGTGTTTTTCGTCCGCAACCATATTATGGGAGGCTACCCTGGCGGCGACATGGTGACGGTGCGTGTCCATTCTTCCGACTTCATCCCCCGCATCTTTGTGTACCCGGAGAATGGGACTGAACCGATATCGGTGGTCACTCCGGAGGCGGGCGATACCGCGGCCGCGCAATTCTCCGTTTCGGCACATACGAACTACGAAGTTGCAGTCACCACCGCGGAACCATGGAGCCATGGGACCTACTCCATCCGGGTCAGCAGCGCCGAAAGCAATCGGATCCTTGCGCGCGTCACAGAGATGTTCGGTCGCGTCAAGCGGCTCTCAAACACGTATTTCTGTTCGCCGTGGTTCGGCCCCTTCCGCGCCGATGCCTTTCCCCGTTTGTACCATCCGTACTGGGGATGGATCTATGTGTCGGGGGAGGATTCGGGGAGCATCTGGATCTGGGTTGACGGGCTCGACTGGGTGTGGACCAACACGCAGCACTGGCCCCATCTCTACAGCATGGAGCGTGGGTGGCTCTGGCATCACCGCGCGTCGGGACGTCCGATCACACTGTACCATCACGCGACGGAGTCCTGGATTCAGTTGTGACCCCGGAGGCGGCCGCAGGCGAGCAGGGCAACCGCGTACGCGGCGGCGGCGCTGACTCCCACAACGTGAAACCCGGCCCCCATCGCGATCACTGCGGCAAGCGGCGCACCCAGCACGGAGAAGCATCCATTGATTCCCCATGCCCATGGAACCTGGGCGGGATAGCCGCGTCCCACAGCCCGAAGCCCACCGGGAAATGCGAATCCCAGCAACACCGCTGGAATGCCGATCATCAACAGCCCGGTTGCCCATTTGACCGGTTCCGGCCAGGCCAATGCGACCGCGAAGAAGGCCGGCTGCACCCATAGCAGCGCGAGGAGGACAACGACGATCGCGCCCAGGATGCCGCGCAGAAACCGGGGTCGAGCCGGCATGCGCCCGCTCAGCGCGCTCCCGATTCCCATTCCGCACAGCAGGGCGACGATAACACCGGCGGCCGCGTAAAGCGGATTCCCCCAGAAGAGGGTGAATCGCTGGATCCAGACGATTTCCAGAAACATGAATCCCAATCCGATGGCGGAGAAATACGCGAACACCGGACCGCGACCGCCCCGCGCCCATCCCAGCCGAAGCAAAGGAAGACAGATCAAGACCGCCGCCGCGACGCCCAGCAGGATCACGGTCGCGACGACAACCACCGAACCGATTTCAACGAAGGCCAGAGACCCGGCTCCAAAAATCCGGCGAACCTCGTCCAGGCGATCAAGCCGGACAAACTGGTGGAAGTACGGCTGGTTGTCGCGCGGCGTCTGCAGTCGAAAGGGGTACTCCTGCTCGAACGCCTGCCGGTCACCGCTCAGGATCGCCTCAACTCCGACTGCAAGCCGATCGTCCTGCATCACATGCCGCCGATCGTCCGGCGCCGGTCCGAATCCCGGAATCCATGCGCGATCAAACCCGTGCTCCCCGGTGAAATCCGCCAGCCGGCTGCGGTCGGATGCTTCGAACGGTTGCGGGCTCGCAACCAACGTCAGCATATCCCAGCTGCGCGCCGCAGCAACATGCTCTGCCGGACGCTCGATCCCGGCGGCGCGCAACGAATTCACCAGGAGCCCGAGTGCTTTCAGCCCGGCTCGCGGCGGTTGATCGATGTACACACTGACGGTCAGAATTCCGTCCTCACGCAATGCCCCCAGGATGCGTTCAAAGGACTCCACCGTCAGAAGATAGTCCTCTTGGATCGATCGCAAGCCGAGGCCGCCGCCGAACGCACCCTGGACCGGGAGTACGACGAGGTCATAGTGCCGCGAAGGCCGATTGAGAAAAGCGCGTGCGTCCCGCGTCTCCACCGTCCAGTCGACGCCCGCGGGCGCGTGCATCCCTCGAAGCAGGCGAGCGGCGATCGGATGCGGTTCGACGGCGGTGACCTCCGGAATCTCGCGGTGGAGGAGCAGCCCGGCACCCGCACCGCCGCCCCCGTGCAACAGCAGAGCCCGCTCTGGATCGCGCAGCGCGAGAGGCAACGCCATCACGCTTGCCTCCAGGATATGGCTGCCCTGCCGCGGCGGTGGCACTACGGCCCCGTAGGAATCCCCATCCCGGTAGAGGTGCGGAACGGCGGGTATGTCGTCACGGTAATGCAAGCTCAACCCAGGACCATACCGCAGGGCTGGCGAAGTCACCACCTGCAGCCGTCCCATCGGATGAGGCCGGTCCAACACCACGTCCGAATCGGGCAGTTGAAGGCTGTACTGCATTGCCTTGTACGGCGACATCGGTGCCTCGGGTACGCGCAGGAACACCCCGATTGCCAACAGCAGGCACGCAGAGGCCCCGATCGCCCATCCGTATCCGGTGCGGGGAAATGTTCTGTGCCGGACCCGCGTTCCTCTCGGGCGCCCCAGCCACGCCGCTACAGCCGGGAACATGGCGAGCAGCGGAATCGCCCGCTCGGGCGGCACGAGGAACAAGACTCCGAGTCCGATGGCGGCCCCGGCAGCGGATCCGGCAAGATTCGCGCCATAGAAACGACCGATTCGCTCCACTTCGCGAGTGAAGACCAACCCGAGAGCGAGAGCTCCAAGAAAGAACGGCGCAAACGCGCCGGCGACGACTCCCGGGACTCGGATCCACGGTCGCCACTCGACGAACAGCAGGTGAAAGTCGATCTCCGCGGCAGCGCGTTGCGCCCATCCGAGTCCGAGCGCCATGCCGACGCTCGTACCGAGCAGCAACGCCGGCAGCAACCACTCCGAAGCGCGAAGAAGCCACTCCCGCCCCAGGGCCAGAACCGTTCCGCTGCATCCGAAACCGAGTAATGCCAGAGAGATTACCAAGTAAGCGAAATGATGCCCTTGCGCTTGCGCGAGCGCCTGCATCAGGACAATCTGCCCCGCGATCAGCGCAACGCTGGCCAAGAACACCGCCGATCCCCAGCCGCGCGCGGGCATATCATTCATCCGTTCGGGTCAGCGGCACAAACCGCACCGGCATCAGGTTCCGCGTCCGCACGTCCTCACCATCCTTCTCCACCATCACCAATTGCTGTGTCAGGTGCGGCGATCCGACCGGGATAATCATCCGCCCGCCATCCCGGAGCTGATCGATCAGCGGTGGAGGAATATGTGGAGCGGCGGCTGTCACGACGATCGCGTCGAAGGGCGCATGATCGCTCCACCCGTGATACCCGTCTCCGTGTTTGACCACGACATTCCCGTAGTCCGCCGCGGCCAACCGCTCCTTCGCCCACTCGGCAAGCGGGCGGACAATCTCAATCGTGTACACCTCAGATACGATTTCGGCGAGAACCGCGGCCTGATAACCGCTACCCGCCCCGATTTCGAGCACCCTGAAATCACTTCGCGGCTCGATCGCCTCGGTCATGTATGCCACGATAAAAGGCTGTGAGATCGTCTGGCCATAACCGATTGGCAGCGGTCGGTCATCATAGGCAAATCGTCTGCGTGGCTCAGGAACAAAGTGATGGCGCGGAGCGGCTCGCATCGCCTTAAGGACCCTCTCGTCCTCCACCCCGCGTCGCACAATCTGCCGCTGCACCATCCGCTCGCGGTCCTGACGCCACGCATCCGTCTCCGTACTGTCGCTCTTCTCTTCTGCAAGCAACGCCGGTCCCGCCGTCACGAACGGCATAGCCCCGAGCAGGAGGGCGAGCCACACCCGGACTCTGTCAATGCGCAACGTCATCTCGCGTGCAAGGGGTTCACGGGGCTGGTCTCATGGATATAGAGCAGGGCGTCGTACCGCAGGGCCGGCACGGAGGGAACGTAATGACCCTCCTCCCTTGCCGGTTGGAATACAACCCCCACCGCCCGATGGTCCAACGGTTCCAAAAGCTCCTCCCCAAGCTCGTCAACCGACGGGAACATGAGGAGTTTATCCTTCTCGCCGAGTTCCCGGAGAATCGCCTCAAAACTCCCTCGGCGGGCTGCGGGTATCGTCATGGTCTGGGGTCTGCGTTCCCAGGCCCGCGCCGCGATGACCTCGCCGTGGTCCGTGGCAAACCCGAGCAGTAAAACGTGCTCCAGCCCATGTCGCTCCCGGGCCATTTGACCGATGTTGCGCTGCCCGGTCTCTTGCATCGTCGTCGCCCGCGCATCTCCGACGTGCGTGTTGTGTGCCCACACAATCCCGCGCGAGTTTTCGCCGTAAAAATCCCGCAGACGCTCCACCGTCTCCATCATGTGGGTCGAGCGTTGGTTCCAGAAGCCCGGGCCATCATCCAGCATCTTCCGGTAGAATGCCTCCGCCGACGCCACCACCGAGGCCGCTTGCCATGCGTAGAACCCTTCGACCCTGTGCACATCGTCAACACGCTCCAGGTCGTGCTCCACCCGC
The DNA here is from genome assembly GCA_007133065.1 of Opitutales bacterium. GTDB lineage: Bacteria > Verrucomicrobiota > Verrucomicrobiia > Opitutales > Oceanipulchritudinaceae > SLNJ01. Next base: position 35,161 of record SLNJ01000011.1, read on the forward strand.
GCCAACGCCGCTTCCACGTCCGCCTGAGCATCCCGAATTCCGTACCCCGCCGCACGACCATAACGCCCCGGGTCGTCGCGGTATCGATCGAACAACGCGTAGGTGCGCTCGAGCGTTTCAGCCCCCTCCGCATCGTGCTCGCGATAATAAGCAAGCACCGCATCCATGGCATCCCAGGGCGCATAGAGATCGATTCCATAGACGCCGACCCGATCCTCTGGAGGAAGCTCATCGTTCCACGCCCGCAACCATTCCACAAACACGAGGAACTCATGATTTGCCCACATCCACTGCGGCCACTGGTCGATGCCCATCAAGGCGGCGTGGCCGCTCTCCGGCGCCCCAGGCAATCCTTTCACGTAACGGTTCACACGCATCAAGGAAACCCAGTCGCCCTCGACCGCAACGAAGGAATATCCCCCATCCTCAATCAGCCGCCGGGACAGAAGAGCCCGCAGCACGTAAAACGCGCGGGTGCCGTGGGTCGCCTCGCCGAGGAGCACCAGGCGGCGATCCTTATATCGCTCGACGATCGCATCGAGGTCCTGATACGACTGAAAAGGCGTCGCCACCGCACGATACGCCGGGAGGAGATCCTCTATCTGAACTGCCGACGCCGCCCCGACCGGGACAGAAACCCCGATCAACGCCGCAAACAGCCACCGCAATCCAACCGGGGCCACCCGGCACGCATTGCATATCCATTGACCTCGCTTGCCCATCAAATCCCGACTCTAAGCAATTCGCCGATGGTGTGCAAGCATTCCCTCCGGGATCGCCCTAAGCTGATCGGGATTGGCCCTGCATCCGCGTCATGATGAACTCGTTCAGGACCTCCATCCTCTCGCGCTTGCGATTCTCCTCGTCGATCTCCACCGCGGTACGCTGCCGCTCCTGCTTTTGGAGCGTGCGGCGCATCTTGGTCAACGCCATGTTCTGGAGCTGGCGAACGCGCTCGCGCGTGATGTCGAACGATTCTCCGACTTCCTCGAGAGTCTTCGGTTTATCACCGCCCAACCCAAATCGAAGCCGGATGATTTCCGCCTCCCGCTTGTCGAGCGTGTTGACCATCCGGTTGATTTCACCGAGGATCGACTTCTGACTCAGCTGCTCGACCGGCGTCGCCATGTTATCGTCGCCCACCAATTCCCCAAGCTCCGTGCCCTCGTCTTCCCCGACGGGAGCGTCGAGCGAACTCGGCCGTATCGAGACCGACTTCAAGTGGGCAACCTTGTTTACCGGCATACCCAGAACATGCGCCAGTTCTTCATTCGTCGGATCCCGACCGAGTTCCTCGGTCATCTCCATCGCGATCCGGCGCATCTTCGCTATCTTGTCCACGAGATGAACCGGCAACCGGATCGTCTTGGACTGGTTGGCGAGCGCGCGCTTGATCGATTGCTTGATCCACCATGCGGCATAGGTCGATAATTTCCCGCCCTTGTTGGGATCGAAACGCTCCACCGCTTTGATGAGCCCGATATTCCCCTCGCTGATCAGGTCGAGCAGCGGCAATCCAAAGCTCGCATAGTCGTGCGCGATTTTCACCACGAGACGCAGGTTCGCCTGGATCATCTGGGAGCGCGCCTCGGCATCGCCTTTGCTTATCCGCTTGGCCAGCTTCACTTCTTCCTGGGGCGTCAGGAGCGGCACACGGCCGATCTCCTGCAAGTACAGCCTCAAACTACTCCGTTCGGTTTCGGATGCGCCTTTCCGGACGTCCACATCCCCATTCTCCTCGTAACCCGGCAAGCGTGAAACCTGGATCGCTTCACCGTTCTTGCGGTCGGCTCGGGGGGATGCGTCTTCGTCGAAAGCGATGACTTTACGTTGTGCCATGCTCCTGTAATACATGAACATTAGAGTTTTGTTCGGCCAAACGCATTCCGCGGTATGGAGAATTTGTCCGAATTTGTCCTCCGGCACGACTCACGATTCGCATGGAAGGCGTTGTTCCGAAACAGCATATGTAATATTTCCGATTCCGGCGTCCGAAGGCCTGGTGAATATAAAGCCGAGCAACCATCGCAGTGCGAACCTCCTTATCCCTGAGTGAAGCCTTGTCGGTGGTTCGAAATTCCCACGGGCGAGACCGCCCGTGCTCCGAACAAGCGGTTGCGCGCCCCCTTCTGGCTGACCTCAGGCGAACGCTGCACCTTCTCTGGCTGAATGGCGACTTCGACGCCTCAAACCACGCCGGCGATCTGTTCGGCGACCGCGACCGCGCGCAGCATTCCCTTTGCCTTGTTGACTGTCTCCTCGTATTCTCGCGCCGGTTCGGAGTCTGCGACGAGCCCCGCTCCAGACTGTATGAAAATCCGCTTCTCCTTCAGGAGGGCGGTGCGAATCGCGATGCACGAGTCGAGGTTGCCGTCGTAGCTGAAGTAGGTGACCGCTCCGGCGTAGGGCCCGCGCATCTCCCGCTCCAGCTCGGCGATAATCTGCATGGCCCGAATTTTCGGGGCTCCGCTGACCGTTCCCGCGGGGAACGTCGCCCGCATCAGGTCGTATGCGTTCTGGTCCGGCGCAATATGTCCCTCAACCTGAGACACGATGTGCATAACATGCGAATAACGCTCCACAACCATGTATTCCGGTACGCGCACGCTCCCGTAGCCGCACACGCGCCCGAGGTCGTTGCGGGCCAGGTCGACCAGCATCAGGTGCTCCGCCCGCTCTTTCTCATCCGCGAGCAAATCCCCTTCGTACGCCTGATCCTGAGCCATTGTGGCACCCCGCGGCCGCGTACCGGCGATCGGCCGCAACTCCGCCAACCCATCGGTCAGGCGAACATGCACCTCGGGTGAAGCGCCTACCAGCGCGAACTCTCCGGGGTCGTACAAAAACATGTACGGGGAGGGATTGACCACTCGCAGGGCCCGGTAGAGGTCGAGCGGGCTCTCATGAAACGGTCGTTCAAAGCGTTGGGAGGCAACGACCTGAATAATATCTCCGGCACGAATGTACTCCTTGCTGCGCGCGACCATGGTCTCGAATTCCGCCCGTTCGAAATTCCCCGGCGGCACCGCGATCTCCCCTGCCGGCGCCACCGGCACCGTCGGAATCTCACGCCCTCGCGCCAACGACTCCGCCAGCTGCCGGAGCGCCTCCTGAGCCTCCGTGTACGCCGCCTCCGGATCGCCCCGAACGTGCGCATTCACGAGCAGGCGCAGCGTCTGGCTCGCCCGGTCGAATATAACCAGAGTATCGGTCAGCATGAAGTGCAAGACAGGCATACCGAGCGGATTGTTTTCGGCCAGCGGAACCGATCGCTCGATCGCATGAATATACTCGTAGCCGATATACCCGACCGCACCCCCGACAAAACGGGGCATGCGCTCGAGTTTAACCGGGTGATAGGAAGCCATTTCGTTCTCGATGACCGCAAGCGGATCGTCCGGCGTCCGGAAGGAGGAACGGTTCCCGCCCCGCTCCAACACCTCCGTCTCCTTCCAGCCAATCCGAAAAATCTTTCGGGGGTTGCACCCGATAAAGGAATATCGATTCAGCACCGCCCCCCCTTCCACCGATTCGAGCAGGTAGGCCGGACCGTTTCGGCTCAGCTTGGAGTACACCGAGACGGGGGTTTCGAAATCCGCCATCAAGTCGGTGCAGACCGGAATCAGGTTCCCCCGCCGCGCAAGCTCCAGAAACTCAGCTTTATCGGGAAATATCGTCATGCTCCATGCATCAACCATGCGCCGCGCTTTGGCAATGCGGAACTCGGAGCAGAATTCGGACCGACGGATCCCCGATTCCCTTGCCGAGGCTCCGCACCACCCGCCAACCCTCCGGTATCGCCGGTTCGATTGCCCCGGGCAGTTCGAGCACGAGGCGCGTCGTCTCGGCGCACGCGGCCCACCGCCCCACCCGCCGGAAGATCTCAGGGACCAGCCGCTCCCCCTCCGCGTATGGCGGATCGGCGAATACCAGGGAATACAAGCCGGGATGCTCCGGTTCCCATCGCAGCACGTCCGAACGCCACACCCGGCACATCGATGCCTCCAGATCGAGGCTCCGCGCAACATCGCGAATGTTTTCCGTCAACAACGAAGCCACCCGCCCATGGTTCTCGACAAAATCCCCGCAGGCGGCGCCCCGGCTCCACGCCTCCAGGCCGTACGCACCCGATCCGGCAAAGAGATCCAGGAACCGCCCGCCCGCGAAGCACCCGGCGAGGCTCGAGAAGACAGCCTCGCGCATCCGATCGGTCGCCGGACGCACGCCCCGTGCCGACACCCGCACACGGATCCCCCGGGCCCGCCCACCCGTGATCCTCACCGGGTGCCTCCGACGGTTCGATACAGGATCGGGAACAACATATCTAGCTTGCCCGCATGGACATACGAAATGACTAGCCATTCGGGTCGGAATTTTCGGGATATTCTGAACATTTTCCCAAGCTACCCGTCTAAAGGCTAGATGCTTTTCTAAGAGAAGCGAGAGTTAAGTTCATAGTTTCAGTCTAGTTTGTAGTTTGGTTAAGCACTTGGAACACCGCCGGATTTCCGGCGGTGTTCTTTTTTTTTGAACGTTCTGCGAAGACGATCGTCTATCTTACCATAGACGCTTGAATAGGCTCATCGGCAGAGCGAGAGTCAGTGAGTTGATTTCATAGTTTCAGTCTGGTTTGTAGTTTGTTAAGCAGTGGGAGAGACCGCGGGCACGCCCGCGGTCTCTTTTTTGTCATCCTGTCTCCTCTCCGCAGCTCTCGCCTGGTCGTGACGCGAGAAATGACTCGCGTCGCGGGCGCACGCACTTTTTAGAGGTTCTGTATGCTCCGCGCCGTTTACACCGATTCCCGCGCGAGTCCCGGCGACACCGTCGTCCTCGACCCTGCGGAATCCCACCACCTCGTATCGGTCCGCCGGGCTCGAACCGATGCGATTGTCACGGTCCTCGACGGGCTCGGGCGATCCCTTCATTGCCGCATTTCAGAGCCCTCGCCCGAGCGAACGCTCCTGCGCGTGGAGTCCGAGACCCGAACGGAGCGCCCGGCGCCCGAGCTGTGCATCGCTCATGCGCTCCTGAAGGGGAAAGCAACCGACTCCGTGATTCCGGACTTTGCGGCACTCGGGGTCCGCTCGATCCAACCGGTGATCTGCGAACACGGTGAGGTCCGGCTCGATTCCGCGCGGGTCGATTCCCGAATGCAAAAGTGGCGGACCGCCGCGCGTGAAGCGTGCAAACAATCGGGCAACCCCTGGTTCCCGGAAATCGCCGCTCCATTGCCTCTCCTCGACTGGCTGAACGGTGCCGGCACGCGATATACGCTTCGACTCGTCGCCGCGCTTGATCCCGAGAGCCGATCCATCCCCTCCTTACTCGGCGCATCCTCCGTCCCGCCGCTCTCCATCGCAGTCCTTGTGGGGCCGGAAGGCGATTTCTCGGCCCACGAATGTGTCGCGATCCGCAAGGCGGAGTGGACCCCCGTGCGTCTGGCACCGTACACGCTGCGCAGCGAGACCGCCGCGCGGGTGGCTCTTGCCCAAATCGTGGCTTCCGTCATGAGATAGCATCGCGACGGCCGCGCTGCGTCCGGGCAGGACCAGCTGCAGAGGAGAGCGTTCCCGCCCGATGGGGAACTGCGGCGACACCCCGGTTCTGGGCGGAATGTTGCAACGCCGGTCGTTTCACCCTTCGCGCAACGCGCGATACGCGGCCAGGGCATCCTCGGTCTGCGTATTCGGCGCAGCGGAGAGATCACGCCAGACGATCGTTCCATCGAGCACCAAGAAGGACTGGCGCCGGGCCAGTCCACCGACGGTCGGGGGCACCCCGAACGCCTCCATCACGCTCCCGTCTTCGTCGGCGATCAAGGGAAATGGCAGATTGTACTCCGCATGGAACGCCGCCTGCGCTTCAACCGTGTCGCGGCTGACCCCGACCACCTGGATTTCATACTCACCGAGAAGCCCGAAGTTGTCGCGCAGGTTGCACGCCTGGGCCGTGCATCCCGACGTATTCGCCTTCGGATAGAAATAGACCAGCGTCGGCCCCTGATCGTAGATTACGCCGAGATCCAGCTCCGCACCGGATTGGGTCGGAGCCTCGAGTCGCGGCGCTTCCGATCCAACCTCCAGCGGCTCGCCGAACATCGAAAATGGAAAAATCATCAATGGGACCAACCCCGTAATGTAACGTAATTTCATATATGTCTCCTGTTTCCCGAGTGACTGAACCGACCGTGGCGGCGAGCCCGGCTCGTCGCCATCGTAATACCTGCCGGCCGCCTCCGGCTCACTTTTTGAAAGACCATAGCGGATTGTCTCGCGCCGTATCAACAAGCTTCTGAGTCGTCCGTTCGAGGCGTCCTGCGAGTGTCTTCAGAATTTGAGCCGCGATATCCGGGCGCTCGCGCACCCACTCCTCCACCCCTCCTTCGGCTTGTACATGCACGACGACCGACTTGTTCTTTGCCTTGACGGTACAAGTGCGGGGCTTGGACAGGATGTCGCCCATCTCGCCGAATATCGTCCCCGGATACATCAGGACGGCGAGCAGGATGTCGTCCTTGTAAACCTCAAGGGATCCGGACTTCAGGATGAAAAACCCCCCGCCCTGCTGGCCCTGCTCGATGATGATCTTCCCTGAATCGACTTCTAGTGTTTTTTCTTCCATGGATAATCAGTTCTCGGCTCGGGTTGGCGCAGACTCATCCCCTCGACAGAGTGTACGCTTATTTCAAGCCTCCAGCAGTAACGATAGTTCTCCACAAAAGCAAGCTCCAACACGTGCGACACCACGGGGTTTCAGGCGCCTGGTCGGCCGGTTACGTTTGACAGAGGGACCGATCCGCGATGGAGTTTGGAGGCTTCACTACAACCCGCCCTCCACCGTATGGTTTCAGTGCCGCGCGTTCCTTGATCTCTCGCGCGCGGCCACACCTTCAAATCCACACGCCCTTTGTACTTTCCTGTCGGGTCCAACGGGTCTCAACGAGGGTAAGGAACCCCCGGAGCGCCACTCCGGGGGTTCCCCGTAAAACCAATATTAATCCCCGCTCAACAACGACTCGGGGATATCGTAATTCGCATAAACGTTCTGTACGTCGTCGAGGTCTTCGAGCGCCTCGATCAGACGCATCACCTTCTTCGCCATCTCCGCGTCCGTAACCGGAGTCAGCGTATTCGGAACGTGAGCGATCCCCGCTTCCTCCGGAACGATTCCGGCGCCTTCCAGGGCTTCGGCGACCTGATCGAACTCCGCCATCGGGCAAAGCACCTCGAAGTGCGTCCCCTCGTTTTTAATGTCCTCCGCACCGGCGTCCAGCACCACCTCCATCAACTGCTCCTCGGTGCTCTTCTCCGCCGCGATAAAGAACTGTCCCATTCGCTGGAAGTTGAAATCCAGGGCGCCGGGTCCCGCCAGGTTCCCGCCGCTCTTCGTGAACGTGCTTCGCACCTCGGAGGCGCTTCGGTTCTTGTTGTCGGTCGTCACCTCGACAATGACCCCGACCCCGCCGGGAGCGTACCCCTCGTAGGTCACCTCGTGATACTCCACCCCGGGAAGCTCTCCAGTTCCCTTCTTGATCGCCCGATCCACGTTGTCCGCCGGCATGTTGGCATCTTTCGCCTTGGCCAGAATCGTTCGTAACCGCGGGTTGAATTGAGGATCTCCGCCGCCCTGGCGCGCCGCGAGGGTCAACTCCTTCGATATCATCGAGAAAATTTTACCCTTCTTGGCATCCTGCGACGCTTTGTGCCGCTTAATCGTTGCCCATTTGCTGTGTCCCGACATCGTGATACCTCCGTTGTGTGAATCAGTCGCCCCGCTCCCCCGGCATCATTGCTTCTTCGATTTTCCGGTCTGACGCGCCTTGCTCGCCGCCGTACTCTTGCGCTTCAACGGCTTCGGCGCGGGCGCGGCTTTCTCCTCCTGAGGCGCCTCGATCACGACCCCCTCATCGGGATCCTTGCGCCGGTTGGTGACAAATTGCTGAAAGATCGAGAAACAATTCGACATCGTCCAGTACAACACCAACCCGGAGGAAAAGTTGTAACAGACAAACAGCAGGACAAACGGCATCAAACGCAGAATCTTCTGCTGCGTCATGTCCATTGAGGGCGTCGGCATCATCCGCATCTGCAGGTACATCGTCGCCGCCATCAACACCGGCAGGGGATTGATCGGAAATCCGGCTATCGAGGCCACCGTGTCCGGCAGCGATAGGTCCGGAATCCATAGAAACGAGGCGAATCGCAACTCTGACGAGCTGCGGAGCATATAGAAGAACGCGATGAAGATCGGGATCTGAATCAGGATCGGAAGGCACCCTGCAAGCGGGTTGATCTTGTGCTGCTGAAAGAGCTTCATCGTCTCCTTCTGCACTTTCTGCGGATTGTCCTTGTACTGCTCGCGGATCTTCTTCAGCGGCTCCTGGATTTTCGCCATTTTCTTCGACGATCGCGCCGCCTTCGCCGTCAGGGGCCAGAAGAGAAACCGGATCAGGATTGTCAGCACGATGATTGATACGCCCCAGTTCCCGACGATCCCCTGGAGTCCGAGCAAGCTGTGCAGGAGGATTTTACTGATAAACCCGAAAATCCCGAACTGCATCACCCGGTCCTGCTCCTGCTCGAGGCGCGAGAGCCTCGGGTACTCCTTTGGCCCCATGTACAGCGACATCGCCAGGGTTCGCTCGTCATCCGGCAACACCGTCTCCAGATCGAATTGCACGCTCGCCGATATCCCCTGTTCCACCGCATCGTTCTCCGGATCCGGGAAATCGACCGGGCGCAGGTAGATCGCTCGACCCGGCTCGGAAGGAGTCAGAATCGAGGTGAAAAACTGGTTTTTGACCGATGCCCAGACAACCCGCGACTGGAACTCGACGTGGTCACGGGCCTCGCGGCGCCCGATCCCGAGAAATCCGCTGCGTGCACTGAAATTGCGCGCCGAGAAAAAGTCATGGCTGTTTCCGTCGAAATAGCCCCCGTTCAGATTCCACCCGAAGCGGTCCGCCGCCTCCGGGGCCGCCGTCCCCACGTTCACCCAAATCCGGTCGATATTAAAGGTGTTGTTGGTGCTGTTCCGGATCCGCGTGCGGTGCGTGATCGTGTATGGATCCGGCCCCTCCTGCTTGTCGGAAACCTCGTATTCACGGATCAGCTCGATACCGGGAATCTCCTCGCGCACGAAGACGATGCGATAGGGGGATCGCTCGACCAGTTCGTAGACCGGAGCAAACTCGCGAACCCCGTGCTCACCGCCGAGGCTGATCGAGAGCGCGGGAAGCTCGTGGCGCTCATTCAACACCACCGGCTGGTACGTGTCGATCTCGGCCGGGTAATCGTACAGCGAAACGGTGCGGATCGCTCCGCCACGGCTCGTAAACTCAACGCGAATGAAGTCGTTCTCCAGGTAATACAGCTCCTCCCCCGGCTCGTCGCGTACGATCGGGCTCTCCGGTTCCGCCGGGTCCGCCTGGCGCAGCAATCGGGGCGCATCCTCTTCTTCCCGCGGCGCCTCACGCTCCGCTTCAGGGACCGAGTCCCACGCCAGCTCCGGCGGAGGAGGCGTCTCCCCCTCGGGTTGAGTGTCCTCTGGCGGCTCCGCCGCGCGTTCCTCCATCTGCCGGTGTTCCCACTCACGCCGCTCCTCGGCATGCCGCTGCGCCTCCCGCGCGCTGTAGAACATCATCCCAAACGCGCCGAGTATCAAAACCAACCCGATAATTGTGCTCTTTCTATCCATTCCTCAGGTCCAAAAATCGCCTTAGTGTCGTGCTTTCGGCGCAGCGTCAAGTTCTGTCCTCCGAGCCGGCTCCCCGCAGCCGGAAGGGCGGGCCGATCCGCCCGCTTCAGCATCCTCGCCGGGGACGGGATCGTATCCGCTGCCGCCCCAGGGGTGGCAGCGACGGATCCGTCGCAAGACGAGCAGCCCGCCGCGACCCAACCCGTGCCGCAGGAAGCTCACGCGCGCGTACTCCGAGCAGGTCGGCTGAAACCGGCATCCGCTTCCCGGCCCCCCGAAGGCATGCAGCAGCGGCGAAACGGTCCATTGATAGAGCCGGACCATCCCGATCCCGATCCGAACGGTCCAACCGATTGCGTTACCCCGCATCAGGTTTCCTCCGATCGCTTCTCCGACCAGCGTCGAAACCGCTCGACATTCTCGAGAAAAATCGGCCAAAGCGTGCCAAAGTCATGTTGCTTTATCGACTCACGAGCCACCAGAGTCAGGTCGCTCCCCCCCGGGATTCGATCCTGACCAAGGCGAAAGACCTCCCGCATCAAACGCTTGGCTCGGTTGCGCGCAACCGCATTCCCCATCCGCCGGGATGCGATCACTCCGAGCCGTCTGGTCGATCCTGGCTCCGTCCGCAAACGAGCCTGCATGAGGAACGGACCGCACTCGCGGCGCCATCCGCCGGATCGCAGCGCAGCGAATTCCGAGCGCCTGCGCAGCCGTTGCCCCGACGTCAGACGCATCGAGCCGATTCCACCCGCATCAAAGGGCCAAGCGCTTGCGCCCGCGGGCGCGGCGAGCCGCCAGAACCTTGCGGCCCCCATGCGTGCGCCGCCGGGCGCGAAAGCCCATTCGGCGGGCTCGTTTCAACTTGGATGGACGAAATGTCGGCTGCATTGTGCTGGATGGGTTGAAGATTCAGAAAAAACAACGAAAGCACACCTTTCCGAGCAACATGTCAAGCGCCTTATATGACTGAGTCGATGCCCGGGCACAGCTGATTTTGTCTCAACGGCCCCTGGAGTCTTTGCCATTCGAGAAAACCGGACACGATGTTTCACACTGTGCCATCATACATAATCGAGCCCGTACCAAACCGTCGATACCGGAAGGGCGGTCTTGAATCCCCCGAGACGCGGCGGGTGTTCGGGATGGCCGAAGAGGAATTGCGCCGCTTCCATTACGCTCGGAGCGGTCCACCGCGTCGAACCCAAGGCGAACTCAAACGACCCGTCCGATCCCGCATGCACCGTAAGGCGGTCGGGGTACGTCCGGCCGAGCCGCGCCCGGAACAGCGGCTGCAGACGATCGACGAGCCGAGGGACATCGAGCAGGAGCATTGTGCCGGAGGTAACCGCCGGCTCGGCCGGCGCGGCGGCACCGGTCAATACGGCGTGCAGCGCGCGGTCACCCGGTTCCAGGTGCAGGTCAATCGAACCGCGCCCGTACCGGTCGAGCAGCTCGGGTAGTGCCGCGGACACCCCAAATGTGTCGCCCGCGAACTCCAACACCTCGAGGCGGTCGTGCTTTGCCGCATCGTGAACGACCAGGTACGCGCACACCACACCGCCGCGGCGGACAGTCCAGGGGTCAAATTCCTTGCACATGCACACCTTCAGGTCGATGAATGCTCTCCAGTCGTCGCGCGCCCGCAGGTAGTGCGCGCCGCGCCGGGCATACAGGACCGCGCAATCCGGGATATTCGCACGTTCGAGCGGATGCAATGCGGAGGAGGCGTCCCGGAGGGCGTCCGCCACGCTCCGATCCACCGCCACGTTGACGTCCGATCCGACATCAGCCGCGCCAACGCGCCGGTACAATCCGCGTCCCCCCGAAATCATCATGAAGTCGGCCCCCCACTCCCGCGCCTGACAGCGGGCACGTTTGAGCAGCTGCGAGGCGAGTCCCCGCCCGCGGTGGAGTTCATAGGTCGCGACCGCGCCGATTGCAGCGGCGGGGATGGTACACCCTTCGATGCTCACCCATCGCAGGGCCATGCCGAGGTGACTCACAATCGTCCCGTCATCGTCGGCGAACACGAAGATATTCTCCCGGTTCGACTCCGTCAGAAACGTTGGGAACAGCCGGAACATCTCCCCCTCCTGACCGGGCCGGAACACCGTGTCGACGAGTGTGCTCAGAGAGGAAAACTCTTCCGGGCGAATCGTGCGTGGACCGTCCATGAAAAGCCGCAAGCGAGGTTGAAATGGCGTCGTTTTTTACGGGGCCTGCACCACGGCTAACCGGAACCGATCCGCCCCGTCAAGCCCGTGTCGAATCACTCAAACGAAAGCCCCTCCGGGAAATCGTCCCGCGGTTCGTATCCAAATAAATCCCGCGCATCAGCCGGGTCAAACCGCGGTCGGCCCCCCGCCGGTCCGGTCACGAATACCACTGCGAAGCCGATCGACTCCGCTTCCACCGCGCGGCAGAAGAACCGTCCCGCATCGCCATGGCTCAGGTAGAGGCCCCGGAGCCTGTCCCGCTTCGAGGCACAATCGACAACCGTCTTCGAGCGCGGGACCCAACCGAGCCTCGCCGCGACAACCGACAGCCCGAAGCGCCGATGGTACATCCCCCCCCACTCCTCTGCGAGAACCTTCGTGACGGCATAGTGATTCTTCGGAGCGGTGCCGTCGGCGATCCGGATGACCGGGCACTCCGGGGTTTCGCGGAATCCATCGACCACCTGAATACTGCTGGTCAGAATCACGCGCCGGACCGCCGCCTCGCGGGCCGCCTCGAGGATCCGGTAAACGCCGATGACGTTCGGCTTGAGAAGCCGCTCCATGAACGGCGCCTCGTCCGGCTGCGCCGCGAGGTGCACGATGGTGTCCATCCCGGCCACCGCGCGCCCGACCGTTTCGGGATCATCGATACTCCCCTCCATCGCCTCGTCGACCGCGGCACCCGAGCGATGCAGGTCCAGCCCGCGCACGAAATGACCGCGCTCGCGCAGCATCGCACCAACCGCCTTTCCCACGGTCCCAGCCGTTCCGGTAACGAGAACCCGGTACTGATTTCTATTGCTCATGCCCCGATCCTTCGGATCCGCTCCATGAAATCAAGCCCACCGAAAGGCGACCCCCAGGTGAATCGTCCCGCCGACCAGCCGGCCGCTCCGCTGAGGCGAATTCGCAAGGTGACACTTGCGGCCTCCATGGTCACTGTCACCGGCCCATCCGACCCGGGAACCGCCGCCCTTCGGCAAGAGCTGATCGACGGGGCGAAATATGTGAAAATCACACACTTTAAACCAAACGAATCGCTAGCCTGTCAAGTGTGTGAATGCCGCACAGCGCAATCCCTTCCCCGGCGGTCCCGGATACCGTTCGGTGCGGAAGAATTTCCTCGGTCCGCGGATCCGCGAGCTGCGCCGCTCCGCCCGCCCGAAAGTGTCGCAGGAGGATCTGGCCGGCAGGATGGCGGCGCTCGGGTTCACGATCGACCGCAGCGCGATTTCCCGGATTGAGAATCAGGAACGCGCGATCACCGACATTGAATTCATCGCGATCGCCCAGTGCCTGCGCATCCCGGCCGGCGACCTGCTCGCCACCCCCTACGTCTATCACTTCGTCCCCGGCGCCGGCGCCCGCGTAGCCGAAGAGCCCAACAGCGGGTGATTGATGAGGCGGGTAGTGATTACGGGAGGGCTCGGCGTCGGGAGGTGATGGCGCTCGGTTTGTGCGGGAGATCCCACTGCGGAACGCCGATTTGCGGATGGGCGTTAAAATGAACGGAGCAGTGCAGAGGCGGCGAAGACCATGTCTCTCTGCAGTTGAAGTCGACGAAGGCGTTTATCGTCGGATTCACCGAATGAAACGGGACCATGGACAAAGTGAGCAGCCTTGGCTGGACCGGGAGCGTCTTCGTCCGCAAAGAGCGTTTCCAAAACGCCCTGAGTGGACAGCGCTGGAGTAAAACCCTTGGGCACGCAGATCGGCGGCAAGGGTGCCGTATTGCCCGGCGCTGGCTCCGAGCGAAATACCAAAATCCACGTCGAGTGTCACGGGACGCGGCAGCGTCCGCTCGCCGGCCGGATGCCTGCACAGATAGAGCGGCACCATCCCGCCGAGCAGGACGAGGTCTTCGTGGTAGTTGCCCAATCACGGCCAGACTGTGAGAAAGGCGGGCACGGTCTGCGAAGTCGCCCGGAGATCGTAGTCGGCGTAAGTATCGAACTTCATGGGCGACAGAAGACGGTGGACTCCCGAAGAGCGCGGGCCTGCTCGGGGCCGCGCAGACCGGTGTTTTGAAGGTCGAGGTAAATCTGGGCGTCGGAGACCAAGGGCAACTTGTCCACGACCCGCGTCTCGCGAAACACGCCCTCATCGTTCGGCAAGTGAAACCATACGCGTCCACCATCGGTGACGGGACGGAGACCCAACGCGTCAAGGAGGTCCGGGGCGGGTAATTGCGGCACGTAAAGCGAGACCAATGGCGGTTCGAGTTCGGGGAGGTCACGCTGCAATGGCGCAGGCGTCGTCAAGGGGATCGCAATCTTCGCCCTCACCCTCTACGTCGGAATCGGCATTGCGCGCTGGATTGAGGGCCGCCTGGAATCGGTGCGCCACCTCACTCCCTCGCTGCGGGTCCTGCTCGGCAAGATCGCGCGCATCGTGAGCTTGCTTCAGCGTGCGTGATGTGCGTGATGCCTTGTCCATGTCCGACCGATACCTGAGCCATCAATTCTTCGAACAGATTCGCGAGCGCGTGCGTTCCGGGGCCGAGCCGTGGGCCGCCGCCGGGCAGCATCTTGTCACGCAGGCGGCCGCCGCGCTCGAACGGGAACCGCTCACGATCCGCGATAACGGAGGGAGTCCCCACTTTCGGGTCGACGCAGTTTACGTGCCCGGCCAAGACGGTGTGCACAACCGCGACGCCAACCTCGAGAGCGGCCGCCTCGCAACGCGCGCGGCCCGTGCAGCCCGCGACCTCGCCCTCGCCTGGCGACTCACAGGAGAGCCCAGGTACGCCGACAAGGCGCTCCAGTTCCTCCACACCTGGTGCATCGATCAGGACACACGCATGTTTCCCGCCGGCCGCGTGGAGGACGCCCACACGCCCGGGGCGGTGTACGGAGGGGACGTGGTGGCCTTCGAAGCCTTCTGGCGGCTCTTTCTGGCCGTGTATTTGCTCGGTGACTACGCCGGATGGAATCTCGACGCCCGGGCCGCGGTGCGCCGCTGGGTGCGCGCGATGATCGACCCGCAGCGCGAGCTGATGTTTTTTGCGGGCGACGCCATGTACAACAACTGGGAAGACGTCCGGCTCCGGTACCTCGCCACGGGCGCCCTGGCCACCGGCGACCTCGACCTGCTCTCGGAGACATTTAACCGGTGGCGCCGGATCATCGCAATCAAGATGACCGAGGAAGGCGAACTGCCACGCGAGACGATGCGCACGCGCTCGCTGACGTACACGATCATGGCATTGAGCGCCACAACACATGTCGCCGAGATCGCCGGCCACTACGGCGAAGACCTCTACGACTGGAGCGCGAACGGGAGATGTCTGAAGCGCGCTATCGATTACGCCGCCGGGTACCTGCTGGACATCGAAACGTGGCCGCACACGATGATGAACCCGGTCTCGGACGCGAGTGGGCGGATCGCGGCGCTGTTTGAGACAACCGGCTCCCGTTGGGGCGACGAGCAGCACGCGGCCGTCGTACAAGCCTACGGCGGACGCCCCGCAACCGAGGACCACGCCACCCTCCTCGCGTTCCCGCCGGACGCGCAGTGAACCGGCCGAATCACCCGTGCCGTGCGTTATCTGAAACTGGCGGAAACCACCCGGACCAGTCCGCCCGCCGACCCCTAAGCGGCCCACGAAACACACGAATGGACACGAAGGCGCCGAGGCGTCGAGGCGTCGAGTGGGTACTCAAAACCGTTTCTTCCGGTGAACCACGAGCGCAGATCCTCTCACAAATGTACCGATACGGTTCTCATTCACCCTCTGCGCCTCTGCGCCTCCGCGCCTCCGCGGGAGAAGAAACCGGGCAATTCCGCCCTGGAAACCACCACGAAAGCTGCGCCTCCGCGCCTCCGCGGGAGAAGAAACAGCCCCAGCTTCGTCCCGCAACCGGGATTGCGCCACGGCCAGCCCTGAGGCTCGCCCTCCAGTCGGTGGCGCATTCAGCAACTTTGGAGGAACAGCATCCTTCCCTGTCCACGGGAACCCCGGCTCCTTCCCAAACCACCGAACCCCTCCACCACCGAACCAAATTTTCTCTCATCCCTTCTTGCAAATGAGAAGCAATCTCAATAGCTGTGTGGGATGCTCATATTCCGATTCCTCCTTCGACACCTTGCGGCATATGCGCTCCTCGGGGCCGCATGCGTCTCTGCAACGGGATTGGCAGCCGAACTCTCTGTGAACCGGCTGACGGTTGCGTTGCAGCCCGACAAAGATCCGGACCGCATGCTGGAAGAGCGTGCGTCGCTCGAGAAATATCTGGAAACCGGACTGGGCGTGCCGGTCCGCGTCGTGATCCCGATGAGCTCCGCGGTCATTATCGAGGGATTCGCCAACGGGTCGATCGACGTCGCCTACTTAAGCTCAACGGACGCGTTGCGCGCCATGGAAGACGGGGCAGGCAGCATCGTTCTGGCCGGCGAAATCGACGGGAAGACGCACTACAACAGTTACTGGGTAACCTTGAAAGACAAGCCCTACGAAAGCGTGGAAGACCTTCGGGGGAAACGAATCGCGTTCTCCAGCAGAACCAGCACCTCCGGGTACATGATCCCGGTCTGGGATCTCTACAAGAAGGATCTCATCACCGCGGAAGAGGGACCTGACGGGTTCTTTGGATCCGGCAACGTAACCTACGGCGTGGGCTACGTTTCAGCCGTCGAGCATGTTCTCCGAGGCTCCGCGGAGGCGGCCGCGGTGAGCGATTACGTGCTCGACAAGGATCGCCATCTGCGGCCTGAGCAGCGCGAGCAATTGAGAATGCTTGCCAAACAGGGACCGGTGCCCACACACACCATATCCGTCCGCAGCAACCTCGCCCCGGAGGACCGGCAAGCCCTGGAACGGGGCCTCCTGGAGATGAACGAGAAGAAGCCGGAACTGCGCGACAAGGTCTTTACATCACGGCTGGTCGTCGTCGATCCGGAAGAACACGTTCGCGTCACGCGCGAGGCATTCGATCTGATCAAGCGCATGCGCTTCTGATTCCCTGCCGCACCACAATGTTGAAAGCCTTCGCAGATTCCACGGTGCCGCGGGAGGATCGCGTTGCGACGATCCACACCGAAAGCCTGGGTCTTCACCAGCAAGGGCGCTGGCTGTTTCGCAACCTGACCATTCAGGTCCCGCCGGGAACCTTCGTAGCCGTAGTCGGTCCTTCGGGCGTCGGGAAGACAAGCCTGCTTGCATGCCTTGCTGGAATGCGCAATCCCACAGAAGGCGCCGTGCATTACCGGATGTCGAACGGGACGGGACAGCCGCCTCTCGCATTTCGTCGCCAACTCGGCATTATCTTCCAGCGTCTGTTGCTTACCGAGAACGCTCCCGTGCTCACCAATGTGCTCTGCGGTCGGCTCCAGCAATTCCACTTTTACCGCACTCTGTTCGGATTTCCCGCCGCCCTGCGTAAACGGGCATTCGAGATCCTTCATGATCTTGGAATGAGCGCCTATGCGTACACCTCCGTGGCCCAGGTCTCCGGAGGCGAGCAGCAACGGGTTGCGATCGCGCGCGCCCTCTTTCAGGAACCGGCTGTCTACCTGGCCGATGAACCGGTCTCCCAGCTCGACACCTATCTCACCGGCCGCGTGCTCGGCCTCTTGAAATTGGAGGCGCTCGAACAGGGTCGATCCGTCTTCTGCGTCCTGCACGACGCAACCCTCGTAGCGCGCTTCGCAGACTACAGCCTGAGTCTCAATCGCGAAGAACCGGGCGAATGGCGCCTGCGCCGCTTGGCTCCGGAAGCTGAGAGTTGACCACCGAAACCGCGCATGCCCGCCATTCGTCAAACGCAACCGCCGCCGGTGCCCCCGTTGCCGCGTCTCCCCTGGTACGCGCGCCTCAATGTCGTCAACGTCACGTTCATCCTCTTCATCCTCGCGGTCGGGGTCGCCGGTTGGCGCATGCGGGGCGAAGCCGATGAAATCGACTACCTGGCAAGCCTGTGGGGGTTCCTCCAGCGCTTCTTCCCACCGGATCTATCCGCCCCGGTCCGGAATCAGGTCTTCAGCGCGATGGTTGAAACAATCGAAATCGCGCTTCTCGCCACGTTCAACAGCATCGTCATTTCGTTCGTTCTATCGATCGGGGCGGCGCAGAATATTGCCCCGAAGTGGATCGTCGTCACCGTGCGGATGATGCTCAACGGCGTGCGCACCATTCCCAGCCTGATCTGGGCGCTTCTCGCGGTTGTGGTGGCGGGACCGGGCCCGCTGGCCGGAGTGATCGCGCTGACCTTCTACAGCATCGGATACCTCGGAAAGTTCTACAGCGAGGCCTTTGAGTCCGTGGACATCGAGGTGGCACGCGGCCTGCGGGCGATCGGCGCCGACCCCATCCAGGCGTTCCAATACGGTCTGTGGCCGCACGCCAAACCGCTGGTTTGGTCGTACTCGCTCTGGATGCTCGAGTACAATATCCGCTCCGCCGCGATTATCGGATACGTCGGAGCCGGCGGAATCGGTCTTCAACTTCACGCCTACCAGGAGTTCGGGATGTGGAGCAGGTTCTGCACCGTGCTGCTCTGCATTCTCGTTGTGGTCACCCTCCTCGACTTCCTCGGCGAAACCATCCGCCGGCGGATCAACCGTAGAATCGCACGCCGCACGCTCTCGGACTAACCGGAAACCCGGAGTGCCGCCGCGTCCCCCTCCGTTTTGTCAGACCCTGGATCCGTGCCTGACAGGACCGGAGGGAAGATGGGTCTGAGAGTCGCTCGAGTTACCCCGTCGCGGCGATTTACCACGGCATATCGTGTTATCCAGTTCACCCGCGACGGGTCGCCACCGCGGGAGCGACGGGATGCCGCCGTGCTCCGAAGGGGTTCAGTAGCTCAGTGGTTCACGTGTTCAGAACGAAATTGTCACGACTCGACAGAACCCGCGAACCCCTGAAGAACAGGTCCACCGCCCGCCGCTCTGCAGTTCAGCGCCGCAGGCGCATCCTCTCCTGTCTCCCGGCTCCTGTACCCTGTCCCCGCTCCGCAGCGGCACCCAACCACGGACCACGCGCCGGCGTTCCGGGTCCGCGAATTGGTTCGACAATCGGTAGATGGCGCACAGGAATGAGCGTTTTGGACAGCTCGATACAGCAGCCGGGAAGACCCATCTCCCGCCCGCACCCGTGAAACCGTACGACGCATTCCATCCGGCCAACGCTTTCGGAGACCGCTATCGCGGCCGCCGCGTTTTTGTGACCGGTCACACCGGGTTCAAGGGAGCGTGGCTCTGCGAGTGGCTGTGCGCACTCGGGGCGGAGGTGACCGGCTTCAGTCGATCCGTTCCGACCGATCCCGCACTCTTCGACCAGTTGGGGCTGACCGAGCGCCTGGCGGACGTGCGCGGCGACGTGCGCGACCTTCCCGAGATGTCGGAAGCGCTCTCCCGCTCCGACCCGGATTACGTGTTTCACCTCGCGGCACAGTCGCTCGTGCGCGCTTCCTACCGCGACCCGCTCGAAACGTGGCAGACGAACGTCCTCGGCACCGCGCATGTGCTGGAGGCGCTGCGCCGCCGCGCGAAGCCGTGCGCGGCCGTCGTCGTGACCACCGACAAGTGCTACGAGAACCAGGATCACGAAGCGGGGTACCGCGAGGACGACCCCCTCGGGGGGCACGACCCGTACAGCGCCAGCAAAGCCTCCGCGGAGCTGGCCGCGGCGTCGTGGCGGCGGTCCTTCCTGGCCGGGAGCCCGGTGGCGGTCGCTACCGCCCGCGCCGGAAACGTCATCGGCGGCGGCGACTGGGCCGAGGATCGGATCCTCCCCGACTCCGTCCGCGCGCTGATGCGGCAGGCCGCGATCCCGGTTCGCAACCCGGACGCGACCCGCCCGTGGCAACACGTCCTCGAACCGCTCTCCGCCTACCTCGCGCTCGGCGCCGCCCTCTGCGGCCGCACCGGAGACGACCCGCTCTGCACTTCGTTCAATTTTGGACCCGACGCGGAGAGCCACCGCCCGGTCCGGGATCTCGTGGACGCAGTCCTCGCCGCCTGGCCCGGCCGCTGGGAGATCGCCTCCGACGCACAGGGGCCGCACGAGGCGCGCCTCCTTCATCTCGACACCACCAGGGCGCGGACGCTCCTGGGATGGCGCCCGCGCTGGGGATTCGATGAAGGCGTCGCCCGGACCGTCCGCTGGTACCGCGATTTGCACGGGTGCAACAGCGACCCCGCCGCCGCCCGGAAACGGACCCGAGAGGACATCGACGCGTATGCCGCCGGATGAGTTCCAGGAAGAGGCGCTCCGCCCGGGAATGACCCTCCGCCTGCGCGGCGGAAACGGGCCGGCCACGCGGGCGGTCGTCATCGAACCTGCGGGAACACCCGGGGACCCCTGCACCGCCTATCAGGTCGTGCCCGCCGACCAACCGAACCGGTCACAGGAAGCATGGCGGCCGGCGGCCGAGCACTGGAGCAAGGCCCCGGAGTTCGATTGCCTCATCCGACTCGATCGCCCGGTCTCCGTGGCGCCGGAGTCGATCGATGGTGCTGAGGGCGCCCTATCCGAGGAGGGGTTGACCGAACTCCATCGCCGGTTGACCCTGTTCCACGCCCGCGAATTTTCGCGGCGCCGGCACCGGGATTTCAACGGCGGATCGGCTGCGACGCCGTTCGATTCCGCACGCAGCCCGGTTCCATACTCCGGTCGGGTCTTCGACGAGCGGGAAGTGCTCGCCGCCGTCGGGAGCAGCCTCGACTTCTGGTTGACGCTCGGCGAGAACGGCGCGCGCCTCGAGTCGGAACTGGCCGCCCGGATCGGGGTGCGCCGCACGATCCTGACCAACTCCGGTTCTTCGGCGAACCTGCTGGCCGTCAGCGCGCTCTCCGGCAACCTGCTCTCCGACACGGAACGCCTGCGCCCCGGCGACGAAGTGATCACCTGCGCGGCCGGCTTCCCCACCACCGTCGCCCCGATCCTGCAGAACGGGCTGATTCCGGTTTTTATCGACAACGATCCGGTGACCGGCAACGCGGATGTCAGCCAACTCGAGGCGGCGTACCGTCCGGACAAGACGCGGGCGGTGATCCTCGCACACACGCTCGGGAACCCGTTCGACCTCGGAGCCGTCCTCGCATTCTGCCGGCGGCACGGGCTCTGGCTCATCGAGGACAATTGCGACGCCCTCGGGAGCACCTACACCATGCCGCGGGAAAACGCCCGGGAACTCGGTCTGACCCGGCCGAAAGAGACCGGCACCGGCGCCTATTGCGCGTGGACCGGCGCGTTTGGCGATCTCTCGACCCAGTCCTTCTACCCGCCACATCACCTGACCATGGGCGAAGGGGGTGCGGTTAATATCCGGCGCAATATGCGGTTCAAACGCATCCTGGAGAGCTTTCGCGACTGGGGACGGGATTGCTGGTGCGCGAGCGGCAAGGACAACACCTGCGGCAAGCGATTCGGCTGGAAACTCGGCGAGCTTCCGGAGGGGTATGACCACAAGTACATCTACAGCCACCTCGGATACAACCTCAAGCCGCTGGATCTCCAGGCGGCCATCGGGCTTGTGCAGTTGCAGAAGCTCGATGCCTTCGGAGCGGCACGCCGGCGCAACTGGCACTATCTGCGCGCGGGCCTTGCGGACCTCGACGCATACTTCGGATTCACCTTGCCTACCCACGCGACGGAGTGGAGCGAGAATGGGTTCACGTGGGGGCCCGGCGAGAGCCGTTGCGATCCGAGCTGGTTCGGGTTCATGCTCCGGGTGCGGCCCGAGGCACCGTTCAGCCGCGTGGAACTCGCCCGGGCGCTCGACGCCGCCCGCATCGGCAACCGGGGTTTGTTCGGTGGCAACCTGCTCCGCCAACCCGTCTTCACGCGGCTGCGACGGGAGCGGCCCGACGCATTCCGCGTCGCGGGCGATTTGACCGGAGCGGACCAATTGATGAATGAAGCCATCTTTCTCGGTGTATTTCCGGGCTTGCAAGAACACGCTCTGGACTACGTCATTGAATTCCTGCACGATTTTTGCACGAGCTGAGCATGAAAGTGGTGATACTATGCGGCGGTCAGGGAACCCGCCTGCGCGAGGAGACCGATTTCCGGCCGAAACCGATGGTGCCGATCGGCGATCGTCCGATTCTCTGGCACATCATGAAACACTACGCCCACTTCGGCCACAAGGAGTTCATCCTCTGCCTCGGCTACAAGGGCGAGGTGATCAAGGATTACTTCCGCAACTACCTGTGGAACACGTGCGACGTCACCCTCCAGCTCGGCCGACGGCCCGGGATCGTCTATCACAACAGCCACGACGAGGAGGACTGGCAGGTCACACTGGCCGAAACGGGTGCCGACAGTATGACCGGACGCCGCATCAAGCGAATCCAGCAATACGTCGCCGAAGGCGAGACATTCCTGCTGACTTACGGCGACGGGCTCAGCGATATCGACATCGCCGCAAGTATCGCCTGCCACCGCGAATCCGGACGCACGTGCACCATCAGCGCGGTTCATCCGGCCGGACGGTTTGGCGCCCTCAAAATCGAGGAGGACGGCCGAATCCACACCTTCGTCGAGAAGCCGCAGGTGGAGCGGGCATTTGTGAACGGCGGGTTCATGGTCTGCGACTACCGGACCTTCGACTACCTCGACGATTCCGAAAACGAGATGTTCGAGCACCGGCCGATGCTCGACCTCACCCGGGACCGGCAGCTCAACTCGTACAAGCACGAGGGCTGGTGGCAGTGCATGGATACGTACCGGGAAATGCAGTACCTCAACGAACTCTGGAACCGCGGCAAGGCCCCGTGGAAGACCTGGTGAACCCGCGATGACCTCCCGGCGCAAGCTGCTCTCCATCATCATTCCCGCCTACAACGAGGAGGGGAACATCGAGGAGATTCACGAGCGCGTCACGCGGCTTTTCGAGAGAGAGCTCGCAGACTACGATTACGAGGCCATCATCCTGGACAACGCGAGCACCGACGGAACCCCCGAACGGGCCAGGGTTCTCTGCTCCCGGGATACGCGCTGGAAATACCTGCGTTACTCGCGAAATTTCGGGTTCGACGCATCGCTGACGGCCGGTCTCGATCACGCCCGCGGGGATGCGGTGATCACACTGCTCTCCGATCTTCAGGATCCCCCCGAGTTGATTCCGCAGTTCGTGCGGGAGTGGGAACAGGGCGCCCTCGTGGTCAACGGCGTGGTCCGGCGCCGCGAGGACGCCAGCCGGCTCAAGACGCTTGGAGCGGATATCGCATACTGGTTGATCCACCATCTCAGCGAGACCAAGATCCCGCCGGGAGCCACCGACTTCCGCCTGCTCGACCACCGCGTCGTCGAGGCGCTGCGCCGCCTCCGCGAACCGGACCGGTACCTGCGCGGGCTCGTGCACTGGGTCGGATTCGAACGCAAGCTCCTCCCCTACGACCGGCAGCCCCGCAAGCACGGACGATCCAGCGCCGGTCTGATTTTCTGCCTGCAATACGCGTGGAACGCCATCGTCTCGTTCTCCGCCAAGCCCCTTCAGATCGCGACCTACTTCGGGCTCGCAATCACCCTCCTCAGCGCCGTCCTCGCCGTACTCTATCTTTTCATCTACTTCGTGCGACCCGACTTCGCCACGCTCCCCCCGCCGGGGATCTCCACGCTCCTGCTGCTGATCCTGTTCGGGATCGGGACCCAATCCCTCTTCCTCGGGCTGATCGGCGAGTATCTTGCGCGCATCTACAACCAGGGCAAGAACCGCCAGCTCTACATCGTGGCTGAGTCGACCGGATTCGACACACGGCCCGCGCACATCCAAGCCCCCGGATCACCGCCCGGCCAGACGCACGAATGATCCCGCACCACGGCACTCCGGAATGGCGCAGGCTCCCGTCCGTCGTGACGGAGGATCTCGACCGGATCTGTGAGCGCGTTGGTTCGGCCATGGACCGCATTGCCGACAAGCGAGTGCTGATCACCGGAGCCGGCGGCACCATCGCTTCTTATCTCCTCCACACACTCCTCCACTTGCAGCGACGCGGCCGGCGCGCGCCGGAGATCGTCGCCGTCGTGCGCAACCCGATCGCCGCACGGCGCCGCTTCCTCTACACCGTAACCGAACGGCTCGACCGAAAAATCCACTGGGTCCAGCAGGACCTCCGGCAATCGGACACATGGGAGGGCTCAGCCGATTATTACGTGCACGCAGCCAGCCCGGCCAGCCCACGCGCGTTTCTCGCCGATCCGCTCGGGACCGCCGCGGTCAACACCTCCGCCACCGACCGGCTCCTCGCCCGGGCGGCCGCGCGCGGCGTCGAGGCTTTCCTTTTCTTCAGTTCCTCCGAGGTCTACGGCGATATGGGACCGGGAGAGATCTTCGTGTCCGAAGACCGAACCGGCGTCATCGACCCCCTCTCCCCGCGGTCGATCTACCCGGAGAGCAAGCGCATGGGAGAAGCGATCTGCGCCGCCTGGCACCGGTGCAACAACCTTCCCACCCGCATCGCCCGGATCTTCCACACCTACGGCCCGGGGATCCACCTCCAGGATGAGCGCGTGTTCGCCGATTTCACCGCCCGCGCCCTGCGCAACGAGGAGATTGTCCTGCGCAGCGACGGCCGGGGCCGGCGCGCCTTCTGCTACCTCGCCGACACGGTCGCCGGCCTCCTCACCATCCTCCTGCGCGGCGCCGACGGCCACGCCTACAACGTCGGCAACCGCCACGGGATCCTGAGCATCCGGGAACTCGCCGACCTGGTCGCGGGACTCGCTCCGGAACCGGACGTTCGCGTCCGCCTCGATCCCGATCCCGACCGTCCCGAAAGCGCCTCCGCCGCCGTCTTCCCCGACACCGCCAAGCTCGAACAACTCGGCTGGAAGGCCGAAGTCGCCCCCCGCGACGGGTTCGCCAGAACCCTCGAATCATTCCGCGAGATGGCGGAATGAACGGAGGGAGTTGAGCGTTCGGGACGCCCAGAATCCCGGCGTGCACGCTCCAAGGTGGATGAGAGCGACAACATAGCCCGTCAATTCACGTCATCCGGGTGAATCAACTCAGGGCCGGCCGCTTCTGAGTGATTGATAAGAAATCGCTTTTCAGGCGGCACGGGCAA
Organism: Opitutales bacterium; assembly: GCA_007133065.1. GTDB lineage: Bacteria > Verrucomicrobiota > Verrucomicrobiia > Opitutales > Oceanipulchritudinaceae > SLNJ01. Next base: position 60,093 of record SLNJ01000011.1, read on the forward strand.
TTGATAAGAAATCGCTTTTCAGGCGGCACGGGCAAATTGATAAGAAATCGCTTTTCAGGCGGCACGGGCACCCGCCCGCTGGAACCGGTCTGAATGAGCACTTTCATGGAGGAAATGGAGCCGAATCGGGATGGTGATGTCAAGTCCGACGTCAA
>SLNJ01000152.1 GCA_007133065.1 Opitutales bacterium
CGGCGGTTTTTACCTCCGGAAAATATTTTTTGAGGAGTCGCGGCTCCCTGCCGAGCAAACCGAGGCAAAGCAGCGTGTGGGTTTTCCCGCCTCCCATCGACTGCTGGAGGTGGAAACCGACGGTTCCGGACCGGCCGTCGAGCCGGGCAAACACCGTGTCCACCACCGTCTGCAGGTTGCGAGTCGGATAATTCGCCTCCAGCCAGTCGGGGGTGAGTTCCCCGGATTGGAGAGCTTCCAGGCTTTCGACGCTCTCGCTCTTGTCGCCGAAGCCTTTGCGGGGGGTTAGGAGTGCAGCGACACTGGAGTCAGACATGGATTGATGTAAATGAGTTGGACGGAACGAGGGCAACCAAGACCCTCGCCTCAATGATCCTGAGGTTCTGCCGGCACGCGATCAAGGTATTTGGATTGCGTCGATCGCTTTAACTGTGATCTGCAATTTTCGGCTTGTCCCGGACGCCTGCGATGGTGGGATGTTGCGGCATGGGAATCGGTGCGCTGGTGCGGCTGGGGTTGGTGATCGCGACGATCGCGCTGGCTGCTTGCCGTCCCCCGGTTCCCCTCGAGCGCGACCTCCTGCTCACTACCGCGACCCCCGGCGGCACGTACTACCCCGTCGGCGTGGCGATGGCGACGCTCTTCACCCGGGAGCTGGTGGGCGAGCCGGAGGTGCTGGTGAGTGCGATCACCTCGTCCGGATCGGCCGAGAACATCCGGATGCTCGAGACCGGGGAGGCGCAGCTCGCGATCGTGCAGGCGCTCTTCGGGTCGATGGCCTGGCAGGGAACCGGGATGTACGACGGGAACGCGGTGCGCAATCTGCGATCGCTCTGCATGCTGTGGGAGAACGTCGAACACGTCATCGCGCTGCGCCGCTACGCGCCCTCCGGTGATCTGCGGGATCTGGAGGGGTGGACGGGCCGTTCGTTTTCGCTCGGGCCGCGCTGGTCCGGGACGGAGGTCTCCGCGCGAACGATCCTGACCACGCTCGGCATTGATCCGGACACGGTGTTCCGGGTCGCCCACCTCGGGTACGGACCGAGCGCCGACGCGCTGCAGAACCGGCGGATCTCGGGGATGTTCCTCGCCGGAGGCGTTCCGACGGCGGCGGTCAGCCAGGCGTTTGCCGGTATGGGTGCGGACGAGATCGCGCTGCTGGAGATATCCGACGCCGACCTCGAGCGCCTGCGCGCGGAGTATCCGATCTGGCGGCGCTACGTCATCCCCGAAGAAACCTATACCGGCCAGGCCGAGCCGGTGCGGACACTCGCCCAGCCGAACGTCTTGATCGGGGTGGCCGAGCTGGATGACGACGTGGTCTATCGCCTGCTCAGTGCGCTCTGGGAGAACCTCGAATTTCTCCAGCGCCAGCACGCCGCGGCGAAGGAGATGGACCGATCCCGCGCTCTCGCCGGGCTCCCCGTTCCGCTGCACCCCGGCGCCGTGCGCTACTACCGCGATGCGGGGATCGATATTCCGCGTGAGCTTCTGCCGCCGGAATTGCGGGAGGGTGGCGAGCGATGAATCGCCGTGACTCGACCGCCGTGCCGCCCGGGTCCGAGGCCTTTCCGGGCGGCGTTCCCCGGGGGCTGTACTATTACGCCGTCGGCATCGCGCTCTTCCATTTGTGGGCGAACACGGCCGGCACGATTCCGACGCTCTGGCAAAATGCGCTGCACCTCGCCCTGTTCGGGTCGTTTGCGTTTCTCTACCGGCCCGAGGGACTCTCGTCCGGGTTGCGGCGGGGATTGGCCTTCGCCGGTGCGGCGGCGGTTTTCGGTGCGGGCGTGTACCTGATCTTCGCTGAGGACCCGATGCACATGCGCGGCGTGCGGCTGATCTGGAGCGACCAGCTGGTCGCGCTGCTCGCGGTTGCGATGACCCTCTGGCTCTGCCGCCGCGGGAGCGGTTGGATCATGCCGGTGCTGGTGGTGCTCTGCGCGGCCTACGCCCTCGTTCTGGGGCGCTACATCGACGGGGTGCTGCACTTCCGCGGCCTGGGACTGGAGCGGCTGCTCTACCGCTACTATTTCACGGGCGAAGGGCTCTTCGGGTTCGTCGCGACGATCTCGAGTTCCTTTGTATTTCTCTTCCTGCTTTTCAGCGCGTTTCTGCTGCGGTCCGGTGCGGGCGAGTTCGTGCCCCGGCTGGCGGCAGCCCTCACCGGCCGGTTGCGGGGCGGTCCCGGGTACGTGGCGATCCTTTCGAGCGCGCTCACCGGCACCGTCAGCGGCAGCGCGGTGGCGAATACCGTCGCCACCGGATCGATCACGATTCCGATGATGCAGCGGGCCGGGTTCCGTCCCGCGTTCGCCGCCGGGGTGGAATCCGCGGCCTCCACCGGAGGCCAGCTGATGCCGCCGATCATGGGCGCGGGCGCCTTTTTGATCGCCCAGTTCAGCGGATTGCCGTACGTGACGGTCATCGCCGCCGCGTTTCTGCCGGCGGTCCTCTATTTTGCGACGCTCGTTTTCTTTGTGGCCCTGGAAGCGCGCCATCTGCCGCTTCCGGAGGGTGGGAACTCCGGCCCGCCGCGGCGCCGGTTGTGGCGCGAATCCCTCCCGTTCCTCATCCCGCTGGTCGCGATCGTCGGGATGCTCGTGGCCGGATTCACGCCGACGTACGCGGCTGTCGGCGGGATCGCGGCGACCGTCGCGGCCTCCTGGATTCCCGGTGGCACCCGCATGGGGGTAGGGGCGGTCGCAGACGCGCTCGCGCTCGGGGTGCGCCTGATGGCCCCGACCGCGATCCTGCTCCTCTCCACCGGACTCGTGGTCGGGTCGCTCAATATGACGGGCGCCGCGGTCGGGTTCTCGCAGATGATCCTGAGCTGGTCCGGCGGGATGCTCGGTGCCGCCTTGGTGCTGACCGCGGTTGCCTCCCTGATCCTCGGGATGGGGCTGCCGGTGACGGCGGCTTACGTGATGCTGGCGATTGTGGGTGTCCCGGCGCTGCAGGAGTTGGGCGTCGCATTGCTGGCTGCGCACCTGGTGATCTTCTGGCTGTCGCAGGACTCGAACGTCACTCCGCCGGTCTGCCTCACGGCGTTTGCCGCCGCGGGAATCGCGCGCTGTCCCCCGTTCGCGGCGGCCATCCAGGCCTGGAAACTCGCCAAGGGGCTCTATCTGATCCCGATCCTGTTCGTGTACGGGGACCTGATCGACGGCGACTGGCCGGAGCGGGTCCGCAGCTTTGTTTTCGGCCTGGGAGGACTCTTCGCCTTTGCCGCCGCGATTGCGGGCGCTATACTCCACCCGTTGCGGTGGCCGGCACGCCTCCTCCTGGCGATGGTCGGGGCGGCCGTGTTCTGGCCGGAACCGCGGCTGCAGGTGATCGCGCTGGTGACACTCGCCCTGCTGGTGTTCTGGAGCCATACCCGCCGGTCGGACACGAGACCCGCACAGCCCGGGTAAACCCCGGCATCCGGCGCCCCGGTCTACTCGAACTGGCCGCGAAACGCGTCGAAACGGGACTCGAGTTCCGCCAGACGCGACTCGAGAGACCCCACCGTCTCGCGCAATTCCTCGAGTTCGCAGCGCAGCGAGGGCCGCGGCGCCATGGCTTCATCCCCGGGTGCGGTAGGGTCGTTGTCCGGCTCCTCCGCTGCTGGCGGGCCGCAAAGCAGGTGTGCGTGCCGAACCTCCTTCTTGCCCGGCTGGCGCGGCAGGGCAGTGACAAGCGGTTCCGGCTCCAGCTCGATTAGTTCCTTCAAAACCTTCTCAACCTCCGCGAGGTCGCGAAAAGGGTGGATCCGATCGGTGCGTGACCGCAATTCCCCGATTGTCTGGGGGCCGCGCAGAAGCAGGACGCAGAGCACGGCTCGCTGCGCCTTGGTGCATTCCGCGAGCTTTCCGATCGTATGCCGGTATTTGGGAACCCGTGAACCGGCGATGTCGAGACGGAGAGCCAGGTGTTTTCCGCGCAACCCTTCGAGCGCGTGCACCACGATCTCCTCTCCGTAATCGACCACCGGGTCACGGTTGCTCTTCTGGTTGCACGCGGCGACCAGCCCGTTGAGGGTGAGCGGATAGTGTTCCGGTGTCGTCGCCTCTTTTTCAAGGAGGCAACCGAGCACCCGGGCCTCGGAGAAACTCAGCGGATCGTCCATATCCGTCCGAATGGTGCGTATTTTTGCGATCGCAGCAAGCGGGAGTGCGAGCAACTCACACCATTTCCGCCGCCGCGGCCGGGTCGGTGGTCGGGGGCTGGCATTGTGGGCCGACGCACACCTGGTACCCCGCCGGGGCGCTGGAATCGTCCGCGGGCATCAGCGCGAGTCGCCGCCAGGGCCGTTTGCGTAGCGCATCACTTAACGCTTGAGTGTCGGAGCCAGAGCCCAGCTTGACGACCGCCGGACCCTTTGCCTCCTCGGTCCAGGCCGCAAGCGCGTGTACGACGGCTGCAGGCGCTTTCTCAACGATCGGCGGATAGCATCGGCGAAGCTTCTCCATCTCCTCACTGTAGCGGGAGTCTCCGGTTATGGCATGGAGGATGCTGAAGCTGTGCACCAGCGCGGAGTTGCCGGAGGGCGTCGCGTTATCGAACCAGTCCTTGTGACGGTGAACCAAATCTTCGTGGTCGTCCGGGGTGAAAAAGAATCCGGGGTCGCCGGACGGGTCGCTGAAGTGTTCTAGTACCCGGTTTGTCAATACAACAGCACGATCGAAAAACCGCTTATGCTCGGCGTGGCCGAGGGCTTCTGCATACGAGGCGAGCGTGAGCAGGCCCTCGATGAGGAATGCGTAATCGTCGAGCAACCCGTTTTGGCGCGGCCCGTCCTCGTATAGAACCGCGTGCAGGCGGTCGCCGTCGCCGCGCATCCGATCCCAGAGAAAATCCGCTAGGGCGGCCGCCCTAGCGAGGATCGTCGACTCACCCAGGGAGAACCCCGCCTCGGCCATCCCCCGCAAGAGCAGGGCGTTCCACGCGGTGAGGCGTTTTGGATCGCGCGCCGGCGGCACGCGCCTCTCTCGTGCCTCAAGGAGTTGCTGCCGGTCGGCGGCGAGCGAGTCGCGCAGCTCCATGTCGGGCTGGAGCAGGGCGGGGTTCGAGAACCCGTTCTCGAAGTTTCCCTCCGGGGTAATCCCGTAAGCCTCGCAGAAGGCATTCGCGCGATCGGCGCCGAGCACCTCGTGGATCTGCTCCGGCGACCACACGTAATACTTCCCTTCGACGCCCTCGCTGTCCGCGTCGATACTTGCCGCGTATCCGCCATCTGAAAGCCGCATCTCCCGCTCCAGCCACTCCAGTGTCTCGATCACCACCGCCCGGAAAAGCGGCGCCCGGTACCGGCGCCAGGCCCGCGCGTAGATGTCGATGAGCAGCGCGTTGTCGTAGAGCATCTTCTCGAAGTGCGGAATCAGCCATACACGATCCACGCTATAGCGTGCGAATCCGCCTCCGATCTGATCGAATATGCCGCCACGGGCGATGGCCGTAAGGGTGGCCGGCACCACGGAATCGATTCGTCGGGCGAGTGTGGGTCGGGCGGACTCGACGGCTGCGGCGCCGCGGAGAGCGACCAGAAATTCCAAGGTCATCGACGGCGGGAATTTCGGGGTGCCGCCGAAGCCCCCGTATTGGTCGTCGTGCTCCTCGCAGAGCTGTTCCGCCGCATCGGGAAGCGCTTGGGGTGCGAGCGGCGCTTCCGCCGCCTGGAAGAGGCGGTTGGAGGACCCGAGATTGCCGAGAATGGCCTCCGCGTTCTCGTGTAACGCGTCCCGATTTCGCCGGTAGTGATCGACGACCCGTGTCAGGAGCTGTGGCCACGGGATCAACCCCTGGCCCCGGTCTTCAGGTGGGAAATAAGTTCCGCCTGCGAACGGTCGGCCATCGGGGAGGCAGAAGACATTGAGCGGCCAGCCGCCGTGCCCATTCATCATCTGCACCGCCTCCATGTAGATCTGGTCGATATCGGGCCGTTCCTCCCGGTCGACCTTGATGCAGATGAAGTTGTCGTTCATCAGCTTCGCGATGTACTCATTCTCGAAGCACTCGCGTTCCATCACATGGCACCAGTGGCAGGCGCTGTATCCGATCGAGACCAGCAGGGGCTTGTCCTCCTCCCGCGCCTGCCGCAGCGCCGATTCCCCCCACGGATGCCAATCGACCGGGTTCTCCGCGTGTTGGCGCAGGTAGAGGCTGGATTCTTCAGCGAGGTGGTTCATGCTCGATGTCGTCCCTTTTGTGCCATCCCCGCAACTGGACACTCTGCCCGGGATTTGTCAATCCGGCGCGTTGTGGTTGCGGGTCGTGCGTGGACGCCTGGTGTGTGCTCAAACCACGTGTGATACCGGCACTGGCGCTCCGCCGCTCCCCTCGTCGCGATCGGGCGATCCGCGACTCGGCGGTGTCTTGCGGCAGCACCAATTCGAGGACGGAATATGATCAGAATGTAACAGTCCCTTGACCCCCCGTATTCCTGGACTCGCGTATTCGTGTCCACAGGACCAGGAACAGTCCGAGTGTCGCGATCGTGGGCAGGGTGATGGCGAGGGAGTACGCGTCCTCCCGGACCCAGAAGAGGGTGAGGACGACTCCGAAGAGGGAAAGAAATCCGTAGACGCGGCTGACGTGTCCGTGCCCGAGCCCGGTGCTCACGAGGCGCTGGTAAAGATGGCCGCGATGGGCCTGGAAGAGGTTCTCGCGGCGGCGGATCCGGCGGGCGAGCGTGTAGAGTCCATCGAACAGAAAAGGCCACACCACGAGAGCGGCGCAGGCGATCAGCATGGTCGTGTTGCGCGAGGGATCGAGGGCGAGTGCCAACAGGGGCAACGCCGCGAAGGTGAACCCGAGGAAAGCGCTGCCGACGTCCCCCATGAACAACCGGGCGGGCGGCCAGTTGAAGATGAGAAAGGCGATGGACGCGCCGCCAAGGGTCGTGCCGAGCCAGAGCAGCAGGGGTTCGTCGAGTGCGGTGCCGAGAAGAATCCACCCGGCCGAAGCGACGACGGCCTGGATCCCGGCGAGCCCGTCGATGCCATCCATGAAGTTGTAGAGGTTGGTGAGTCCGACGATCCACAGAAACAGGATGAAGGTGCCGAGGATTCCCCATTGGAGTTCGGCAAGACCCGGAAGAGCGAGAATCTGCCATCCGGGGGTGACGCCGAGGATTGCGGTTGCCGCCAGCGTGTGAACGGCGAGACGCAGGATGGCAGGGCGGGGTCGCAGGTCGTCCGCGAAACTGACCGCTGTGAGGAGGAGAGCGAATCCAGCCCAGACGGCCGCTGCAAGCCGGCCCGGAGTCTCCGTGGATACGCTGAGAAACCACGCTACGCCGGATAAAATGCCGAGTCCGGCGATGACGGCTCCACCGCCGCTCGGAGTCGGGTGCCGGTGGGAACTGCGCGGGTTCGGCACGTCGAGCAGGCGCCCGGACCGTGCCCATTCCATGATCATCGCGGTCAAACCGGTTGCGACCAGAACGACTATCACGAGTCCGATGAACAGGTTGATCAGGCTGCCGTGCACGGTCTGCTGATGAGATTATTCAACCGCCCCGTTCTTGAATCGCCGGCTATGATTGCACCGCGGCGAGGATAACCGTGATGATGCGCTCCTGTTGGGCGGGGGTGAGATTGCTTCCGCTGGGCAGGCTGATGCCGTCGCGGGCGAGCCGGCGGGCGACATCCCCACCGACCGCGGGGGATTCGCGGAAGAGTTTCTGATCCTGCAGCGGTTGCCAGACGGGTCGTGCCTCGATGCCTGCGGCATGGAGTCGCTCGCAAAGCGCGGCGGATGAGATGCCGGCGATCGACGCATCGATGAGCAGGCAGGTAAGCCATCGAGTCGACATGAAGCCGTCGGGCTCTGGCATGAACGTCGCGCCGGGGAGGTCTCCGAGACGGTCGCGATAGCCTTCAAAGATCGTGCGGCGGGCGGCCACCCGATCTTGCAAGAGGCGGAGCTGGGCGAGCCCCAGGGCGGCAAGGACGTTGCTGAGCCGGTAGTTGTAGCCCAGATCGTGATGCGTTTGTGCGAGTCCCGGTTCCCGTGCCTGGGTCGCCCAGAAGGCGGCGCGTTCGATCCACGCCTTATTGTTTGAAAGCACCATGCCGCCGCCGGAGGTGGTGATGATCTTGTTGCCATTAAACGAGAGGGCGGCGATGTCCCCGAGGCTTCCTGCCGGACGGTCCCGGTAGCGCGCGCCGAGTGCCTCCGCGGCATCCTCGACCAGGGGGACGCCATGTTCGCTGCATGCGGCGAAGAGGGGATCGGCGTCGACGCACTGGCCGTAGAGGTCGGCGCAGATGACCGCTTTGGGCAGGCGCCCGCCACGCGCCCGCCGGTCGAGCTCGCGCGCCACCAAGTGCGGATCGATGTTCCAGGTTGCGGGATCCGCGTCGATGAAGACCGGACGTGCGCCGAGATAACGAATCGGGTTGGCACATGCGACAAACGTGAAGGTGGGACAGAGCACGTCATCCCCCGGACCGACCCCGACGGCGCGCAATGCCAGGTGGATCGCCGCGGTGCCTGAGTTGACGGCGGTGGCATAGTCGATTCCGCAGTTCTGTGCCACGGCGCACTCAAACTCGCCGAGCAGCGGACC
>SLNJ01000094.1 GCA_007133065.1 Opitutales bacterium
AATATACTCGCTGCCAGGGTCTTGACGTCAGCGATCTTCCTGCCCGGCACGGCTTCATCGCCCGTTGATCGGCGAATTTGACATTGTCGACCTACTTTGCCGGACCCCAGCGGGAGCTGAATGGGTAATAGATCAGAACGGCTCGTCCGATGACCTCCCGTTCTGGGACGAATCCCCAATGTCGGCTGTCTGAACTCTCGGGTGAATTGTCGCCGAGGGCGAAGTATTGCGCCGCCGGCACGGTCACGATCCTGCCGTCAGCGAGGCGTTCCCACGGAACGTAACCCGGATAGCGCCCTTTCCGGCGGGAGTTGTAATCAAAAACCGCCGATCCGGTGATCGGCTCACCGTTTCTATGAAGGACGGGTTCCTCGATATGGAGCTGATCACCGGGCTTGCCAACGAGTCGTTTGATATAGTATTTGCTCTCCGGGATGGCTTCAATCCCTTCGGTTCTGAATACGATTGGCTGCCCTATTTCCGGTCTTCGGAAATGGTAGCTGAAGCGGTCGACGAATAGTGCGTCGCCGGTGAGGATTTCGAACGAGAGCATCGTTTCGCCCCGGTCGAACCGCACGCCCGGGCGATAGACGTAACCGAGTCCCTGGACGAACTGGATCTGTTCGCGCGACGGATCGCCGAAATGCTCTCGGAGGAGTTTGTCGAAGGTGAAGTCGAACGGCAACTGGACCGACACCGGTCGATTCCCGACATACAGGGTGTACTCGGCCTTGGTTGCGGGAATCACGAACCATTTGCGACCGCGCACAGGGGATCCTCGAACGGGAACTCCCCGTCCCCAGCTTTGAACCGATCGCTCCTCCCGGTCTTCAAAAATCGGGATGAGCAATTCGCCGGGGCCGGGAGCGGTGATTGTCACGGTCTGGGATCCGAGCGACGCGAACCGGAGTGCCCTCATCGCGGCGCCCGGGGCGACATCGGGCTCCTCGTGAATCTCGTAGGTCAACCCATGGTAAGTGGGGTACATGGAGTTGGTCGGGATCTTGAACGGCTGCAGAAAAAAGGTGCGGATCCCAATTGCCAGTATCGCGGCGACCAGGAGCATCTCCGTATTCTCGGTCCAGAAATTCCGGGGATAGAATCGTCCACCGCAACGTCGCAGGATCCGTTCCAGGCGTTCGATGGCCTCTTGCAGCGCGTGCGGTGCCGGGTGGTCTTTTTCGAAAATCAGCTCGCGTACCAGCTGTATGCCTCGATCCAGCTCGGCGGATTGCTCGGAACTCAGGACGTCGCGCCGGTAGTGCCGAACCTTCTCTCCGAGCTGCACCCAATCGCGGGCGCGCTTCAGTTCCCGTCTTTGAGGATCGCGTCGGAACGGCGAGAACATCCCCTTCAGCAGTTTCCGGAAATCGGTGGGATTCACACTCATAGGATGTCGCCGGCAGGCATCACGCTCAGTTGCCGGTTTTGAGGATGTTGACGAATGCGTCCTGCGGAATCGATACCTTCCCGAACTGCTTCATCCGCTTCTTCCCCTCCTTCTGTTTTTCGAGGAGCTTGCGTTTGCGTGTAATGTCGCCACCATAGCACTTTGCCGTGACGTCCTTTCGAAAGGATCCGACGGTCTCCCGCGCCACGACCTTGCCTCCCACAGCGGCCTGAATCGCGATTCTGAACATCTGTCGTGGCAGAATCTCCCGGAGCTTCTCGCACAGCGCCCTGCCCCGGTACTCCGCCTTGTTCCGGTGGACGATTGACGAGAACGCATCAATCATCTCGCCGTTGACGAGGATGTCCAATTTGATCAGGTCGGATGTTTCATAGCCGGCCAATTCGTAGTCCATCGAACCATACCCTCGGGTGATGCTCTTGAGGCGATCAGCGAAATCGACAAGGATTTCGTTCAGAGGGAGCTTGCAGTGAAGGATGATTCGGCTTTCATCGAGTGTCTCAGTATGGTCGCAATGCCCGCGTTTTTCAGAGATCAGGCTGAGCATATCGCCGACATTGTCGGTCGGCACATGCAGGGTTGCCCGGATTACCGGTTCGGCGGTCGACTCAATCTCCGTGGGCTCGGGCATTTGCACCGGGTTGTCCACTTCAATTTCTCTTCCGTCGTTGAGGCGAACCTTGTATACAACACTTGGGTACGTGGAAATGATGTCGAGATCGTACTCGCGCCGGATTCGTTCGGTCACGATCTCCATGTGAAGCAAGCCCAGGAATCCGCATCGAAATCCGAAGCCCAGCGCGGCCGAGGTTTCGTTCTGATACAGAAAAGCCGAGTCGTTCAGGCGCAGTTTCGCCATGCTGTTCTTGAGCTTCTCGTAGTCCGATGAGTCGATCGGATATATACCCGCAAAGACCATCGGGCGCACCTCTTGGTATCCAGGCAGCATTTCCGAGGCGGGATCCGCCCACGATGTGATGGTATCGCCGATCTTGATTTCGGCAAGATCCTTGATCCCGGTAACCAGGTAACCTACAGACCCGCTTTTTAGCTCGGAGGCGGTTTTCATCGCCGGGGAGAATAGCCCGACCTCCTTCACCTCGGTCCGGACGCGATCACTCATCATCATCACCTCGGATCCGCGCTTGAGCGATCCTGAAAAGACGCGCACAAAGCAGATCACACCTTTGTAGCTGTCGTAAATGCAATCAAATATCAGGACGCGCATGCCGGGGTAATCGGCCCAACGCGGACCGGGTATGCGCTCAAGGATTGCATTCAGGATCTCGGGAACACCGATCCCGTTTTTGGCGCTGGCGTGCACCGCCTCTTCGCGCGGGATCGCGAGGATTTCCTCGAGTTGGCGTTCGACCAGTTCGACGTTGGCGTTCGGCAGGTCGATCTTGTTGATCACGGGGATGACCGTCAGTTTCTGAGCGATTGCCAGATGGGCGTTTGCCACTGTTTGTGCTTCGATCCCCTGAGCCGCGTCAACGAGCAACAGGGCGCCTTCGCACGCGGCAAGGCTTCGTGAAACCTCGTAGGCAAAGTCGACGTGTCCGGGCGTGTCGATGAGGTTGAGCGTATACGTTTCCCCGTCGGGCGCGCGGTAGATGAGCGTCACCGGATGGCTCTTGATCGTGATGCCCCGCTCGCGTTCGAGATCCATGGAATCGAGCAACTGTTCCTTCATGTTCCGTCGATCGATCGTCTCGGTCGACTCCAGCAACCGATCCGACAGCGTGGTCTTCCCATGGTCTATGTGGGCAATAATGCAGAAATTGCGGGTTTTGGTGGGTATTTCAACCATACGGAGGTCGTTCCTCAATTGTCGGTGCCGCTCTCGGGCAGATCCCCGGGGTCGGCGACGGAACGCACCTCCCAGGTACGGTCGATCCGTTTGGCGAGACCGGCGAGCACGCCGCCGGGGCCGCACTCGTAGAAAGCGTTGATCCCGAGCTCGGAGGCTCGGCGCATGCAATCCTCCCAGCGCACCGGTGACACGACCTGCCGAGTCAACGCATCACGGATCTCATCGGGCGTCCGAACACGATCTGCGTGGGTGTTACTGAACACGGGGATGGTGGGTTCGCGAATCTCCACCCCGGAGAGAAACGCCCCAAAGCGATCGCGCGCCGGTTCCATGAGGCGACTGTGGTAGGCCCCGGCGACATTCAGGAGCACCACACGCTTGTAGGCGCCGCTCGCCCGGGCTGCTTCGACGGCGCGCTCCACCTGCGTGCGCTCGCCGGAGATCACCGTCTGGCCAGGACAATTCAGGTTGGCGACGTCGATGTCGTGGGCGGCGCAGAGTTCTGCGACCTCCTCGGGCAAGCCGCCAATCAGGCTCGCCATGGCTCCGTCCGTCTGTTCGCACGCCTCCTGCATCAGACGGCCTCGTTCCGCAACGATTCGGAGCCCGGTCTCGAAATCGAACGCCTCGGCGGCCGCCAGCGCCGTGAGTTCCCCCAGACTGAGCCCAAGCGCCGTCCCGAAATCGGCATCCGGCATCCTGTCCCGCAGCAGCGTATATGCAGCAAACCCGACGACATAGAGCGCCGGCTGGCAGACCTGTGTCTGCGTCAGCTGCGCATCGGGGCCATTGAACGAGAGCGCGCTCACCTCCCATCCGAGGATGGCGTCAGCCCGGTCGTAAAGGGCTCGCGCAAGGGGCGCGTTTTCATAGAAACCGCGCCCCATCCCGACGCGCTGGGCGCCCTGGCCTGAGAATAAGAGTCCTGTCGGCATAAGAAACCGGCGAGTAAAAACGCCCGCCCGCCAAAGCGCAAGGGAAATGGGTCTACGGCAGCCAGGGGAATTTCCGGAACTCCGGCGGCCGCTTCTCGAGCCAGGCCCGGTGTCCCTCTTCTCCCTCCTCCGTGAGATAGTACATCAGCGTCGCATTCCCCGCGAGTTCCTGCAGCCCGGCCTGTCCGTCCATGTCGGCGTTGAAGGCACTCTTGAGACAGCGGATGGCTAAGGGGCTTTTCGCGAGGATCTCACGAGCCCAGGCCTCGCCCTCCTCCTCCAATCGATCGATCGGCACGACGGCGTTGACGAGTCCCATTTCCAGGGCCTCGGAAGCGTTGTATTGCCGACAGAGGTACCAGATCTCGCGCGCCTTCTTTTGTCCCACGATTCGCGCGAGCGTAGCCGCCCCGAACCCCCCGTCAAAACTGCCGACGCGGGGACCCGTCTGACCGAAGATCGCATTATCCGCAGCAATGGTCAAATCGCAGACGACGTGGAGCACATGTCCGCCCCCGATCGCGTATCCGGCGACGAGTGCGATCACCACCTTGGGCATGGATCGAATCAGCCGTTGGAGATCGAGCACGTTGAGGCGCGGCATCCCCCGCTCGTCCAGGTAGCCGCCCTTCTGTTCGCCGCGAACGGATTGATCCCCGCCCGAGCAGAAAGCGTATTTGCCGTCGCTGTGGGGGCCCGCGCCGGTGAGCAGAACGACACCGACCGCAGGATCCTCCCGTGCGTCGCAGAACGCCCGAATCATCTCTTCAACGGTCCGTGGTGTGAATGCGTTCCGCTTGTGCGGGCGATTGATGGTCACCTTGGCGATGCCGTCGGACTTCTCGTAGAGGATATCCTCGAATACCATGCTTGCTTTACTGTTCATGTTTGGTCGGTCAGTGATTCTGCGATCTCGTGAAAAAGCTTTCTTCGAAACGCGGCGTCGCGTTTGCGGTCGCAACACCACTCCAGAATGCGAACGCCTGCCTCGTGCGGGGTCTCCAGCGCGTTCCGAAGCGCGGTCGCATCGACCACGGGTTGGTGGGTGACCCCGTAAGCCTCGGCCAGGCGTGCAAAATCAACCGTTTGCGGTGTCGCGAAAAATCGTTCGAACGGTCCGCCGAGCTCGGCCACCGGAAGGTGCTCGAAGATTCCCCCGCCCCGGTTGTTGACCAGGACAACCGTGAGCGCTGCCCGCAATTCGGGCGTAATGAGAAACGCATTGGTATCGTGGAGCAATGCGAGATCGCCGCAGAGAAGGAATGCGCTCCCATACCCGTGCGCCAGACCCATCGCGGTGCCGAGCGTGCCGTCGATCCCGTTGGCCCCCCTGTTGCAGAATGGACGAAGCTTGCGATCGGACGCCTCGCAAAAGTACTCCGCGTCGCGCACCGGCATGCTGCCGGCTAAGAAAATCGGCGATCCTCGTGGCAGACGGCGCACGAGTTCCCGCACCACGCATCCTTCAAAAGGGAAACCGGGATCGGCAAGATTCGCTTCCAGAGCGCTTCCCGCCTCCCGGTCGGCCGCGGCCCATCGCCGTGCGTAGTCGGGATTTACCGATCTCCGCGGGGTGCGAATGCGTGCGGGTAGATCCTCCGCGAACACGGGCCAGATCCGCGCGCGGGCGTGGGCCGGATCCAGGTTGTCGCCATGACCGGAGACGACGATCGTGGGCGCGTCGGTTGCCTCGAGCCACCCGCGCAGAATCTTGCTTGTTGGCAGAGGGCCGATCTGCAGGATCTGTTTCGCTTTAAGCCCGGCCGCCAGGCGCGAGTTGCGCAGGATGAGATCGTAGTGCGCAACGATGGTCCCCGGGCCCTCGGCCCGGAATCGCAACGGGTTCAAGGCATCGGCCAGGACCGGCCATCCCAGGGCGGACGAGACGGCGTGAATTGCGTCTGCCCAGGCCGCCGGATCAGCCGGTTGGGCAGCCCCGGCAACGATCAGCCCTTCGTCGGGAAACGGAATATCCTCAACCTCCGGCAAGGTTATGCGCACTTGGGCGGGTGGAGCAATTCCCGCGCAGAGCGAGTCCACAGTCCCGGCGATGGATCCGTCGGAATCATCCGGGGTCAGCGGTTCGCGGAACGGAAAATTCAGGTGCACGGGACCCCCGGGCGGCCCCGCCGCCCTGCCCCAGGCATGGACGAGCGATTGCCGGAGGTGCCGGAGGGACCGGGAATCACTGCCGGGCAGTGCGAGCTCCTGATGAAACACCGGATACCGTCCAAACAGCCCAACCTGGTCGATGGTCTGTCCGCTCTGGCAGTATCGGAGTTCCGGCGGACGGTCCGCTGTCACCAACATGAGCGGGATTCGGCTCTCACGAGCCTCGATGACAGCGGGAAACAGATTTGCGCCCGCCGTTCCCGAAGTGCAGATTACGAGCGCGGGCCGCTGTGCGCGGGCCAACCCCAAAGCGAAAAACCCGGCGCTTCGCTCGTCGAGGATCGGGATGCAATCGATTGCCTCGTGCTGCGCCAGTGCCCATGCCAAGGGCGTCGAGCGGCTGCCGGGCGCGATCACAGCGGAACGCACGCCGAGACGGTATACAGTCTCGGCGAAAAGTGAGCCCCACATTGTGTTGCTGTTTCGAACAGATTGATCTTCCGGCATTTTCAGTTGCCCCCCTGGGAAAATTTGCTTTCTCTTGTCGGACTCGTCCAATTCAAAAATCCGGAACCGACACGACTTATGGCTGAACCGAAAATCGCTCAAAGACAACCCTTCGTGATGCAAGTGGATCCGGGGGTGTATTTCTGGTGCGCCTGCGGGCGCTCGTCAAATCAGCCCTATTGCGACGGATCGCACAAGGGCACCGGATTAGCGCCGCGCAAGGTGGAGATCGAAGAGGCCCAGACGATTGCCTGGTGCGGGTGCAAACACTCTGGGAACGCCCCATATTGCGACGGCACCCACAAGCAGCTATAGCAGTCGGCCCTCTGCCTCTTTTGGCGGCAGTCGCTTGCGGAGTAGCAGGACGTTCTCGTCCCCGGCACGGGTATACTCAAGGTCGTCCATAAAGTGCTTGACGAAGTGGACGCCGAGCCCGCCCACGGGTCGCGCCTGCAGCGCTGCTTGAACGTCCGGGTTCCGCGTTTCCTGCAAGGGATCAAATGCGACCCCACGGTCTCGAATCACAGCTTCGATTTCGTTTCCGGTGCAGGTTAACTGCACGCTGAACCCCGCACGCTGCCCAATAGGAAACGCGTAGAAGATGATATTCGTAGCGACTTCATCGAGGCACAACTGCAGGGCATCGCGCACCTCGCAAGCGAGTCCATTCGAGCTACAGAACGCATCGACGGTTCCGCTCAATCGACGCAGCTCACTCAAATGGTTTGTGAGCTCGATGTAGTTGGAAGACATTATGGAAGCAACCTGGGTATTCTCCGGAGGGATTTTGAATGGCGCAAGGCTTGAAATTTGCGGTGGTGGCCATCGATCTCGTCGTTTCTTTGGAACATAATGCCCCTTCTCAGGACGGAATAATTCATGCCTGGGCCAACGCCAGCAGGGGCAGGTATGGCATAGTCAAAGCTATCTTTTCGATAGTGGGAGGATAGATATGGTTAGGGTAAGCTTGCTGTTGTTTTGGAGGCAATGGCAGCAACAGCGCCAAGCGGCCCGCTCTCTGTTTCGCCTACTGTAACAGAGAGCGGGTTTTTTTGCGGCCCGGCTCGGAGGTCAACCGGTATTCCAGGATGGGCCACCTCGCCACAGCATCCGGAGCGGGGCTTCCGCCCATGGCGATCCCGCGTAGTCAACACCAACGCGGGGGTACGGACGACTTCTGCATCGGGAACGGGCCCGCTCGCAAATTCCAGCCAGAGCCCGGATTCCGGGGTTGCCGGTTGCCGGTCCAGCGCCCGATCGACTTCCAGCGCCCGCGTCAACCGCCCGGGCCCGCTCACCTCCCCCGCCCCACGGAGCAGGATTGCAGCCGGATACTCGGCCCTGCTGGTGACCACGTTCAGCAACCAGTGTACGCCATAGCAAAGATATACGTACCAGAAACCCGGCGGGCCGAACATCACCGCGTTGCGGGGGGTCGGCCCACGATGGGCGTGCGAGGCGCGATCCTCAAAGCCGTCGTACGCCTCCACCTCTGTCAGGCGCCATCGCATTATCCGATTGCCTATCCGGCGACATAGAAACTGACCCAGGAGGTCGCGCGCGACTTCCGGGGCCCGTCTCCCGAGGAAGTCCTGATCTATCACCCGCCCGCCGATCTCTGCCATTCCCCTTCGACATGTCCGATTCCGCCTCCGCGTCAAGCGCGGAGGCCTTCGTCACACTGGATGAGCGAGGCTGGTGAGACGCTTACGCCGAGGCGCTGACCGGTCACGGTGATCGAGTAGATGATGGCACTGCTGCCGCCGCGGACCTGGAGGGTGCCATATGCCGGGGCTGAGTACCCCATTCACCCTGATTGGAGGCTCTCCGCCGGGCGGCATCGGGATGCGGTTTTATATTTTTACGTCGCGGCGACGGGGGCCGCGGCTGCATGGGCCGTCGCGGCTTCGAAGCGCATGGCAACGACCTTGGAGACGCCGCGTTCCTGCATGGTCACTCCGTAGATGGAATCGGCTTCGCCGATGGTGCGTTTGTTGTGAGTGATGATAACGAACTGGGAGTATTGGAGGAACCTTTTCAGCATGTCGCAGAAGCGCCCGATGTTCGCATCGTCGAGGGGTGCGTCGATCTCGTCGAGCACGCAGAACGGGCTCGGCTTGACCATGTAGATGGCGAATAGCAGCGCCACGGCGGTCATGGTTTTCTGTCCCCCGGACAGCAATGCCAGGTTGCGCAGTCGCGTTCCCGGCGGGCGTGCGGTGATATCAATGCCGGATTCGAGGACATCGTCGGCATCTACGAGACGAAGGTCGGCATCCCCTCCCCCGAACAGCGTTTCGAACGTAAAGGTGAAGTTCTTACGGATCTGCTCGAATGTCTGGTGAAAGAGCTCCTGGGAGGTCTGGTTGATCTCGTCGATCGCTTTCATCAGGCGCTCTTTGGAGTTCCAGAGGTCGTCGCTCTGATTCTTCAGGAAATCGTAACGCTCGTTCAGCTCCCGGTACTCCTCGATTGCGAGGAGGTTGACCGGTCCCATGGCGTTGAGGCGGCCGCGCAGAGATTTGGCTTCGGCGCTGATGGCCTCCCAATCGGTGTGTTCCAGCGCGGCAAGGTCCTCCTCGGTCGGTTCTCCCCTGGGTTCCGGCTCCTCCGTGGGATCGGGGGATTCCTCTTCGATGTCGACGCGGATCCGCTCGGGCAGTTCATCGCCCGCCTCCCACAGTTCACGCTTCCAGTCGATCTGATCGACGGCGGTGTCGTACTCTCTGGAGATCTCCTGGAGAAGATAATCCATGTCCGACCGCAGGCGGGCGAGGCGGACGTCGTGCTCATTGAGTTCCTGTGCGTCGCGATCCGCTGCTGCGCGATCGCGGCCGACGGATTCCTCCCGCTCCTGGATGGCGCGTTCGACCTGTTTCAGAGCGTCGCGCCCCCCCTCGAGGTTCTGCATGGTGGTGCGCAGCGTCTCCTCGATTTCGGAAGCGAGTTTACTCTGTTCCTCGGCTTGTTTGCGAAAGTCTGCAATCTGCTCGGAGAGCGTATCGATCTCCTGTTCTCTCTGGCGGGTGCGCTCGTGCAGCTCGCGGCTCTGCTCTTGCAGTTGTCCCAGACCGCGATCGAGCATCGCAAGCCGCTGTTTCTTCTCCGAGATCTCGAGGCGGATCTCATTGAACCGTTCGCGCCGTTGATCCCGGTCCTCGCGCAGCCGTGTGATCTCGGCCTCGGCCTCCGACACAGCCTTGCGGCCGGCGGTGATTTCGGCCTCGCACTGCTCGAGTTCGGTTCTGGCCTTCTTGAGACGGCCTGTGGACTCCTCCCTGCCGGAATCAAGCTTGTCGAGTTCCGCGCGCCGTTCCCGGATACGTTGCTCGTTCTGTTCCAACGCGGCCCGCGTGGATTCCTGCTGGGCTTCCAGAGTGGAGATCTCCTGGGCGATTTCCACGTGCCGGGCGCGGTACTGTTCCGCGCGTTTTTCGGCCGCCTCGATCTCGGACTGAATCTGGTCGGCGGCGTTCTTGATCGAGTCGTGTTCACGGGCGCACTCCGCCTGTTCGCGTTTGAGTTGCTTGATCTCGTTGGCGCGCTGCAGAAAGTTCGGGTCCTTCTTGCCCCGAGCGCGGCCGGCGAACACCACGCCACGCCGATCGACCAGTTCGCCCTCGGTACTCGCAACGAGCAGGAAGGGAAAGTCCGGTCGGCCCTCAAGGAACTGCAGAAACCGCTCGAGGCTCTCGCAGAAGTAGCATCCCTCGAAAAAGCCGGGGAGCAGTTCGGCCACGCCCTCGTCATCACTCCGCACCGTTGCTTCCGCCGGGGAGAGGAAAGCCGGGAGCGAATCCGGAGCTCCGGCGTCGGACCGCGGTGTGGCGTACGCGAGGCAGGCGCGCCCGAGCTGTTGCTCGCTGAGGGCTGCGGCAACAGCCCCGACCTGGCGCCGGTCCTTCAGCACCACGGCGTCGAGCATTGATCCCAGGAGCGTCTCGAGGGCCGGCATCCAGCGCGGATCGCTCACCTTGAGCGCTCGAGCGAGAACACGGCACTCCTCGTCGGACACGAGGTTCCCGAGGTTGCCCTGGAGGATCGCTTTGGCGCCCTCGCGAAAGCCTTCGAACTTCTGCTGCAAATCCTCCAGCACGCCGAGCCGGGCGGTGAGGCGAGCGTTCTGGCGATCGACCTCCTGCAGGGCGCTCTGCCGCTCCTTGAAGCGCTCGCGGAGGCGACCGACCGAGGCCTGATGCTCCTCCGCCTCCGCGGCCGCGCGTTCGCGTTCGGCGGTGCGCGCTTCGTAAGTCCGGCTCAATTCAAGCTGTCTCTCGGCAAGGGACTCTGCTTCCACCTCCAGATTCTGCAAATCCTCCGTGAGATTCGCGTGGCGAACCTGGTAGGTCTTCAGATCAACCTCGAGAGTCGTGCAATTCGATCGCAGGCGGGTGATCGATCCCTCCGTGACGAGGAGATCCTGTTTGCGGTCCTGCAGGCGGGATTCCGCCTCCGACAACGCCTCCTGAACCTGGACCAGTTCCGCGCTCTTCTCCTGAAAGACCCGGTCACTGTCCCCGAAGTGATTCAACTCCTCCTCTTTGCTGCGGGACTCTCCGGCGAGGCGGCCGGTGATCTCCTGCTTTTCCTGCTCCAGGGACTCCAGCTCCTCCCGAATCGCAGCGATACGCTTTTCCGCGTCCGCAGCGCGAATCCCGGCGAACTCGGCCTGGTTCTCGGCCTGCTCCTTTTCGCTGCGCAGGTCGTAAACAGTTTGCTGAGCACTCTGCATGGCTTCGCTGCGCTCATTCCGTTTTGCGCGATCCGCCGCCAGCTCCGCTTCTCTCGCTTCAAGCCGTGCGCGCGTGGTGCGCACCCGTTCGCGAAGACCGCCGGCGCGTTCCTCGAGTTCCGCGATTTGATCCTGAAGAATCTGGCGGCGGTGGGCGGCGACGGCGAGTTCGAGATGGGTGAGCCGGTGCTTGATCCGCTTGTAACGCAACGCCTTGGAGGCTTGGCGTTTCAACGATCCGATCTGACGGGAAACCTCCTCGATCACATCGGTTACGCGGGCGAGATTGTTCTCCACCTGGGCGAGCTTGTTCAACGCCTCGCGGCGCTGAGCCTTGTATTTCGAGATCCCGGCCGCCTCCTCGAAAATTCCGCGACGCTCGGCCGGGTTCGAGGAGAGCACCTTGTCGATCTGCCCCTGCAGCATGAAGCTGTAAGAGACTTGCCCCACCCCGGTATCGAGGAAGAGCCGCTGAACGTCCTTGAGCCGACATGCCTTTCCGTTAAGGAAATAATCGCTTCCGCCTTCCAGGGTCACGCGGCGGGAGATCTCGACCTCATTGTACGCGGTGCCCAAGTCGCGTTCGCAGTCGGTAAAAAGAAGGGTGACTTCGCAGAGGTTCACCGGTTTACGCTGCGTGCTCCCCTGAAAGATGACATCCTGCATCGACCCGGCGCGCAAAGACTTGGTGCTCTGCTCGCCCAACACCCAGCGAATCGCATCGGCCACATTGCTCTTTCCGCAGCCGTTCGGTCCGACGATGGCCGTCATTCCGGGGTGGAGTTCAAACCGGGTCGGGTCGGCGAAGCTCTTGAATCCGTTGATTCGTAGTTCCTTAAGGTACACGGGCGAAATGCGTTGGGTGCTCGCGGAAGGGCCGCTTTCGCGGGATGGCGGAGCACCCCGGGAAAGGAAGCAATTGAACGTTTCCCCGGAACGGCAGCAAGGGAATTCTCCAGAAATACTGCATTGAACTCTCCAGTGTTTCTCGAAGACTGGCCGCCGTGAAAAACGAGACTCGGAATCGGCAGGCCGAAACGCCGCAACGAACCACGATTCGCCCCCTGCGCTCGATCGCCGGCGGCGTCGCAATCGTGGCTATCGTCCTGCTCGTGCTCCACTATTGGGATCGGGAGGCATTCGCGGAATGGAAAGCGACCGCGAATCCGTTTGTGTTTTTTGGACTGCTCTGCGTGCTTCCTGCTTTCGCGGTGCCCACCACGCCTTTTTTCGTTCTCGCGGGAGCGGTGTTCAACCCATGGGTCGCGTTTGTGGGAAGCGCTGTCGGCGTGGCATCCAGCAACCTGCTTTGCTGGTTTATCGCGCAGAGCTGGCTGCGGGTCTGGCTCGAACGCATCCTGGCGCGATTCGGCTATACCATTCCGACTCCGGAGCGCGGGAAAGCAATTCGAATCGCCCTGCTTATAAAATTCGCCCCGGGGCTTCCCACCGTCGTGAAAAACTACATCATGGCTATGAGCGGGATTGGTTTCTGGCTCTACATGGGAGTCGCATGGAGTGTCACCATGGTTTACGCCGGCGCGTTCATTCTGCTCGGCGAGTCGGTCGTCGACCGGGATTTCCGTGACGCGGTACCCGCGGTGATCGTCCTCGTTCTGGTCGGCTTACTCTTCTACCTGGTGCGGCGCATACTGGAGCGGAAGCGCCAGAGGAACGCCGATGCGTCGAATCGGAGCGATTGAAACGGGATCACCTGGACATCGCTCCCTGAAGCCAGTCCCTGTAATCGTCCGCCGCGCCCGGTTGAAAGCCGGTCTGCCGTGCCACTTCGTCGCCCTCGGGGTCGAGGATGATGATTGAAGGAAAACCCTCGATCTGGTACTCGCGGGCGAGCGCCTCGTTCCGCTCGCGTTCCGCGTCGCTCTGCTCCTTGTGGCGAGGGAAATCGAGTTTTACCAAGGCCGCCCGCCCCTCGACGAATTGCGCGAACCATTCCTCGCTGAATATCTCGCGGTCGAGCATCATGCACGGTTGACACCAGTCCGATCCGGTGAAGTTGAGAAGGACGAACTGATCATCCCGAACGGCGTCGTTTCTGGCCTGTTCATAGTCGGTGCGCCATGGCACGTTGGCCTTGGCGGGTTGCATGACGACGCTCGCTACGGCGATCGCCACAAGGATCGCGATCAGGGCAATCAAATGTTTCATGGATTCGTTCCTTTTGAGATTCAAGGATTCAAGCATTAAGAGGGGCCGCGTGGAATGATTATTCCGGAAGTCTGCCGGCATGGACGCGAAGCAAATGCTCCGCCCTACCCTTTCGCTTTCGCTCCCACAGTTCCGGAGTTGCCAATCCGCGGGAATCGACTACCGTAAGAATCCCTGATCGCAATCTTTTAAACGAATCGAAGCATCGACCCGATACCCCGATTATGATAGCACGAAAAATCGGAAAGCTGATTCGCGGCAACGTCGCGCCTTTCCACATCTATTCCGCCTGCATCCTTGGAGCGCTCATCGGATTCCTTCCCGGATTCGGCGAGGCTCCTGGACTCTACCTGGCCTTTCTTTCCCTCTTGGTTGTGCTCAACGCCAACCTTTTCCTGGCCGGGGTCACGCTCCTGGTCTCGGGCTTGCTCGCCCTGGTCCTCCTGCCGGTGAGTTTCCACACGGGCCGCATGCTGCTCGACGGCCCTGCCACCGGGTTGTTCCAGACCTTGATCAACGCCCCGGTCTTCGCCTGGTTTGGATTCGAAAACTACGTGGCAACCGGTGGTCTATTGCTTGGACTGATCTTCGGCGGCGGCGCCGGGTACGGGATGGTTCGCTTCGTGCGCACGATCCGGCGCGCCCTCGCGCAGTGGGAGAGTCGACCGGAGTCCTTCGAGAAGTGGACCGGGAAATGGTACATCAAGCTTCCCGCATGGCTGCTGATCGGTGGCATCAAAGGCAAGGCCTCGTACGCAGAACTGGCGGAAATGCGCAAGGGGAAACCGTTTCGGACCATCGGACTGGCGCTCGTCGCGGTGACCGTTGCATTCCTGGCGGTTCTGACGCTCTTCTTTCAGGACTACATCCTCACGGCTCAGTTGCGCGGCGGCCTCGAACGACTCAACGGTGCTACGGTGGATATCGATTCTACTGAGCTGAATCTCCCGGCCGGTGTGTTCCGGATCCACGGGCTTGCGATGGCCGATCCCGAAGCCCTGGACACGAATGTATTCCAGGCGGGAAGCATCATCCTCGACATCAGTACGGCCAGCCTGCTACGGAAGAAGTTCGAACTCGATTCCGTGGTTGTCGAGGAGGGGCGCAGCGGCTCGGAGCGACGGATCCCCGGCTCACTCGTCGGACCAGCTCCCCGCCCCGCGCCCCCTGAACCGGACGTGACCGGGCTGGAGGACTATCTCGCAGCCGCTGCCATGTGGAAGCGGAGACTCTCCACCGCGCGCCAGTGGATCGAACGCATCTCGCCGCCGACCCCGGCCGACGAAGCCGATCCCGACCCCGAACGCGTGACGCTCGCGGAACGCCTGCACCAGCGTGCCGACGCGCTCGGCTATTCCTCCGTCCGGGCGGACCACCTTGTGACGGGAAAACCGCGCGTCACGGTGCGGCAGTTCCGCGCCGGCGGCGTCGAACTGGCGCAGCTTCCCGGCCGGCTGCTCGATGTGGAGGGACGCCACCTCTCGACGCAACCCGCGCTTTTGGAAGAGGCTTCGGAGATCTCGGTGCGGTCGCGTGACGAGGCCATTTCCCTCGACCTGATCATGGGCACGAGCGCCCGGGAACCGAGCGGCAACCGGATTGATTTCCGGCTGACTGGGATGGACTGGGACGCGATCCGGTCCGAACTCATCGCGGCCGAGGACTTCCCGCTGCAGGGCGGCCGCTTCGATCTCGAGTTGATCGGAAGCTTCGAGCCGGCGGCGCTGCAGCTTCCTCTACATGCGCGATTCCATCAGACAACGGTCGTGCTCCCCGGTGCTGGCACGACCCAGGTCGACCGCCTGGAGGTTCCGATCGAACTGACCGGACCGATGGACAACCCGCGGGTGCGGGTGCCGCCCGACGCGCTGCGCGATGCTCTTGCGGGAGCCGGACAGCAGCGTCTCCTCGACGAGGCCCGCGGACTCCTCGGTGGCGACGACGATTCCGAATCCGAGGATCTGCGCGACCGGGCCGGGAGCCTGTTGGAGAGGATGCGCTCCGGCGACAGGTGAGCGGGATCGACGTGGCCGGAACTTTTCAGCCTTGTCGCGGCGATGAAATGTCGCAAACCTTATCGCTTGTATGCAGCGCCAATCCGATTTAGACGACATCCTCTCCGCGGTGCCGGGATATCGGGAGCGGTTGCGGGAACTCCGCGAGATAGTTCTGGCGAACGCCATCATGGCGGGTGAGATTCCGGCCCCGACCTTCGAGGAGGCGCAACGCGTTCGTTTTCTCTGCGATCGTTTTACAGAAAGCGATCTCAACAACATTTCCACCGACGAGAAGGAGAATGCCACTGCCGTGTTGCCCGGCTCCCTTCCGGAACGCGAACGCAAGAACATTCTCGTCGCCGCGCATGTGGATACGATTTGGTCCGCGAACGTCGACCATTCTGTTTCCGTAGGAACCGACGCCCTCGTCGGTCCCGGGATCGCCGACAACAGCCTCGGGCTGGCGGTGATTGCATCGCTCCCGGCGATCCTGGATCACCTGGGCATTCGTCTGCAGAACAATCTGGTCCTGCTGGGCGCGACCCGGAGCATGGGCAAAGGAGACCTTGAGGGGCTGCGCTTTTTTATTGAAAACGCGAAATTGCCGATCGCCGCGGCGCTCTGCATCGAAGGGCTCCATCTCGGCCGTCTCAGCTACTCCTGCATCGGGATGATGCGGGGGGAGATTACGGTCCGAGCCCCCGAAGCAACGGACTGGAAACAAGGCGAAGCCACGGGTTCGCTCGTCCACATCCACCGGATCCTCAGCCGAATCCTCGCGATCCCGACCCCGCAACACCCGAAGACCTCGATTGTCCTCGGGTCGATCATCACCGGCACCGCCTACAACATCTCGCCCCGCAAGGCGCAACTCCGATTCGAAGTGCGCAGCGAACAGGCGGGCATGGTTTCGCGGATACAGGAACAGATCGAAGAAATCATCGAGGAGGTGAATGCGGAGCGTGACGCGAACGCCACATTCACGCGAATCGCCAGGCGGAAGCCGGGGGGGATCGGGTTCCACCATCCGCTCGTGAAAACCGCTCGCAAGATCATGGGACAGCTGAATCTGCAGCCGAAGATCGCGCCCAGCACGAGCGAACTCAGCGTCCTGCTCGATGCAGGTATTTCGAGCCTGACGCTGGGAGTCAGCAAGGGCGACAACCGGCACGAATTGAACGAGTCGGTTTTGATCGATCCGATTTTCTCAGGACTCGCCCAGATCGTGGCGATGCTCCAGGCCATCGACGGAGGACTCTGCGATGAAGACGATTGATACGTGGCTTGAGACCAATACCTTCCACCATGGGACGTTCTGGGATATCCTCCATTTGATAAAGGTGAAGGAGGAGAAGGGTATTACGATATCCTTGTGCATACCCACGCTCAACGAGGCAAAGACCATCGGCAAGGAGATTGTAATCTTCAAGTCGGAGCTAATGGACCGCTATCCGCTGATCGATGAGATCGCCGTGATTGATTCGGGGTCGGAGGACGACACACGCGAGATCGCCACCTCGTACGGTGCCGATGTCTACCTTTCCGGGGAAATCCTTCCATCCCAGGGATTCAAAAGCGGCAAGGGCGAGAATCTGTGGAAAGCGATTTACCAGTTGAACGGGGACGTGATCTGCTACGTGGATGCAGACATCAAGAATATCCATACACGCTTCGTCACCGGCCTGGTCGCCCCGCTGATCTATAACGACTCCATTCATTACGTCAAAGCCTTCTACGATCGGCCGCTGGCGTTTTCCCAGGGAATCCGCCCCTCCGGCGGCGGGCGTGTCACCGAGATTCTGGTACGGCCTCTCTTTTCGCTGTTTTTTCCGGAGCTTACCGCGTTGATTCAGCCATTGTCCGGCGAGTACGCCGTCCGACGGCCGGTGCTCGAAGAGGTCCCCTTCCCCATCGGCTACGGTGTCGAGACCTCGCACATCCTGGACGTGTATAGAAAATACGGGCTGGAGGCCTTCGGTCAGACCGACCTCGACCAGCGAATTCACCGCAACCAGACCACGCTCGACCTCGGGAAGATGTCGTTCGGGATCCTCCAGACCTTTCTGAGACGCCTGGAATCGTTTGAAATGGTCGGGCAGCTTCCGGAGATGAGCAACATCTTCCGCCAGTTCCAGGCGGAAGGCAAAGACTACGAGCAGGTGACCCGGGAGATCATTGAGGAGGAACGCCCGCCGATGAACTCGATCCCGGAGTACCGCGAGAAGTTCAACCTCGAATCGTAATAACG
This sequence comes from Opitutales bacterium, assembly GCA_007133065.1. Taxonomy (GTDB): domain Bacteria; phylum Verrucomicrobiota; class Verrucomicrobiia; order Opitutales; family Oceanipulchritudinaceae; genus SLNJ01. The sequence continues at coordinate 17,925 of SLNJ01000094.1, forward strand.
ACTGCGAGTGGCTGCACGCTGCCCCGGAAAGGGCTCGCGCCACGGTGAAGCCCGATCCCGCCCGCCCCGCTCTGCAACATGCTCAGGGCAGGCCGGAATAAAAAGCAAGCCTGACGGCGCAATGCGTATCAAGGATCCGGACCGGAACCGCGCGTGCACAGGGTCACGCCCCCGCGTCGACGTTGAACAACCTCAGGAACAGGAAGACCAGGACTCCGGTGACCGAGACATAGAGCCATACGGGATAGGTCCAGCGGGCAATCGCCCTGTGTTGCTGCCACCGGCGCGTCGCCGCACATAACAGGGTGCTCAGGACAAGCGGAACCACCAGGATCGAGAACACGATGTGTGTAATCAGGATCGTGAAATAGACCGGACGGATCCACCCGCCGGCGAGGAACGGCGTGTCCCCATGGAGGCTGTGGTAAACGATGTAGCCCGCGAGGAAGGCTGCCGATGCGACGGTGGCGCAGAGCATCATCAACCCGTGCTCCCGGCGGCGACCGCTATGGATGAACACCAGTCCGCTCACGACGAAGATCGCGCTCAGCGCATTGAACCCGGCGTTCATCGCGGGGATCCACGCGAAGCGTCCCTCTTGCGGATCAGCGCCCCCGGTGTGGAAGTATATCAACCAGAAGAGAAAGGCATTGATCACTACGCTCAGAACGATAATGGCGACGATTGCATGGCGCGTGGAAACAGGCATGTCCGCCCTCCACTTCAAGGATGGGAAGGGCCTGCGCAAGCCGAAAATGGTGTTCCAATGCACGGGAGAAAGGAGGGAGCACCCTCTGAATTCCGTTGTGCCGGCATGGTATTTTCGCGTAGACCACAAGCATGGTCAACCTTGTCGATTTAGTCTCCTATTGCGACGAACGGGTTCGTCGCGACGCGATCACCGACTTCGCGGGAGCGCGCAACGGCTTGCAGGTGGCCAACGACGGCCGGGTGACCCGGATTGGTGCGGCAGTCGACGCCGGCGTGCGTCCCTTTGAGGCCGCGGTCGCAGCAGGGGTTGACTTTCTCATCGTCCACCACGGTTTGTTTTGGGATCCGCCCTTTCCGCTGACCGGAGCGAATCGTCAGAAAATCAAGATCTTGCTGGACGGGAACTGTGCGGTCTATTCGTCTCATCTTCCTCTCGATTGTCATTCGGAGCTTGGGAACAATATCTGTGTGGCACGGTTACTCGGGCTGGAACCGGAATCGTGGTTTTTGCCTGTCGAAGGCGTGCCAATCGGACTGATCGCCGGCAATTTGATGTCGCGCAAGACGCTGCGGACGGAACTGCAGCGGCACTTCCGGGCAGTGACCGCAATCGAGTGGGGCTCCAAAAACCCGGGGCGGGTCGCGGTACTCACCGGCAGCGGGGCAGCCGCGGTTCCTGAACTGCGCCGGGAAGGGGTTGATACCCTCATTACCGGCGAGTTGAAGCAACATCACTACAACGTGGCCGAGGAGGAGGAGCTGAACCTCTACTGCTGCGGCCACTACGCCACCGAGATCTTCGGCGTGTGCGCCCTCGCGAAGGAGCTGTCCGAAAAGGTTGACCTTCCATGGAGTTTCATTGAAACGAATTGTCCCCTCTGAACATCGAAAGGGACCCAATGAGTACAATCGGTATCCTTAACGGCCCGAACCTGGATCGGCTCGGACAACGCGAACCCGAGATTTACGGCACCGCCACTCTGGCGGATTTGGAGGAGCTTGTCCGCGTGGCCGCCAGGCCTCTCGGAGTCCGGCCGGAATTCTACCAGTCCAATCACGAGGGAGCGTTGATCGATCGGATCTCCACATGGGCGGATGCCGGCGTCGCCGGGATTGTATTCAACCCGGGCGCTTTCACCCACACCAGTGTCGCCCTGCTCGATGCCGTGCAGGGGAGCGGAGTGCCGGTCGTCGAAGTCCACCTGTCCAACATCTACGGCCGGGAAGCGTTTCGGCACACCTCGTTGACCGCGCGCGCTGCAGTTGCCGTGATCACGGGTCTCGGGTTCGAAGGCTACGCCGCCGCTTTGCGATTTCTGGCGGAGCGTCCGCGTAACGCGGTTTGAGGCACGCACGTTTGCGCAGATCACACCTTCGGTTCCGCACAAATGCAGCGCCGCCTGCGAGGGGCGCTGCATTTCAGAACGAGTCGCGCTGCCCGCGGTATCTATCCGTCGTGCGCGAAGCCGGCAGTCCTGCCGGCGGATCAATGGTACTGCCGTCGCAGATTGGTCGGCAAGATTCCGAGCTCCTCGCGGTATTTGGCGACAGTCCGGCGGGCGATCTTAATGCCGCGCTCCTTCAGGATGTTGACGATCTGCTGATCGCTGCACGGTTTCTCCGGATTCTCGTTCTCGACGATCCGGGCGATTATATCCTTAACTGAGGTGTTGGAGTGCGATTTGCCGTCGCCTCCCTGATATCCGGGCGTAAAGAAGTACTTGAACGGGAATACACCGTGCGGGGTGTCGATATACTTGCTAGCGATCGCGCGCGACACCGTGGTCTCGTGAACGCCCACGGATTCGGCGATCTCGTTCATCGTCAGCGGGCGGAGTTCAGATACGCCGTGCTCGAAGAAATCACGCTGAAACGCGAGCAATTCCCGGGTGATCCGTTCAATCGTCTGCTGGCGCTGTTCAATCGCGCTGATAAGAAATCGTCCATTGCGGAACTGGGTCCGGATATACTCCCGTTCCTTCCCGGAAATCCGGCCCTGTGCGATCATCCGTTTGTACGTATCCGACAGTCTGAGCCTTGGGATGTACTCGTTGTTCAGATGCACCTGCCACTCCCCGTCCTCCTTGAACACAGTGACATCCGGTACGACGACCTGGTTGCTGTCCGCGTTGAACTGGCGTCCCGGCGCCGGGTCGAGGGATGCGATCTCCTCGACTGCTTTCAGGACCTCATCGTTGCCGGCGCCGGTGCGACGCGCAATCTCCGGAATCCTGCGGCGCAGCAACAGGTCGAAGTGATCGCAGATTATTCGCTCGGCCAGATTGGTGTTTTGCGGCTGCTGCCGCAATTGCAGAATGAGACACTCCCTTAAGTCCTCCGCGCCGATACCGGCCGGTTCGAGCGTCTTCAGGCAGCCATGCGCCTCCTGAAGATCCTCAAGGGCCAATCCGGAAGCCAGCGCGATATCCGAGAGGCTCGTGGTCAGGAATCCGTGCTCGTCCAGGCTGCCCACGAGGTACTCCATGGCGCTGAGTGCGCCGGGCGAGATATCTGTCAGCTTTGCCTGGCGCATGAGGTGATCCTCGAGCGAGGCCTCGCTCGTCAACGAATCGAAAAAGTGCCGGCGACGTTCGTCGTCGTCAGGCGTATAGGGATTCTGTTGCGCCTCCTCGGAGAACTGCTCCCGCCAGTCCTCTTTCATCTGGTTGAGTACCGTGAAGTCCGAATCGTCAAACATCAGTTCCTCGCGGCCATTCTGCCCTTCCTCTCCCGATTCCTCGGCGCCGTCATCCTCCCGGCTCGATTCGAGGCTCACACCGTCCATGGGAAGCTCTTCCAGTGTCGGATTGTTCTGGAGCTCCTCGAGAATGACGTTGCGCAGATCGATCGTCGGCACCTGAAGGATCTTCAGCGATTGCCGCAATTGTGGCGCGAGCGCAAGCGTCTGCGTCTGCTTTTGAAGCTGTTGAAAGGATTGCACACTCATGGGAATCAGCCATCGGTGCGGGGATACGAGCGGGAGCCGGCGTACTCGGCGTAGCGTGAATCCTCCCAGAACGTTTGTCCGGGAGCGAATACCTCCGCGAGGTATGCGGCCAGCTTTTCGGTGGTGGGGCCGTAATGGTCACTGTAGAGGTAAACTTCGAGAGCGTGGAGCATCTCGCCTGCGGTTTGAAAGCGTTTGTCGCGGTCGCGTTCCAGTGCTTTCCGAAGCATTTCATCGAGATCGTCGTCGACTTCGTCGCGTAACGTCCGGAAATCCGGGAGATCCATTTCCAGGATTCTCTTCCGTGTTTTTTCCGGTTCCGTTGCTTCAAAGATGTTCTCACCAAGAATCAATTCGTTCAAGATAATCCCGCAGCAGAAGAGATCGGCGCGGGCATCGGTAACCTCACGCCGCGCCTGTTCGGGAGAGAGGTATTCATCTTTGCCGGCGATCACCTCGCCTTCTTTGTTGTACATCAGGTTGAGTGCCTTTGCGATTCCAAAGTCGGTCACCTTCACGTCACCCTCGTAACTCAACATAATGTTGCGCGGGTTGACGTCACGGTGAACGATGTTCAACAGCTGATCGTTGCGATCGCGCTTGGCGTGCGCGTAGGCGAGGCCCCGACAAATCCGTGAGATAACGAAGACCGCCATTTCCAGAGGGATCGGAATGCCGAGGTAGCGATGCTGGAGGATGAACTCCTCGAGGTTCACCCCGTTGACGAACTCCATGACAATGAAGTATTGGTTACCGGCCTCGCCGAGGTGGTAGGTCTGCACGATGCAGGTATGGATGAGGTCGGAGACAAGGCGGGCCTCTCCCACGAAGTTGTTGCGAAACTCGGGAATCGCCGAATACTCCTCTCGGATGATCTTGATGGCGACGATCTTGTCGAATCCGCCAACCCCCTTCTGCCGCGCCTCATAAACCACGCCCATTCCCCCTTCGGCGATCGGACGCAGAAGCTCGTAGTCGATTCGTCCTGAAATGTTTCGGCCGGGAGGCATCTTCTGCAATCATGGCTCGATTCGCATGGGATACGCAAGGGGATTTCGCCTCTTGCGGATTCGGTGCGCCGTGTTTGACATTGGCCCGGGATTCGTGCAACTTCGGATCATGATCGAATTCAGCGAAAGCGCAGTCCGGCGCGTACGGGAGATGCAGCAGGAGCGGTCTGCGCCCGATCAGTTGTTGCGGATTTTCGTAACCGCGGGCGGGTGTTCCGGCTACGAGTATGGGATGTCCTTCGACTCCCCGAAAGCGGGCGATCAACGGCTCGAGAGCGGCGGCGTCGAATTCGTGATCGATCCGAAGAGCCTGGAGCGATTGCAGGGTTCCGTGGTCGAGTTCGACGATGGATTGCACGGCAAGGGATTCGAGATTCGGAATCCGAACGCGCAATCGACCTGCGGGTGCGGCCGGTCTTTCAATTGAACCGTACGGTGCTCCCCGTATTGTTGCCGAATGGTTGAGCGAAATCCCGATCGACGTCCCCCACCCGGAGCATGCGGGCTCAGTTCACACGCTGCGATCGGGGGCGAGGCTGCATTCGTACGCACCGAGGAGGAGTGGCGATCCGCGCTGACTCCCCTGCAATACCACGTCGCCCGCGAACAGGGCACGGAGCCGCCGTTCCAGAACGAGTACTGGGATCATAAGAAAACGGGGACCTACCACTGCATCGGTTGCGACCGCCCGCTTTTTCTAAGCGAGGATAAGTTCGACTCCGGAACGGGGTGGCCCAGTTTCCACGCACCGGGATTCACGGATAACCTCGCCACCGAAGTCGATGAAAGCCATGGCATGATCCGGACCGAAGTGCACTGCTCCCATTGCCACTCCCATCTCGGGCATGTTTTTCCGGACGGACCCGGCCCGAAAGGGCTCCGGTATTGCATCAACTCGGCTGCACTCAGGTTTGTCCCGGCGTGACGTCGTTGTAGAGTCAATGGAATCAGAACCGGCCCGACCACCCGGCGTTGAGCCAACGGGGGCTGCCCCGCGTCTGCAATCGATCGCCGGTCCAGCCATCGAGGTAGTGCCGATCGAGTAGGTTTTCGATCGATACAAAGAACTCCCCTGCCCGTTCGCCCAGCCGGTGCCGGAGATGCAGGTCGATGACGGTGTAACCGCCGAGGCGGCGCGTGTTTTGATCGTCCTCGAAGACAGGCCCCTGGTACCGCCCCGCCAGGACAAGGAGGGTCGGATCGCTGACCTGCCACCGCATCTGCGCGCTTGCCCCGTGCCGAGCGCTCTGGGGCGTTCGGTTCCCCTCGAGCTCCGTGGATTCGGGCGCGCGACGGATCCGCGCATCGATCCACGCATAGGCGATTGAGAGCAGCAGCGACGCGCTGAGCTGACGGCGCCCTTCCAACTCGATCCCTTGATTTTCCAGCACAGCGAGGTTCCGTCGCTGACGATCCTCGCCGCCGATTGGATTCGGTCCGATCGATACATTCGCGATCGCTTCGCGCAGTTCCGAGTGGAACGTGGTTACGGTGAGGCGGGTTCTCCGGTTCGGTTCGAAATCCGCCCCGGCCTCGACACCCCGCAACCGCTCACCGCGCAACGCAGCATTGGCGAATGTGCGATCCGATCCGACCTGGAACGGTCGGTAGCGCTCGTTCAACGTCGGCATTCGAAATCCGCCGTAGGCGGCGGACCGCACGGTCAACCGCTCGCCCGGTTGCCACCGCGCCCCGACTCGTGGACTCAGGTGCTTCTCCCGGACCCGGTCGTACTCCTCGGATTCTATCGGCTCGCCGGTCTCCCGATCGCTCACGGTCAGCGATCCACGATCGTCCTCCCAGCCATCGATCCGAAGGGCCCCGCTGAGTTCAAACGCTCCCCACCTGTAGACCAGATCTCCGAATGCCCCGGCGTTGCGCTGGCGCCCACCCGCGATACGAATTCTGTCGGGGAATACCACCCACTCGCGCGTCTCGCCGCGAACCTGACGCCAGTCACTCCCGAGAGCCCACGAACCGTGATCTCCCAGACCGCCGGACGCAACGAACGCGAACCCGCCGGAGTGCGCCGGGACACGGAATTGGTCGAGAGCGAGTGACTCACTGGAACGATCTTCGGAAACCGATGAAAAGGTGCTGGAATAGATCGTGCGATCGGCGAATGCGTCCGCCTGCCATGCTATGATTCCGGTATCGTGTCGCAGTCCGGTGTGAACGCGCGCTGCCCGCGTTCGGTTCCCGGTCAACTCAGTCCCATTGCCACGCTGTTCGGTGAACAGCGAGCTGCGCAGAAACACCTCGGTGCCAGGAGCGGCTGCCCAGTCGGCCCGTCCCCGAATCACCTGGTGCCGGCTTGTGGCGGGGATGTCGACCTCCCCGGCAAATTCGGAAGTCACCCGAATGAAACCATCCGTTTCGAAATGACGGGCGCCGATCTCAACCCCCCAATCCTCTCCCGGCACGGTTGCAGCGACGCGAAAGCGCTGCGTGCCGCGTTCGCCACGCTGCACGCCCGCGCGCAGAATCTCCCCATCCGGATCGACCGGTCGGGTGATCATGTGGATGACGCCACCGAGCGCGCCACTCCCCCAGTTCGAAGAGCCGCCGCCCCGCACAACCTCGATCCGATCCAGGTCGGCCAGGCCGAGCCGTCCCCAGTGCACCCACCCGCCAAAAGCATCGTTTAACGGGACCCCGTCGAGTAGCACCAGCGCCCGTCCGGCGCCGGAGGGTCCCACTCCGCGCAGCGTGGCTCCCTGTGTCGTCGGATGGGCCACGCGGCTGCTCGTTCTGCGAAACAGACTGAATCCCGGTGTATCGCGCAGCAGATCATCGACCATGAGCGCTTCCCGAGCCGCCATTTCACGCGCTCCGTAGACCATCCCGCCAAGAGGCAGCGCTACGGCGTGATCCACACTTCGGGCCACCGTCACCGTATAGGGTTCAAGCTCGATCGTTTCCTCCCCCGCCGGCGATGCTCCCCCCGCCAGTACAGCCCCGGCCAGCAAGGCGCAGCAGGCAGGCAGCGCATAAACCAGCACCATCGGCAAACCCGCGACAATCCGGAGATTTCGAGAATGACAACCCGAGCGAATGTCGTATACGTTTGCACTCATATGAGCGGTGATGAAGAAGTTTTCCGGATTTTCAAGCAAACAGGAGCCCTCCTGGAGGGGCACTTTGTTCTCCGTTCCGGATTACACAGCCCCTGTTTCTTCCAGTGCGCTCGCGTGTGCGAGCGCCTCGATCACGTGACGCGGCTCGCCGAGCTCCTGCGTACCAGGCTTCCCGTCGACTGGGATTTCAGCACGGTGCTGGCGCCGGCAATGGGGGGACTGGTGATCGGGCAGGAGGTCGCGCGACAATCCGGCTCCCGCTACCTGTTCGTCGAGAAGGTGAATGGCGAGCTGGCGCTGCGACGCAACTTTCAGATTCATCCGGAAGAGCGCATCCTGGTAGTCGAAGACGTCATCACACGAGGAGGGCGCGTCAACGAGACGCTCGATATCGTCGCCGAACACGGCGGCGTGGCAGTCGGGGTGGCGCTGCTCGTCGATCGCAGCGAAGGCCAAGCCGCGTTTCCGGTGCCCTATGTTTCCCTGCTCGAGCTCAGCTTCCCGACCTACCCGCCGGATCAGGTTCCCGAAGAACTCGCGGCGATCCCGGTACAGAAGCCGGGAAGCTAGTCTGGAGACTTTAAAACTCCCGGCACCTTTTGATCAGGCCTCGACGATCCACCCTCACTCTTCCCCCTCATTTTCGCTCTGTCGCACGCTGAAGCGGCTCCAGATTGTGATTCCATCAACGCTGACACCTAATTCACGGAGCCACGCTGCGGTCTGGTGATTGGAGTTATGAAAGAGGTGATACGGATCGTCGACTTTCGCAAGGGTCAGGTTCTCCCAATCCCTCACAACCATTTCCGTATCGAGGGCATGCCAGCGTAACTCAAGGCGCTCCCGCAAGCTGTCGACGCGCTGCCGTTCCACGAGAATCCGTTCGGAGCGCACCGTACCGGCAATCTGCTGAAACGCTTCAGCCTGCGTGGTCCACGGGAGTTGACGCCGGGAGAGCGCAGAGGCGTTCGAAAAAAATAGAGCCCGCAGACCGCTGACGATGCCGCGCTCTTCCAGCGCGTAGAAGCGCCAATCTCCGAATCCATACTCGATCAGGCTTTCGCGACCCTCCGCGGGCAACGCCACCCGCGTGTGCCGGCCGTATTCACTGATGAAAACCACCTGCGGCTCCTCCGGTGCCGCCGGTGGCGTCACATGCCAAACACAGCCGTGCTGCATAACAACCAGGATGAACAGCGTCGCGATCCTGATCATCCTCACTCTCCGGTGTACAACGGCGCCAATGCAATGCGGAATCCAACCGACCTTCCGGTAAATCCGGGGCGCTTGCGATCGCGCGCGGCCGAACGACAGCGATGTGCGAAATCCTCCCAGCTCCCGCCGCGGACGGGCCGGTAGCCCGAGTCCGCGAGCCCGAGGTCATCGGTGTGATCACCCGAGGGGTAGCGTTCGTGGAAAGGGTTGATACACCATTCCCAGAGGTTTCCGTGCACGTCATGCAATCCCCACGCGTTCGGCTCGTAGGCGCCGACCGGACTCGTTCCATATCGGTCGATCGTCTCAACCTCGCCACCGCGCGCCTCCCTGGGATAGCTGCCACGGAAGTTGCCCTGCTCCGGAGTGGCATCATCTCCCCAGCTGAACGGCATGTCCGATCCGGCACGCGCGGCGTACTCCCACTCGACTTCCGTCGGAAGCCGGTATTCATACCCCTCCGGGATGCGATTCGCTTCCTTTTCGCGCTCGTTGAGGCGGCGAGCAAATTCCCGCGCCGACATCCAGCTCACACTCTCCACCGGATGGTCCATTCCTGGAAACCCGCTCGGATTCTCGCCCATGATCTGTTGATATAGTCTCTGTGAGACCGGCACCATCCCCATCCAGAAACCCCGGCTCAACGTCACCGAAATCGGTCGACCGCGGCTGTCCCCTTCATTGGGCGCCCGCGCCAATTCCTCCATGGGGCTGCCCATGCGGAACGAACCGGCCGGGATCCAGGCAAACGAGTAATCAAACTCCGGCGGGGTCCACGAATCCCCTGCAACCGGTGCCGGAATCCGTTCGGGCTCGACCGTCCACGTGGATCTTTCGTTCGGATCCAGCTCGACCGTTTTCTCGATCGGGAAGTGATCGCGAACGCGGAGTTCCAGCTCCACCTTCCGCCAGACCGGTACCGGATAAACTCCATCCCGGCCCCGCACGGACGACCCGTCGACCCGCAACGCATACGGACTGTTGAATCCATCTGGAAACGCCAGGGCGAGCCGGGCCGCCCGGGGTTCCAATGTCACATCGACGCTGCCGGTCGCCCCATCGTCGACCCGGATCGTTTGCTCGAACGGATGGAAGTCCGGGTGTGCCACCCGGATCCTGCGCTCTCCAGCGGGCAGATCGAGTCGAGCCGTACCTCCATCGGGCAACACCTCATCATCCACCACGATGGTCACGCGGCCAAGCTCCTTGTTGGAGAACGGCCCCCGCTTCGTTCGCACGTGCAGGGCGACCCCCCCACGCTTGAGATCGAGCCTCCCAAAGTCGAGCGATTCCCGACCACCGGGCTCCAGTGCAATCGTTTCGCTCAGAGTCCGATACCCGGCAAGACCCACGGTGAAATCCAACTCCTCCCCGACGGGAAGGTCTTTCAACTCCAAGGGAGTCACTCCCATGTCGACGCCGTCCAGGAACACTGTCGCGCCCTCCGGCTCGGATCGAACTGTTACCACTCCCGAAATCGGCTCGAGTTCGACCTCCAACTCCGTGGTGGCGTCCGAGTCGAGGCCAACCGGTTCGAGCACCGCACTCACATATCCCTCCCGCATAACAGAGAATGCGTATTCGGTAGCAAACAGGCGTTCATCAAGGGTTAGCACGCCCGCGTCCGGCACTTCGTCAACAAAAGCAGGCGCTTCTCCGGTCCCCGCGTACAAACGCGATCCCGGGAGCGTCCGCAACACGAGTTTCGCCCAGGCCGGCCGGAGGCGCACCCGTATCTCCTGCGGTTCATCGGTCACCGAAATCGATGCCGTCGAGGGATGGTGGAGGGGCGAGCGCACCGTCAGCCGGTAGTCCCCCGGATCGAGATCGACCAGTAGGATTCCATTCTGCACGTAGAACCGCTCCTGGGCGGGTCCGCTGATGATCACCTCCGCGCGCGCGGGATCTGTTTCCAGTACAAATCCCGCTTCTTCAGCCACATTCACCCGCCGGATGACAACGGTTTCTCGCTCTGTCTCAGCCACCCCCATGATCATCCGATAACTAAAACTCCCCAGCCCGATCACAAAGACCCCAAACGCCCCCAGCATCGCCAATCGCACGAGAACCACTGCGCGCGCCGACATACGGCGCTGGAGGGCTGCCGGGATCGGAATCCCGGCGAGGCGACCGGCCCTGCCGGCGGGCACATCCGATTCCCCGTCGGGTTCCGCTTTCTCCCCGCGGGACTCCAGGGCTCTCATCAGCGCAACCACCGAGGAATACCGCCGGTTCGGATCGGGATCGAGGCACCGCTCCAGGATCCGGTCCCAGAATTCGGGGACTTCCGATCGCTTTTGCGTCGGCGGAACCAGATCCCGTTCGACGGGATCCCCGGTCAACAGCCGGTAGGTTACGTTACCCAGGGAGTATATGTCGGCGCGCGAGTCTGTCTTTTCTCCTTTCCGCATCTCAGGACTCAAACTGTCCACCGGCGTCACGATCGGCTCATGTCTCGCTGTACGGATCGGCGAAACCCCGGCCGATACGATTTTCTCGAACAGGGATTGGCCGATCATCTCAAAGATTCCAACCCCCCACAGCTTAATCTGATTCGGATCCGAGTCTCCCACGAGAACACTCGATGTGTGAAAACCATAGTGGTGCAACCCTGCCCCATGGGCGACATCGAAAGCACCTGCGACCGCGCGAGCGAAGGCCTCGACCCACTGCGGATCCGGAAGATGCGGTTGGATGGTTGCTCCCTCCCCTTCGCCATCGTCTCCCGCACCCTTCAGAAATGCGTCGACCGTATGGCCGGGAAACCCTTCGTAACGAATGCAAAACCGGCCGTCGATCTCTTCGCCTGCAATACATTGCAGGATAGCCTCACCACGAAGCTTTTCGAGGCGTCCGCAATACATCTGGAAACGTCCTCCGAAATCCGGATCCTGCGCCACCTTTGACGTAAGCAAAAAGATCAACGCGTCCTCGGGGCCGCTTGAATTCCCTTCAAAGACCGCCGAGTAGAGCGAGCCCAGCAGGTTGTGGGTCAGGCATTCACGAATACGATAGGATCCAAGCCGCTCGTCGGACATCAAAATGTCCGGTTCGCCTGACGCGCGGGAGTGATTCGTTCCCCCTTCTCCTGATTGCTCTACCATGGATGCTGAACCAAAACATTACAGGTGATGGCGCCCGCGACAACTCAATCCTGCGGGAAGCGAGATTTCCAGCCGGCGAGCGGCGAACGGAAGCGGGATGAAAAAGACGCCGACGCAACGTGCACACAACGCGATCATGCATACCCTGGGAAAACAAAAGCGGCGAGCAGGTGCAGACAGAGACAGGTGGCCAGCGCGGCCGCGATGTCGTCGGCCACGATCCCGATGCCGCCCTCGAGGCGCTGCAGTCGATTGATCCCAAACGGCTTCAAAATATCGAAGAATCGAAAGAGAAGGAACCCCGCAAGCATGTACATCCACATGTTCCCAGGGTACATGAACTGTTTCAATCCGAGAAAGCAAAAGGGAATCGCGACGAACTCATCAAGGATGACCTCGGAGGGGTCCTGCCGCCACAGACGTTTCTCGGCCTCGCCGCAGATCCCGATTGCAAGGTAGACAAGAAAGAGCGAGAGGAGTAACTCGCCCAGCGGCCCGAGCGGATAGAACAACACGGTGTACAGCAGAATGCCGAGAGCGGAACCGATCGTCCCGGGCGCCTTTCTCCAATGCCCGAACGGACCGAGGGTGGCGGCTGCAAGAACCACGTTGGACGGCAAGGTCGTCACCCAAAGAAACGCCGGGTGATTCACAACGCCTCCTTCTTTCTCCGCCGCAGCAGTGGCAGGTAACGGATCAGGTAGAGAGCGCCTGAGTAGATGGCGAGAACGGAGGAAAGGATGAAGTAGAGCACGCCGTTCATCCAGACGAACGTAGCGAGCAGTTCCCACCGGCCGGGGAGCAGGACCGCAAGGTCGCGCTCGATCACCGGCACGAAAAACAGGACGCAGATACAGGTCACCTGCCAGATTGTTTTGCGCTTGCCCCAGTGGTCGGCTGCCAGGACCTTGCCCTGTTGCGCCGCCGCCGCGCGAATCACCGTAATCACGAGATCCCGGGCAATAATCAACGCCAATAGCGGAAGTCCCCACATCGGAAGGAGCCCGATGTGCAACAACAACCCGAGCAAACCAAGCACGAAGATCTTGTCGATCGCCGCATCCATGATCTTCCCGAAGTTTGAGATCTGGTTGTAACGGCGCGCCAGCCACCCGTCGAGCCAGTCGCTGACCGCCCCGAGAAAAGCGCACACGAAGGCGATGGTCGCGGCGCCCGGCCATCGCTGGTAAATCAGTACGAAGATGGCGGCCAGAAAGATGACCCGCGACAGCGTGATAACATTCGGCAGATTCATGAGTTTCTCGAGGGAAACACCCAAAAGATCTGGATTCTGCAGATTCGGCGGATCATGGCAACCCGGAGAAAAACGGATTGGTCCCAGAGTTCAACTGAAAAGCTGAAAAGAAAGAGGGTCTTTTGTTGTTGTCAAACGGCGCGGACGCCGATACCGCAAGACTGCGATACAATCTGCGATCCCGCTTATGTCTGTTGCCATATACCCAGGAACCTTCGACCCGGTCACGAACGGGCACCTCGATGTGCTGCGTCGGGCGTGCCGCATTTTTGAGACCGTGATCATCGCGGTCGCGCCCAACCGTGGGAAAGCGCCCATGTTTAGCTCGGAATTACGGATGGCGTTGATTCAGGAGAATTTGGGGAACGGACTCAATGCAGAGGTCTCCGCGTTCGACGGCCTCCTGGTCGACTTTGCGCGGCAGTGCGGTGCGATCGCGATTGTCCGGGGGCTTAGGGCTGTCTCCGATTTCGAGTTCGAGTTTCAGATGACCCAGATGAACCGCGAGCTCGATCCCGCACTCGAGACGATTTTCTTCATGCCGAATGAAGATTACTTCTACACAAGCTCGAACATCGTAAAGGAAGTCGCACAATTCGATGCGCAGCGCATCCGGAAATTCGTCCCGCCAAACGTCGCCGAAGCCCTTGCGCGCCGTTACTCCAAGAGTTAATGGGGCTCCGTCGTTCCTCCGTTCCGATGCGCAAGGAAGCGCGCCGTGCTCTGGGCGTGGTCTGCCTCACCGTTTTTATCGACCTTGCGGGATTCTCCATCCTCTTTCCGCTGGGACCCGCGATGTTGACCTGGTACCTCCCGCGCGAGGGAACCGAGAGTCTGCTCGGAGTGGCGATCCTCTTTTTTCAACAGTTCGCGGCTGATGACGCCGGGTCCGCTTTCTTCACGGCCGTGCTGTTCGGCGGGATCCTCGGATCGCTCTACAGCCTCCTCCAGTTCCTCTCGGCTCCATTTTGGGGGCGCCTCTCCGACCGCTACGGTCGCCGCCGTATCCTTCTCATCACGATCTCCGGCACCGCGCTGAGCTACATCGTGTGGTTCTTCAGCGGAGCATTCTGGCTCCTCATTCTCTCCCGGCTCTTTGCCGGACTGATGGCCGGCAACATCGCGGTTGCGACCGCGGCGGTCTCGGACATTACCACGCCCGCCGAACGCGCCAAAGGGATGGCGCTGATCGGAGTCGCGTTCGGCCTGGGATTCATTATCGGACCGGCGCTCGGAGCGGCGGGAGCCCTGATCGACCTGACGGCATGGTTTCCGGGCGCGAGCGCCATCGGCGTGAACCCGTTCTCGGTTGCCGCACTGATCGCCCTGCTCCTCTCGCTGCTCAACCTCTGGCAGGTTCGCCGTTTCTTTCCCGAAACCGCCCCCGTTCCGGATGCGTCCGCCATCGTCCGGGGCTCGGTTGCAGTGCTGTTCCGGAAACCAATCCCCGGGCTCGCGCGCGCCGGGGTGGTTTACTTCCTCTTCCTGTTCGTCTTCAGCGGCATGGAGTTCACCCTCACATTTCTCGCGATGGAACGCCTCGGTTACGGACCGGTTGAGAACGTGCGGATCTTTCTCTTTGTCGGCGTCGTCTTGCTCCTGACCCAGGGAATCGTCGTTCGCCGCTACGCCCACCGAATCGGGGAGAAGACGCTCGCCGGTGTCGGTTTGGTCACCGGCCCCGCCGCGATGCTTATCCTGGCACTCTCCCGCGATCAGCCGCTCTTTTTCCTCGGACTTGCCGGGATGGGGCTTGCCGTCGGTCTCGTGACGCCGACCATCGCAACGCTGGTGAGCTTCTACGCGCCCGACCACGAACAGGGGCGCGCCATTGGGTCCCTCCGCGGTGCCGGTGCCCTGGCCCGCGCCATCGGACCCATCACCGCCGCCTTGATCTACTGGCGGTTCGGCTCTGCCGCCGCGTATGGATGCGGCGGCGTGCTTCTGCTGCTTCCCCTCCTCGTCGCTATCCGCCTCCCGGCACTGCACGCGCCAAGCGCTGAGCCTGAGAATCCCGGTGAATGACGTCGTGGATCCCCCCGTTCGATCCGGAGGCTTCCGTGGCGGTCTGACGGCTCGTTCGTCGAATTATTCCCCTCGGGGTTTCCTCGATCCGCCTCCGACACAGCATACCAGTCGCGATCGAAGCGCCTCGCCCGGCATCCAAACCCACGACCAGGGGAAAATCCGACCAAAAGGATTGACCCGCCCGCCGGGGGCTATTTTGCTCTCCCTTTCATCCTAATGGGGCCGTAGCTCAGTTGGAAGAGCGCTTGAATGGCATTCAAGAGGTCGTCGGTTCGATCCCGATCGGCTCCACCACCCAACACTCCGCAACCCCCTCATGACCGGGGCGGGCGTCATTCCTCGAACGGCGACGGCAGGCGGTAAAGGTGGACATCGTGTGGCGCGTATTCGTCGACGCCCTCGCCGGCGGCGAAGACCAGGGTGCGGGCTTCGTCGAGAACATCGGCCTCGCCGGATGCCTGGCGGTATGGGATGAGGCCACTACCGTCGAAGTTGAATGGCTGCCGGATGCGAATGGTCGCGCGGGTCGGACGGTCGGTCAGGTTCGCGGTGAACAGGTACAGGTCGCCGTCGACCGTACGGGCCATGTGGCTGATCGGCGCGGCGGGGTCTTCCGGGCTGATCGTCACCTCGATCTCCCCGGCTGAGACGGCGGGCTGATTGAGCACGCGGGCCAGGCTGAGCACCTGGTGATTGATCTCGCCCACCGCCTGACGCATCCCAGGGTCGCTCAGCAGAGCAGCCGGGTCGTGGGTCGGCTCGAACTCGTGAACGAACCAGCAGATACCGCGGCTGCCTGCGATCAGACTCATCCAGACCTGGCTCTTGACCTGCGCGGGCGTCGCCTTCGCGCTCGGGTTGTGAATATGCGTGCATTCGATAACATTCCACACGGGCTTGCTATAGCCCGTGAATCGCTGCAGCCGCCGAACGCCTTTTGCCACATACCAGAGGAGCGATTCGCCATGCTCCTCTCGCAGGATCGAGCCGTTTTCGGGGTTCGGCAGCTTGATATTTGAGATCGGGTACACGTCGTAGCTCAGGATGTCGGCTCCGCGCGCGTACTGCGGATAATCCTGCAAGTCGATGGCCCTGCCGGGAAAAAGGTCGTTCGAGGTACCCTGTCCGAAGTTCACGACGACCGGCCGCGTCGGATCCGTGCCGCGAATCCGCTCGTAATCACCGAGTATCTTCTCGATCGGCACCGCCTCCCCGGTATTCCGTTTGCGGTTATCCGGCTCGTCGCCGTGCATCCACGCGATAATCGCCGGATTATCGAGGTTCGCACGTCCGACCTCGTTCTGAGCGCAGATCACCTTCATCCGGTGACGGGCGAGCGTGGCGAGTTGCGCCTCGGTCGGCCCCTGCCAAAGTCCGAAGTATGTGTTGACGCCGAGCTCCTGGTACTGCGGGGCCAAGTCGGGATCCTGGGTCCAGACCATGATCGGGAACCATTCCGGATCGCTCGGCGGTCCATTCCCCCACGCAGCGTACGGACTCATTGGGTGCTCCACCCGCTTCGTATCAGCGCTCATAGTATAATCCTCCCACAACCAGTGCAACGGCCGCGACAGAGCCCAGGCCCGATCTCTATTTCATGATTTTCGCTTCAGTCGGGCTTGCGCTCGAGCAATTCGATCTCGTAGCCATCCGGATCGTCGACGAAGCCCATCTTGCGGCCCTCCTGGAATTTCTCCCGCCAGCCGTCCGGCCAGATCTCAATGCCCTTCTTCTCGAGCTTGTCGCAGAATTCAATCAAATCCGGAACGCCGATGGCAAAGTGCATCAGATCCTCGGGGACCTTGAGATCATAATCTGCGGAATAGGTGAGTTCCAGCGTATGCTCGTTCCCTGGGAGCCTCAAGTGAACGATCTGATTCCCGGCTGGGGATCGGTCGCTCCGGCTGATCTGCTCAAACCCGAAATTTTCGCAATAAAAGGCGACGGAACGATCGAGATCGCTCACGCGCACGCGTGTATGCAGGAATTTGTAGTCGCTCATAGTTCTTCTCCTTCAGAGTTGTTCGTATGGTCCATCGCCACTCTACCCACCGACATTCCTGAGTAAAGCGGAAACGCTTGGAAGGCGCTCTCCGGGTTTATCCTTGCCAATTGTCGGTCGCAACTGCGTATATTCGATTACCATGAAAGTCCATCCCGATTCCCTCGATCGCTATACCGAATCCCATCGATTGCCGAACGACTATATCGAGTACTATCAGGCCAACGGATTTGTCAAGGTGCCGGGAATCGTCCCTCGAGTGGACGCATTGCGGATCGGGGAACGCTGCCGGGCGATCTCCGACGAGGCCCGCCGGACCGGCACCGCCCAGGGGGGCGGGATGCAGGTGTTCACGCAGGTCGTCAACACCTGGAGGGCGGATGAGGCGGTGCGCGAAGCGGTGTTCCATCCGAATATTACCGCAGTGGCGAAGCAACTGGCCGGGGGTGCGTTGCGCTTGTGGCACGATCACATCCTCGTCAAGGAACCGCGCAACGAGGCGGCCACCGAGTGGCATCAGGATCAGCCGTACTGGCCTCACGCCAACTCCACGCGGCCGATCTCGTGCTGGCTGGCGCTGGTCGACGTTCCCGCGGACCGCGGGAGCATGAGCTTCATCCCGGGGGTCCAACATCGCGATGACATACCGCGGCAGACGTTGACGGACAAGCGGAGTCTCTTTTCGCTCGCCCCCGATCTCGAGTATTTGCCGAAGGTGACGCTTCCTTTGAAGGCCGGCGATTGCACCTTCCATCACGGCCGAACTCCGCACATGGCAAACGCCAATGCCACCGACGATCCACGGGTTGCCCTGGCGATTATCTACATCGACACCGTCACCACGTACACAGGGGCGGATCATGTCGTCACCGACGGACTCGACCTGAACGAAGGCGAATTGATCGCGGGTGACCTTTTTCCCGAAGTGTGACGTCAAACTGCAAGCAGCTGGATTCAAAATGAAGGAACAACCCCTGCGCACGAGCGTCATCGGCAGCTATCCGTTTCCGGGGTGGCTGGAGTACGTCAGCCAAAACCTCTCCGACCTCGGTCCGGCCGACATCGCTGAAGCACAGGACGATGCTGTGACTGCCGCGGTGTACGATCAGGTGGCGGCCGGTCTCGATGTGATTACCGACGGCGAACAGACGCGCCTCGACTTCAATTTGTCGTTCTACGGGTTTTTGGAGGGGATTGCGCTGGAGTCGGCACCCAGCCGGAGATTCGGTCCCCCGGCGCACGACCAGCGCGGCAAACACGCGGTGACCGGGGAGCTGCGCGCCCCCGGGGGACTCGGGGTGGTCGCAGAGTACAATCGCCTGAAGCGGCTCGCTCCTGCAAACGGCCCCGCGTTGAAGGCGAGCGTTCCCGGTCCGTACACCTTGAGCGGCCGCCTCCTCCCCAACAATCAATACCCGGATCGCTGGGCGCTTTCCGAAGCGTTGCTTCCAATCGTACAGCGCGAGCTGACCGGCCTCGTGGAAGCCGGATGCCGGGAGATCTGTATCGATGAACCGTCGATGAGTTGTTACGCCTATCGCGAGGACGCACGGCGGTTTGTCGACATTTTCAACCGCACCGTGGAACCGGCGGTCGGCGAAGCGCGGATCTGCACGCACCTCTGCTTTGGTAACTACAAGGGCCGGGCGGTCGGACAGCGCTCCGTCGCCCCGATGTTTCCCGACTTCCTCGATTTTCATGCGGATGAGATGCATTTGGAAATGGCGACAACCGTATTCAAGGAAATCGCTTCGATTGAACCGATTGTCGAACGCATGGACGCGGCGATCGGCATCGTGGACGTGAAGAGCTACTATATTGAATCCCCCGAGGAGATCGCCGAGCGCGTCCGCCTCGCCCTCCGGCACGCGCCGGCGGAGCGTCTCGTTTTCGCGCCCGACTGCGGGCTCAGTCAGACCGCGCGCTGGGCCGCGCGGCGGAAACTGAACAACATGGTCGAGGGCGTGGAGATCGTGAAACGCGAGCGCGGGATCACGTCGTGATTATTCCGGCACAGCAAGGGGACGCATTCCTGCGGGACCTCGAACGAGCGCATTCTGAACCGGAATCCCTGCACGTTTGGTGGCTCGGGCAGAGCGGGTTCCTCGTCCAGTGGCAGGGGACACGCATCCTGTTCGACCCATACCTTTCCGACTCCCTGACCCGCAAGTATGCGGAGACCGACAAACCCCACGAGCGGATGACCGAGCGTGTGGTGGCCCCGGGCAGTCTCGGCGGCATCCATGTCGTCACCGCATCCCACCCGCACACCGACCACCTCGACCCGGAGACCCTGCAGCCGCTCGGCCGGACCAACCCCGGCGCGGAACTCGTCTTTCCGGAGGCCATTCGGTCGCTTGTCGAGGAGCGGGTTGGAGACGCTCCATTCCGCTTGATCGGACTCGACGCCGGCTCCACGACCACGTTCGGAGAAATCGAAGTTACTGGCATTCCCGCAGCCCACAATGCCGTGGAGCGCGACGACGCCGGGCGCTGCCGATTCCTCGGGTTCGTCGTCAGGGCCGGACCATGGACGTTGTACCACAGCGGCGACACCCTCCTGCACGACGGCCTGGTTCCGTCCCTCGAGCCGTTTAGCGTCGACCTCGCATTCCTGCCGATCAACGGGAACCATCCCGAGCGGCGCGTCGCCGGAAACCTCGACGGCCCGGAGGCCGCCCGCCTCGCCCACGCCATCGGCGCACGGGTCGCTATCCCCTGCCACTATGAAATGTTCCGGTTCAATACCGCCTCCCCCGCCGCATTCGAGTCCACCTGCCGTCACCTCGGCCAATCGTATAAAACCCTGCGGGCCGGCGAGCGGATGCGCCTGAGGCGTCCGAAGTGATCCTTGGGCGCTACCTGGCCCGGGGCCGGTGACCGGATGGCGCGGGCAGGGATTGTGTGAGGTAGAGGAGCCGCGCACGCTTCCGAGCGATGGCGGCGTCGCGGGTGGCGAGCCCGCGCCATCCCATCCTCGGGGTCACATGCCGCGTGTTCGGCCTGAGTGGCTGCAGTCACGCATTCCATGTCCGGTCCGGCCGTCCCTACCCGGATCGGTTGCAGCACCGCGCCCCCCGCCCCCATCCGCCGCCGCCCGGGGTTTCGATCCGCAGCACGTCGCCTGCCGCGACCTGAAACGATGCACTGCTCTCCAGCATTTCGGTTCGCCCGTTGCTCCGTTGGAGTATCTGACGGCCCGGTGCGCCCGCTCCTCCGCCCTGTTTGCCGTAGGGACCGGTCTGGCGATGCTGGGTAAGGAGGGAGACCGCGAGCGGCCGCAAAAACTCGATTTCCCGGACCGCGCCGCACCCGCCTGCCCAGGCGCCCCTCCCTCCCGAACCCCGGCGGATTGCAAACCGCCGGAGGCGCACCGGGTAGCGAAATTCGAGCACCTCCGGGTCGGTGATCGCGGTATTGGTCATGTGCGTGTGGACCGCGTCGGCGCCCGCGAATCCGGGCCCCGCCCCGGTTCCGCCGCAGATCGTTTCGTAGTAGCTGAAGGCATCGTCGCCGAAGACCAGGTTGTTCATCGTTCCCTGGCTGCACGCGGCGAGGTCGAGGGCCTTGAGGAGGGTGTCGACGAGTCGCTGGCTGGTCTCGACGTTCCCTCCCGCGATACCGGGCGCCCGCCGAGCGTCACCGGGGAATGCCGGATTGAGCATGCACTCCGGAAGCGCAACGGCGACATCATCGAGCAATCCCTCGTTGAGCGGCAGTGCGCCTCCGATATATAGACGCAGGACATACATGACTGCGCTGCGCACAATCGCCTCGGTCGCATTCAGATTGTCCGGTTGCACCGCGCTGGTCCCTGAAAAATCGATACGTACCCCGTCCGGCGCAAGATCGATCGCCACAGCGATCTCCGCACCCGAGTCGAGACACTCGACGGCACGGAGTGTCCGCGCCGGTTCGTCGCGCAGCCGCCGGGACAGAGCTTCGCGTCCCCTGGCGGCGATCGCGTTGAGCTGTCCGGTCACCGTATCGCGGCCGAATGCACCGGTCATGCGGCGCAGGGCGTTCGCACCGCGGATGTTCGCCGCCACCTGCGCGCGAATGTCCGCGAGGTTGTCTTCGACCGCCCGGGAAGGATGCGGTCCACTTCGCAGGAGCGCTTCGAGTTCCCGGTAGCGGTCGCGCCCGCGCTCAAAGAGTCTGCGGGGCGGGATTGCCACCCCCTCCCCGGCGAGGCACCGGGCCTCCGGGCACATCGAACCGGGACGGATGCCTCCGATCTCGGCGTGGTGCGCACGGTTGGCGACGAAGGCCAGGAGTTCCGACTCCTCGTCGAAGACCGGCGTGATCACCGTAATATCGGGAAGATGCGAACCACCGTAGCCGGGATGGTTCGTGATCAAGACATCGCCCGGCTCGGGTTTGCAGACCTCCATTACGCGCCGCACGCACAATCCCAACGCTCCGAGATGGACGGGAATGTGCGGGGCATTGACGAGGAGCCGTCCGTCGCGGTCCAGCAGTGCGCAGGAGAAGTCCATGCGCTCTTTGATATTCGTAGAGAGCGCAGTGCGCCGGAGCTGCATTCCCATCTCGCGGACGACCGCGAAGAATCGATGGGTGAACAGCTCCCGCTGGATCGCCTCGTGCCCGGCCCGCGCGGGAGCGCCGCCCTCCCCGTCAGGCTCCCTTCCCGCTCCGAGTGAAACGCGAAGCGTCCCCCGCGTGCCCTGCACCGCATCGGTGTTTGGACAGAGGTAGAAGGTGCTGTACGGGTCGACGAGCAATGCCGGGCCGGAAACGCCGACGCCCGGGGAAAGGGAGGCCCGGTCGTACACTGGTATGTCAATCCAGGCGCCGTCGACGCGACACGGCTGGGTGGCGCCGGAGGATTCCGCCATTTCCTGGGCGTCGGGAAAGCGCTCGGACTCCTCCTCCGGCCTGCGGGTTGCGGCGATCGCGCGAAGCGATACGATTTCGATCGGTTTTCCCGCCGGCCGGTATCCAAAGACCTCCTCGTAGCGGTCGGCGAAGTCCGTGGAAAGGGCCTCCTCGGAGCGGTACGGGAGTTCGAGCGCCGACTCCTGACCGGCGAGCCGCACCTGCACGACTGTCTCCCGGACGTGGAGGTCGTTGCGACGGTAACCGTCCCGCTCGAGCCGGGAGAGCGCCTCCTTTTTCAGCTCGCGCACCAATGCGTCAAGGCAACCGGATGCGCAGTCCTGCCAATTCCAGAGCAACTGACGCTCCCGCAGCGCTTCGACTGCCGCGGAAGCGAGCCCGATGGCACTGAGCAATCCGGCGTCCCCCGGGACGAGGATTTGCCGGATTCCGAGCCGCCGAGCCAGCGCGCACGCGTGCAATCCCCCGGCGCCCCCGAACGAGAGTAACGCGTACCGGGAGGGATCGTATCCCTCGCGCACGCTGATCGCGCGGATCGCATCCGCCATGCGCTCGTTCGCGATCTCCAGAAACCCCTCCAGAAGCGCATCCGCAACCGGCCGATCTCGCGCCGGGAGCGCTTCCCGGCACACCTCGAGGCGTGCCCGTGCCGCACCCGCCTCAACCGGGATCGAGAAATTCCGCGGGATCAGGCGGCCCAGCAGCAGGTTTACGTCCGTGATGGTCAACGGTCCTCCGGCGCCGTAACAGGCGGGCCCGGGATCGGCGCCAGCGCTCTCCGGGCCGACATGGATGCGTCCATCCCGCACGCCGCAGATCGAGCCCCCGCCCGCGGCGACGGTTTCGATCCGCAGCGCCGGCGCGGCCAGCCGGGCGCGCCCGACAATGTGTTCATCGCGGTAATCGAACGATTCCGCGATCCGTGACACGTCGGTGCTCGTCCCGCCCATGTCGAAAGCGATGACATCCGGAACACCGGCGCGCCGGGCGATCGCGGCCGCGCCGGCGACCCCGCCGGCAGGGCCGCTCAACAGGCTCTGGAACGGCCGGAACCGGGCGCGGGGAACCAAACCTCCCGCGCTCGTCATGATCTGCAGCTCCCCGCCCCGCAGCGCCCCCTCGACCCGGTCGAAGTAATCGCGCATCAGCGGACCGAGGGTTGCGTCGACGACCGCGACCTCGGCGCGCGGCAGAATCTTGATCCGGCGGCTCAATTCAGCCGAACAGGCAACGTAGCCAAACCCGAGCTCGCGCAGCCGCCCGGACAGCGCCCTCTCGTGCGCCGGGTTCGCGTGGCTGTGCAGGAGTGCAACCGCGGCGACAGTACATCCATCGGCGAGCGCCGCTTCGGCGCCCGCGCGCACCTGTTCCCAGTCGAACGGTTCGAGCACCTCGCCCCGGGCGTCCATGCGCTCTGGAATCCCGACCACCCGCAGCGGCAGGGGCGCCGGTTTCCGGATTTCCAGGGCAAAAAGGTCCGGCCGGCGCTGATCGCCGATCGCAAGGAGATCGCCGAAGCCGGCGGTGACGAAGAAGGCCACCGCATCCCCGGCGTTCTCCAGGAGCGCGTTCGTGCCGCGCGTGGTGCCGAGCCGCAGGTCGATCGGGGGAAGCGGTGATCCGTGCGGTACTCCGGTCAACACGCGCGCGGCGAGGACCGGCGCCTCCTCCGGCGAACGAACCTCGAACACGGCGCCCGGAACGAGCGCGGCGGCGCCCAGGAGCTCGAGTTCGAGCTCCCCGGAGTCGGGGCGGTACGAACGCACACGCGCGCTTGTCGCGCCGCATTGAAACTGAAACCCGGCAATGAAATCGGTCGGCAGCCGCCACTCGACCGCGACCCTCCACCGCGTCCGGGAGCGCTGCTCGCGCAAGCGGCCCCGGAGGGCCGAGTGGGAGAGGACTTTCGCGCGGTGCAGCGTCCCGTCGGGCGCCAGACCGACCGCGTCGGTGAAGGTCCCTCCAGTGTCCGCGGCAATTCTCCAGCGCGTCATCGGGGAGATCGATTTCCTCCGGAGTCCGCCGGAGTTCCGGTTACGAACGCCGCCGCGCCTCCGCAATCACGTCGAATGGAACATACACCTCCGCACCGTCGACCTTTACCTGCGCCCAGATGCGGTAGTGACCGGCTCGATCGGGCTGAAAGCTGAAATCGAGATCGGGGTTGTGTGGATCCTGTTCGTCCAGGAACGGATTTGACGGGTGCAGGTGGGCGAATCCGCGCGCTGCCTCGTCAAAGACCACCAGGTGGGCAAAGGCGCCCATGACCGGCTCAAACCGGACCGGTGCGGGCGATCCTACCCGTTCGGCGCGCATCGACAACCGATGCTCGACTCCCGCAGTCAACGTCTCCGCCGGCGACTCCAGGTGAAATCGGATTCCGTTCTTCTCCGTCGCGGTGCGAACCCGGCGCACCGGGGAGGCCGTTCGCCCACCGGCCACATCCACCTCGAGTCGTGCGAGCGCGCGCCGCCCTGCGCGCATTGGGATGAAGTCGAGGTAGATCGCGTAGGTTCCGGAGAACTGCGGTGTGATGCTGAAGCTGTAATGCCCGGGCGTGGCGGTCGGCTGGGGATGCACGTGGTGGTAGTCCTCGAGCCCGGGATCGATCGCCATAAGGTGAATCCGTTCGGTGTGGCTGACCGCGATCTCATCGGGGTGGATCGGATCGCCCCGCGAATTGCTCAAAGACAACAGAAACCGGGCGGTCTCACCCGCACGCACCGGGTCGAGCGCCTCCAAATCGGCCCGTACCGGATAGCGCACGCTCTGCATGTCAAAGAAGATCGCCTCCCCAATCCCGCACTGCTCGATCACACCATCCGCGGTCATGTAGTCGCGGTAGTGAAGGATATCGCACTGCTCGACCGGCAATGCGCGAATCCCGAAGTAGGCACCGCAGAAAAGAACGGTTAGGATTGCGATCCGGCGCCCGACCAACGAGCGTGACGGCCCCGAGGGCGAGGCGGCGCGATTGGGATGGTATAGCATGGCGGAATCCTGGGGAAGTGCGGGCGGGTCGTCAATACGGCAGCTCCCCGGTCGCCGAAGCAAGGTACCCCACACCGGTTCCACCCACCAGGCAGGCGCGATCGCCCGCCCTACCCTCAACCGACCCGCCAACGCAAGACTGGCAATTCTGCCTGTCCGCCGGCCAAACCATACCAAACGGTCCGATCAATGATCGGACTATCAGTATGTGCCGTCGCCGGAGATTGCGCGCTCGATTCGGGCGAGAAAATCCTCCACCGACCAGAAGCTGCCCGGAACCTGGTAGACAATGGTGCCCTTGGGATCGACGAGAATGGTCACGAGCGTGTGGCGTATAATCTCATTCTCATCCGGTTCGGCGAGCACCCCGAGTTGGTTTTTCAAATCCTCCACGATCTGAACCGGACCGGTCAGAAAGTGGAAATTGTCTCCCGAGACCCCGTGGGATCGGGCGTATTCAGCGAAGATTCCGGGCGTGTCATACTCCGGATCGAGCGTAATCGAGACGAATTCGACATCTGAAATCCCGGCTTCCCGCACCGCCTCCTGCAACCGCACCATACGCTTCGTCGCCGCCGGGCACATGTTCGGATCGAGACAGCGGGTGAAGATGAAGTTGATCACCGCAGCGTTTCCCCGAAGCGAGCGGCTCTCAAAAACAGTTCCATCCTGGCGGAACAGCGCGAACCGCGGGATGCTCTCACCGATACCCCGGAACGGTCGTGGGCTCCGGATCTCGGTATCGTTCCGCAGGCGGCGTCCGATGCGCTCGATAATCGAGTTCTGCATCGGGTCGTTCGGCCAGACCGCTTCAATCCGCCATCCTTCCCGATAGGGGAAGATTTCGCCTCGAATCGAGCTGCCCTCCCGGGCGATCCGTAGGTCCCCCCGCGTGGCCTCGGCCCAAACCCGCTCCTCCCCGTCCGCCGGAGTCAGAAGAAGGCGGCCGCCCGCCCGGTCGACTTCGACAATCGTCCCCTCAAACGCGTCGCGGCGGGCATCGAGCCCGTTTCCAACGAGCGCTGCCACCGCCAATAGAAAACAAATCCGTGCCAGATTCACACCCTCTACCATCATCCTCACCAGTCAACCAGAGCGACGGAACGTTTCAACACGAATCCACGGCATCAGGTCCCGGATCGATCCGCTCCCTGTCCATCCCGGGCTTCGCCATGAATGAATGCGTAGACGACTCCGATCAAATTCTCGCGTGTTACGGCGTCCCGGTCGATTTGCGGATTGTTGATGCCCGAAGCGGTCCAGCGATCGCCGCGGCGGCTGACCAGGCGGTGGACCACCATCCGATTGCTGCTGTCGCGATAAGCGACAATCATACCGGGCTCGAGATCGTCGAAAGGAATCGGAGTCACGATGACTCGTGTGTTCTCCCCGTAGATCGGGAGCATCGAAACGCCGGAACCGCGACCAAACAATCTGCCCTCCTCCTGCGCGGCCAGAAACCGCGCGGCGCTGTCCGCGTCCGCCGACAGAACGTCCGAGACCGGAGCGGGCGGCTCTTCAGTCGTCACACAGCCGCTCACGACCAGAGCCAGGCTCCCGAGGAATAGAATTCGCAAAACCCTTTGCACTGTGGATAGGTTTAAGGAATCATTGATTCGATGGCAAACACACAATCATCGGGATGGAGACAGTCGCCTCTCGCAGGCGCGCATTATGAAACCCTGGCATATCGTCGGCCGGGGAGTCGCGCCGGGGCCCCGGTGATTCTCGCCCTGCACGGGTTTACCGGCGGCGGCCGGGATTTCGAGATATGCGCGGCGCATGATGCGGGGGCATGGCACTGGATTTGCCCGGACCTGCCCGGGCATGGCGCATGCCGGCCGCGGAGCCCGGATGCAGGTGTTTCGCTCGAGCGTTGGCTCTCTGACTTTGCCGGATGGGTGCCGGACCTGGTTCCGCGGGGCTCCATACTCCTCGGCTACTCAATGGGCGGGCGACTGGCACTCCACGCCGCACTCCGCCTTCCCGACCGATTCGCCACAGTTATTACCGTTGGAGCCCATCCTGGGTTGTGCGATCCCGGCGCGCGTGCCGAACGTCGCGCGATTGATGCCCGGCGTGCGGCTTCCTTGCACGAGGAAGGGTTGGACGCTTTCCTTGAGCGCTGGCGTGCGGAGCCGCTTATCGCAACCCAGGAGCGCATTCCCGAACCATGGCAGACTCGGTTGCGGGAGGTCCGCCAAAGCCAAAATCCACAGGCACTCGCAGACGCCCTTATCGCATTCAGTCCGGCCCGGATTCCAGTCGAACACGCCAGACTCGCCACATTTCCCATACCGTTCCACGCGCTGGTCGGATCGCAGGATGCCCGCTACATGGAACTTGCGGAATGGCTGCACTCAAAGGGATTCTGTACGGTCGTTCACGCGATCCCCAACGCGGGGCATGCCGCACATTTGGAGAATCCGCAGGGGTTCAGCGCTGTGCTCAACACTATGATTCCCCGAAATTCCCAACGCATTAGGGAAACGCCAAACGAACGGCCCCTGGAACTTGAAAATCGGCCAAATCCGGCTAGACTACAGTAAAGGGAATGCAGGTCAGACGATTAACACCCTGCTGGACCCCGCAAATCCGAAATATCCACGACAATCAAAATGGCAACGAAACGACGCAACCTCCGCAACAAGGGAATCAGCCGGATCGATTCCGGATCCACTCACGGCTGGTTCGTGCGCGGCTACCGCAACGGACAAACGTACTCGAAGCTGTTCAGCGACCTCAAGTGTGGCGGCAAACGCAAGGCCCTCGCATTGGCCCGCGAATACCGCGACCAGTTGCTGGACGAACTCGCAAAGATCCCGCCCTCCGGGCGTGCCCGCAGTTCACGCTGAGTCAACCGGCCGGTCGGAATCCCGCATCCCCCTCCAGAGCCCCTACCGCCTCTTAGCGAGTCTACGATCCCCACGCCACACACTCGCCCTGAACCGGTGGGTGGTTAAGAGGTCGTGCTGGTTTGTACATGGTACAGGCGCATATCCGCGGGCCGAAATGCACGGTACGTGCTTTCCTGTAGATTCCATACCGGAATCGGCCGCAAAAACTACGGGACCGAATACCCCGGATTAAGCGATGCAACGTGACGCTCCGAGGGTCTCCAGCAACCTCCTGTAGTTGCGACTCGGACCGTTATCGCAGCATAGATAGTTCACCGAATACAGCCTTCACCGGATAGTAATAAAATATTGATCATTATATACTTGTGGCATGCTCAAGGCATGTTCCACAGGTATCCGATTGATGATTGCGTTCACGCTGCTCGCCTCCATGACGGCGGGAGTGAATGGAGGCGTTCCAAGCACACCGGTACGGGGCGAACAAGCGCTGCGTGAAGCGGAGCAGATCACTGCAATGAATCCGCATTGGGAGGTTGTCCGGGGTCAGGGGCACTCGATGACTCCCTACTTTGGCGAGCACTCCCTGCTTCTTGTCGATCGTTCGACCGGAGGCGCCTTGCGTCCCGGCACAGTCATGCTCTATCGCGATCGAGATGGCGACCTCATCGCACACAAGGTCGTTGGAACCGATGACAACCTGCTTATCGCCCAGGGCTTGAACAACACGAACGTAGATCCCGCGCCGGTTCCTCGCGATGCCGTGGAGGGAGTTGTCTTCGGCGTCTTGCACACTTCCGGCATTGGCGAGTACGCACGCGATCTCCCCGTCGTCACCGGAAAGACATGGAAATAACGGTCGACACTGGAACGTGACGCCGTCGGGGTGATTGCTTGCTGTGTCAAACTGGAGGGACAGCGCCCTGCACGTAGAAGCGGACCCCCTTTCCGGGCGCAGCGCCCAACGGGTGTTCGCTTCCCGTTTCGTGACACCGGGGCGGCATCTATGGGTGGACAACTTCCCGGTTGCCCAATGGGAGACCGTCAACGAGATCGCTCTTCCCGTTCATGATTCATGTCTCCGACGCACTTCTGGTAGAGGTCGGGAAATACTCCATCCGGATCGTAGACACGTTTCAACCGGGTGTAAGCATTCTGGTCATACTGCTCCCAAAACGTTTCCGGAGGAAAGTAGGCATCGGAATAAAGTGATTTTTTTCCCCCGCACGCGACCACTTCCTCCTCCACGCGACGGTTGAAATACCCGGATTCCCGCCGGCTCCGAACCCCGCCCCAGAATCCGAAGTTAATGTACAACGAGTTCGAATCGGTGCGGTATAAAGGAAACACGGCTTGCGAACCGGGCGCCATGACCGGACAAATCCATATCGGCCGGATGCCGATCTCATGCAAAAGGAATTCGAGAAAACCCGCCGCCCGCGCGACGGGAACCTCCACGTCCTGAATCACCCATTCGACGTTCCTCATCATGCCGACGCGGCGCAGGATACCGTGCCGTTCATTCCAGTCCCGGAGTTTCCAGTAAGTAGTGGAGCGCAATAAGCCGCATAGCCCCGCCACAAATCGCAGGGGCGGAAATTCGGCTCCGAACGCGCGCGAACACCAGAACCAGTCCGCATCCCAACGCCAAAGGTAGTCCCGAATTGTCAGGAAATCCTCCGTGCGCCGCGAGATGGATCGGTAATACACCTGCATGAAACGGTAGTTGCTCGTGCCGGGGGCCGCATCGACAAACGAACCCTCCGTCCTATAGAGAGCATCCGATGCGAAAACGGTGCCGTCCACAAATGCCACGCCATCGCCGCGTTTCCGCTCCGCAAGACAAAGCGCCTCGAGCTCCGAGAAGTAACGCTGCGGATCCGTAGTGTGTCGGTGCACCATGTGAACGTACGGTTTGACCGGGATAAGGTGGATCCAAAGGCGCAAGGCGTACCCGAGAGTCCCATATGAGTTTGCAAATCCGTAAAAAAGCTCGCTGTTCGCGTTGTCGGGCGTGCAATAGAGGATCTCCCCGGCCCCCGTGAGGACCTCCAACGCTGCGATCGACTCGTGTACGAACCCGTACCGAAACGAGGAGGACTCGATCCCTCCTCCTGTCACCGCACCGCCGACCGTAATCGTTTTCAACTGGGGCACGACCGCCGGCATGCGTCCGTGCGGAAGCGTCGCATCCACCACCGACTCGTACGTCGCCATCCCCTCCACTTCGGCACGGTTCCCAACCGGGTCGACGGCGATCACGCCGTTGAGGTCGCGGACATCCAAGGCGGGGCCGCGCGCGCGGGGGCGGATCCGAAAGAGATTCGATGTTTGCTTCGCCAGCCGTACCGGAGACCCGGCGCGGCGGATCGCCTCAAACTCCCCGACCAGCCGGTCCCGTTTCGCTTCATACTCCGCACGACGCGCTGCAATCGCATCTTTCATACAATATCGGTCCCCTTCTCCACCATCATTCCAAGAGCGGCCTCTGCCCCCGGCCTTCGATCCGGCTTCTTATGCGCCCTCACCGGACCGACGCATACCCGCCGGGCAGCCCCTCCTTTGAGAACACGAGTTGCCACAACTGAATGTTGCGGGCGCGAAATCCCCCTGCGCACGAAAGTAGATAGTACTTCCACATCCGGTAAAAACGCTCGCCGTAGTGATCGCGGAACTCCGGCCAGTGGCGATCGAAATTCGCAAACCACGCCATGAGGGTCGGATCGTAGTACGCCCCGAAATTGTGGAGATCCTCGACGAGCAGGATGCCCTCCGCGGCATCCGTGAGCTGGCGCAGCGACGGGAGCTGTCCGCCGGGAAAAATGTATCGGCTGATCCAGGGATCGCTGGTTCGCTTGGTGCGGTTGCACCCGATCGTGTGCAGGAGCATGAGCCCGCCGTCTGAAAGGCAGCGTCGCTGCAACGCGAGAAAACGCCGGTAGTTGCGGGATCCAACATGCTCGCAGATTCCGATTGAAACCACCTTGTCGTAAACCCCGGATGCGGTTCGATAGTCCGCGTGCACAATCTCGACCGGCAGGCCGTGACAAAATTTCCGCGCGTAGTCGACCTGTTCGCGGGAGATGTTGTAGCTCGTAACATGGCACCCGTACCGTTCCGCAGCGAACCGGGCGAACCCGCCCCACCCGCCACCGAGTTCGAGCACCCTGTCCCCCTCCCGCAACTGGAGCTTGCGACAGACCAGGTCCATTTTGGCCTCCTGAGCGGCTGCCAGCGTGGCCTCGGATTTCCAGTACCCGCACGTGTACTGCATCCATGGATCGAGCATCCGCTCGTAAAATCGGTTACCGAGGTCGTAGTGTCGCTCCGCGACGCGGCGGGATCGGCGCGGATTCTGCAGATTGAGAAATCGGGCGCAAATCCATGCCCAGAGCAGCTGTGGATCCCGAACCGCCCGGTTGAGGCCGCCGCGAAGGAGCTTGTCGAAGAATGCATCGAGTTCGTCGGCATCCCACCAGCCGTCCATATACGACTCCCCAAGAGCCTGCGACCCTCCTGCCAGAATCCGGCCGTACACCCGTTCATCATGCACCTGGAGATCCCACGGCCGATCGCCGTTAATCCGGATGTCTGCAGCCCCGAGCAGGTTCACAAGCACCTCGTCCGGCGTGCGTCCCTTGGCCGATCGTTTCATCCCGAACATGGTTAGACTCTAGCGTTCCGGCACGCCGTTCTGCAATCGAAAACAGATACTTCTCAGTAATTTACGGACTCCGTTTTGGAGAAAAACTCTTGTGTTTCTGCAATGAAATTGAAAATCTTATCATTACACGAATCTGAAACAGGTTGTATGTGTCCGCTCACTTGCGATGAAGATGATACTCCGGTTGCGTTCGCTATGGCTGATTGCCCAATCTTTCCGGGTCACGGTTGGGGTCGGTGCTCTGGTTCTGATATTGAGCGTTGTTTGGATCACGATGCTGTTTCTGGCCGGCGGTGTTTCGCAATTGAACCCGGGGTTTCTTCTCATCCCAATCGTCATAGCGGCCTTCTATTTCGGCCCTTTGATCGGGGGCTGCTTCGCACTCGCGGTCGGCTACTTCATCGGCCCGTGGATGGATGGGTGGCTGGAGATTGCGCAACCGTTCGCCGACTGGGGGATCCGAGCCGCCGTGTACGGAACCGTCGGGGTGCTGGTTGGGATTCTCAGCGCCCGCCTGCATACGCAGAATCAGCGCAAAATCGAGGAGAATCGGGCCTTGCTGGATGCAACCCCGGAGCTCATCGGACGCGAACGTATCAAGGCGCTGCGGGATATGGCTTCGGGCGTCGTCCACGATTTGAACAACGCCCTGGCGTCGATCGTGGGATACACCGACCTTCTCCTCAGGAGTTCGGGTGGCCGGGAAGGCGATTCGGTCGTGCGCTACGCCGAGGCGATTAAGCAATCGAGCGAAAGTGCTTCCACCGTAGTCAAACGCCTGCGCGCATTCTATGACGAGGAACACGCCAAACCCCGGCTGTATACGGTCAACCTGCGCCGCATCGTCGAACAATCCATCGCGATGACGGAGGCGCGATGGAGGGCTCAGGCACGCACGAGCGATGCCGAGATTCACCCGCGCGTCAATTGCCCCGACGACCTGGTGATCATCGGAAACGAAAATGAGCTGTGCGGGTTGTTCGGAAACCTGATTTTCAACGCGGTCGACGCGATGCCCGAAGGCGGCACGCTCGCCTTCGAAGGAAAAGTGGAGGACGATACTGTGCTCATTCACGTAAGCGATACCGGAAGCGGGATGAGCCCGGAGCTGCAATCGAGTTGCCTGAAACCCTACGTGACCACCAAGGCATCCGGCACAGGATTGGGAATGTCGATCGCCGCGTCGATTATGCGCTACCACGGCGGCACCATCTCCGCCCAAAGCGAGGTCGGTCGCGGTACCCGCATCACGCTCGCCTTCCCCGTCCCCGCTTTCGAAAAAGTGCAGGCACTGGAAGAACCCGAATCGGCTCCCCGGATCTCCCCCTTCCGGATACTCGTTGCAGACGATGATACCCTGGTCCGGGAGATGCTCGCTGAGATCCTGGTCACGGATGGCCATACCGTGACCGTGGCGACGGACGGACGGAACGGACTGCAGGCATTCCACAAAGATCCGGATGGTTTCGATCTGCTATTGGTGGACCTGGCAATGCCCCGCATGAGCGGCTACGCCATGATCCGGGAGATCAAGAAGTCCCATCCTCGCACACCCCTGATCCTGCTTTCAGGGTTCGACTCCATCCGCGAAGCGGATTCCGGCCCGCACACCGGACCGATAATCAGTCTGACCAAGCCAGTGACCATCGCTGAACTGCGCCGAGCGCTCTATGAGATCAGCCGGACGGTCGCTTGATACGGCTCGACCGCCTGAACCCGCTTACACGAATCGGGACGGCGTTTGCCACATGTCGGGATTCGATCCGAGAGCGTCGCGCAACGGGATCGTCGCCTCGGACAAGGCCGACTCCACCTCGTCTGGAATTCTCAGGCGGCCGGCCGCTGCGTTGTCGCGAACCTGTCCCGGCGTGCGGGCACCAGCAATAACCGATGCCACGCGTCGCTGGCGAAGCAGCCACGCGATCGCCACCTGTGCCATCGGTTGACCGAGCTCCCGGCAAATCCCCTCAATCCGCTGGACCGCGGCGAAGGTTTCCTCCTCCTGTCCCGCTTCACCGTGTACCGTATCCGGATGTGCGCTGCTGAAGTGGCGCGTCCGTTTTCGGGGAGAGGGTATCTCCTCCACGGAACGGAACTTGCCCGCGAGCAGCCCTTGCAGAAGGGGGCTGTAAGGGAGAACCGATACCCCCTGCCGGTCGCATTCGTCCACGATTTCGAATTCGATTGCCCGCCACAGCAATGAGTACGGCAACTGCTGCGTTGCCAGGCGGGCGCCGGCCGCTTCAGCGGCGCGCATCCCGGCAACCGCAAAGTTGCAGACGCCGTAGGCACGAATCTTGCCCGCTTCTACAAGGTCCTCAAACCCGGCTACGGTATCCTCCAAAGGGATGTCCGGGTTCCCCCAGTGCACCTGCAGCAGATCGATCACATCGGTGTTCAATCGCTTCAGGCTGGCTTCGCAGGAAGTCTTGAGATCGATGCGCGCGAGATCGGAGGCGTTCACTTTGGTGGCGATGACCGCCTGGTCCCGCCGTCCCTTCAATGCCCGGCCCAAAACCTCCTCGGAACTCCCGTTGCCGTACATCGGCGCGGTATCGAAAAAGTTGATGCCTTGATCGAGGGCTTCCGTGACGCTCGCCTGCGAATCGCGTTCGTCCTGATCGCCCCATTGCTTCCCGCCGGCAAACTGCCAGCATCCGATCGCGACCGGCGATACGCGCAGGGACGAATTTCCCAATTGCTTCAATTGTGGTTCCATGCATGGCAAGATATCGATCGAAATCGCAAATTGACAACATGGAATTGTGCCATCCGTGTTCTCGACACACTCCGCCGAAAGTGGCATGGAATATGGTTTTTCGCTCGGATTCGACTCCGAGCCTTTGACGGAGGGCGTTGAGACCCTCGCGGTCCCCGAGGTCCGGCCGAGCGTTGCCGTCGATCAACCATGCGCTCTTCGAACCGCCCGAGAGGTCGATCCCTCTGGAGCGGACCGAGCGCGGTGGCCGGCAGATCCGAATACACACCGTCAGCGACATGACTGCCGATACGGGGAACTTTCACGTCAGTTCCGTACTGAACGCGTATAAGAATGAGGCAGGTGTCCGGAGAGAAAAACCAGGTTCCCTGAGCGGACTGCGCCGACGTAGTTGGCGATGGAAGGGCTGGCTTCCGGCAGTTCGATCCCAAGATTATCAAGACGCTTCTCCGGCGAACCGGCCGCCGCGGCAATCGGGATTCCAAGAAGCAATGCCAGGGAGTAATTCAGGTATCGTTTCATAATTGATTCGGTTACTCAGGATCGTCGGCCGGCCAAGTTCCGGCCCGGCGCATTTGTTCCTCCAATCCCGCGTCGCGAAAGAGACGGGCTGTCTCCTCGCTATCGAGGTGTTCCGGCGCCTCCCCGTCATCATTAGCGAGGTGGTAAACGAGGAGCGCGATGAGCGCCGATGCTTCGTCGAGCATCGATCGATCGATCTTATCCATCGTATCCGCAAGGTCGTGGTAGTAACGGACCGCGTCCGGATCGATCGGAGCGTTGAACGTGATCGAGGGGACGCCGGCCAACATGAACGGCGTATGATCGCTTGCGACCCACGGTTCGTTGATGACTCCTTTTTCCAGGCGCAATGACCCGAGGCTCTTCTGGTATGACTCGAGACTCGGGATCAGGTCCACGAACCCCATCGCATTGATCGCGATCGGTCGGCCGACCATGTCAAGGTTGAGCATCACCCGGACATTGCCGAGATCGCCGCCGTTCACGTAGTGACGCGATCCCCACAACCCGAACTCCTCGGCATCAAACCAGACCAGGTCGACCCCGTGCCGGTTCTCGGGTGCATACATTTGCAGCAAGCGGGCGACTTCGTAGATCTGGGCGACCCCGAGCCCATTGTCCATTGCCCCCTGCCCGAGATCCCACGAGTCGAAGTGCCCGCCTACGACGACCCGCTGGCCGGATCGACCGGGAAAGCGAACGATAAGATTCGTCCCCCTCATGGTCTTGTTTCGGCTGCTCGTCTCCAAACGGACGCGTACGGGCTCCCCGCGTTCCATGAGCCGCTGCATCCACAACCCCTCCTCACGGGTGATGGTGAAAAGCGGGAACGGCGGCGGATCCCCATGAAAGTTGGCTGTCCGGGCGAGCAGCTGTCCGCCATCGACCCGGTTGATCATGAGTCCACCGCGTACATTGAACCGCTCCGCCAGGTCCTTGAGCTCCTTCGGCGAGTATCGGATGCGGGACGGGATGAGCAGGACGCGATCCGTGATCCGATTGGCACTGAGATCGTCGAGCGAGCGCTGGTCGGCAAAGCCAAGGAGCGCTTCGATCGGACCGGCCCCTTCGACGTACCCCAGCGCGGCCGTCCGGATTACGCGTTCGGTCGGTTCGAGCATGCGCACGTCTGCAACTCCGCGCACCCACCCGGGAAATTCAAACGTCTGGCGCCGGGTGGCCACACCGATCGCTTCCAGCGCCTCCTCCAAGGCATCAAGCGAGCGACGATGCCCTTCCGTCCCGATCATCCGTGCCCCGTATCGATCCAACATCCCGGCAAGCAACGCGTACGCACGCTCATCCAGCCGTGCGTCGCCTGCAATCGATGCGCGAACATCCGGTTCCTCAACCGCAGCGGGTGCCCCCCCGGCCACCGCGAATACAATCATCAGCAGCGGCGCGACCACGCACCGTATGGGCCCGTTCCACGGCTCCCCGGCAGGGATGCTCCTGGTTCGAATCATCGGTTTCGCCCCCTCCTCGGCGCCTTCGCCATCTCGAGCGACCCCGCGCAGTGCCCCCCCTGGAAGGCGTTGTATTTTCGTACGTCAATGTCGAAGGTCGCTCCCGCCCAAGGAGCTTCGAGTTCCGAAAAAGAGCGGCACTCCTTGTAGGCGCGCATTGCGTAGTATTCGATGCCTGGAATCGTGTCGATCGAGTCCCCACAATGATCCGTGATACACTCGCGATGCGCTGCCGGAATGTCGCGGATGGGAGCGGCGTCATGCACCGCGTTCACCCACTTACAGGTGCCGCGAGCCATCTCGCTCGTACAGATTCGCGCCGCCTTTCCCTCCAGGTGGTCGGCCATCCGCTCGAACATGATCTCACGAACGCGTTCGTTCGTCGGAGTCGTGAGCACTGAGCTCGCGCGATCGGTCGTGAATGTGTGGTGACCGCAGTATCGCCAAAGGAGACTCCCACGGGTCCCGGTGATGCGCACCTCCGGATCGAAATTATGGTGTGAGCTGTGGGTGAGCACAACGCCTGCCTTGATTCCGTTTTCCATTTCCGCAACCGTACGAATTGTATCGAAACTCTCTATCGGTTTCGCCCGGTAGAGTTCGGCTCCGACGGTGCGCAACAACCCCGACTCCCCGAGCGAATCGCCCGACCAGAAAAGGATCAGGTTCACCATGTGGGCGAGTCCGTTGTGCAGGGGCGAGTCCAGAATCCACGTCCCTTCGTGATGCAGCCGTCCCGCCCAGTCGTTTCGATCGTAATACCGCTGCGAGCGCGGCCACAACGCCAGACAGTCGATCCGGTCCACCTTGCCGATCTCCCCGCCCAAGAGTCGCTCCTTGATCTCCCACGTCTCATCCAGAAAGGTGTGCTGAAACCCGACTCCAATATGGATCCCCGCATCTCGCTCCGCCTGCTCGATCTCGCCAACGTCCTGTAGAGTCGGCGCAAGCGGCTTTTCGACCAGCACCTGAAGCCCCAGTTCGAGGGCATCAAGCGTCATTCGCTGATGCCATCCAATCCCGGTCGGGATACAAACCCAATCGATGTTGCCCTGCTCCTTCCGCAACATCACCCGGTAATCGCCATAAACCGGGACCCCGCGTTCGCTGAAATACCGCGTCTGCTTCACTGCTGCCTCCGGGTTGATGATCGTCACTGCAGCCCAGCGGACACGCCCGGCCGCCACGAGTTTGTTCAGGTCCTCAAAGTAGTGGAACCCGTATCCGGTAACCCCGATCAGAGCAACGCGCAAAGGGACGCCGCCCGCCCGGCCACATTCCGTGTGAAATGGCATCCGGGCACGCTGCAACAGAATCCAGAGCCGGTCATCAAAAAGCTTTGTGTCCTGTAAAGCGCCCTCACACAGCTATCTTGACAGGCCGAATAAAAATACCGAAACTTCTCCTTGAACTCGTGGTCGATTTCGTTCTTCATCGCGAGCTTTACCTTTACCTAACCGGGCGCCGCTAGCTCAATTGGATAGAGCACCTGACTACGGATCAGGAGGTTCGGGGTTCGACTCCCTGGCGGCGTGCCATTATTAACCAAGAGCTTACAAGCCTTGCCCGTTAGGTTAAAGAGTGTGAATTGCCACTTCCGGAACCCACTTCGGCCCCTTTTCCCCTCGCCATCCTTCCCCCGAAGCGCCACAATCGCGCCGGATTCATCGCAAATCCAAGGCCGCCGGCCGTCGGCGATCCGTTGCCCGGTCGGCGGCCGTCGGAGTTTTTCAACAGCCTGTTAGACGGTTGGCTTTCGGTTTGGATGATTGTACGGCCTATCGTCTCGCTCCTCGTCAACCGCGTACCAAGCCGAATCCAGGCTCTTCGCGACGCA
Organism: Opitutales bacterium; assembly: GCA_007133065.1. GTDB lineage: Bacteria > Verrucomicrobiota > Verrucomicrobiia > Opitutales > Oceanipulchritudinaceae > SLNJ01. The sequence continues at coordinate 56,188 of SLNJ01000094.1, forward strand.
GGCACGGTGCAGTAGACTTTCGGCACCGGGATGGTCCGGAGATTCGCGCAGCACGGCTTCCGCTGCCTGGATCGCCTGTTCGGATCGACCCGACGCACAACACGCCTTGCCAAGAGCGAGGCGCAGCCGGGTATCCCGTGGCGCGCACGCCAACGCGCACTCCCAGGCGAAAACAGCGGTATCCCGCCAGCCACAGGCTTCCGCCGCCCGCGCGAGCAGGATGTGCCCCGATGCAGCATTTGCGCGATCCCCAATCACTCGCTCCGCGACAAGCGTCGCGGAGCTCGGGTCGCGAGACAACAACAGCCGCCCGAAGCCGAGGGCCAGGACAGAACGGCAGGTCCGTAGGACCGAATCCATCATCGCCGGAGGAGATCCCGCATTCCGGGCTTCCCGCGACTGCCGGAGCAGTCGCCGAACGTGTAAACACCCGGGGTTGGCCACCAGGATCCGCCTGCAGATGTCCGACGCGAATTCCGGCCGACCTCCCGCCGCCGCCTGCTCCGCCGTCGTCACCTGCCGTTGCAAGCGGGGATCCAAGGCGTTGAATGCGAACTCCGCAGGAACCTCCGCCACCCCCTGTAGCAGCTGCACTGAACGGCTGCGGGCAGATTCAAACCACCGTTTCATGATCCCATCTCTTCATCCAGTAGTCCACGTGGTGCAGTATGCGTATTTCCTTTCCTGTGTATACAAAAAAAGTAAATATACTTCACAAGCCGCGATCAGCTGCGTACGCGGTTCAGAAAAGCCAGGTGTCGTTCGTACTGGTCGATGACATCGTGAATGATCTCGTCCCGCGAGAGGCCCATGATGTCGTAGTCCTGTCCCCCTTCTTTAAGATGCACTTCGGCACGGAAGTATTTCAGCTGCTCAAGGCGATCCGCCCGAGTATCATCGAGCACAAAGGCCGGGGGTTCGTAGGCCCGCGGGTGGACCGAGTAGTAGAAATCCGCTTCGTCGCCGTGAAGCACCTCAATCCACATTCGATTGTCGGTTCCGTTCTCGACACGTGTGGTGAGATTCTGGCGTGCAAACTCCTCGGACACCTCATGAAGAGCCGGAAGCACCGTTTCGCGGAGAAAGCGGTCGACCTCGGCGCGTCCGGGTTGGTGGATGAGCGCTTTCAGCCGATGCTTCCACGATGCGTGGGCGGTGCCGGACTTGGGCATGATCCATGCCTCCCGAAGACTGGTGCGTTTGAGTGTTTCAACGCGCAATGCGCGAAACAGTCCCAGACACATAAACAACATAATCACCGAAAACGGGAGCGCACTCGCGACCGTGGCGGTTTGCAATGCGTGCAGGCCACCGGCGATCAACAGGGCGGCCGCGACGATTCCTTCGACGACGGCCCAAAAGATGCGCTGCCACAGGGGAGAGCGCTCCTGGCCGCCTGAGGTCAGCATATCGACGACGAGAGAACCTGAATCGGACGATGTCACGAAGAACGTGACCACCAGGAGCGTCGCCACCAGGGAGACGAATCCAGAGAGAGGCAACTGTTCAAAGAACGCAAACAGCGCGATCGCTGAATCCTCGGCCACCCCCTCCGACAGGTCTGTGATCCCTTCGACCATGAGCATGTGCAAGGCGGTATCGCCAAAAAAGGTCATCCACATGCAGGTAAATCCAACCGGGACGAACAGCACTCCCATGACGAACTCGCGAATGGTGCGTCCCCGTGAAACTCGAGCGATAAACATGCCGACAAACGGGGACCATGCGATCCACCACCCCCAATAGAAGAGCGTCCATCCGCCGATCCAGTCCGTCGGCTCGTAGGCGTAGAGATTAAAGGTCCGATGCGGCAGTTCAGAAACATAGTTTCCGAGATTCTGGACCAGGGTCTGCAGAAGGAAGACCGTCGGCCCGGCAACCAGGACGAAAAGGAGCAATCCAATGGCAAGGATGATATTCAGTTCGGAGATCCTTCGGATCCCCGTGTCCAATCCCAGGCCGACCGACAGCGTGGCAATCGCCGTGATCACGGCGATCAAGCTCACCTGAAGCGTAACCGTGCTCTCGATGCCGAATAGGTAATTCAATCCGGCGCCGATCTGAGTCACCCCGATACCGAGCGATGTTGCCACTCCGAAAATGGTCCCGAGCACCGCGAACGTATCGATGGCATGACCGATTCCACCGTGAATCCGTTCCCCAATCAACGGGTAGAAGGCGGAACGAATGGTCAACGGCAAGTTGTGCCGGTAGGCGAAGTAGGCCAGTGAAATTGCAACCACCGCGTAGATCGCCCATGCGTGAACGCCCCAGTGGAACAGTGTGATTCGCATCGCTTCGCGCGCAGCCTCGACTGTGCTCCCTTCGCCCGTCGGCGGACTGAGGTAGTGCATTACCGGTTCCGCCACGCCGAAGAACATCAGACCGATTCCCATGCCGGCGGAGAAGAGCATCGCGAACCATGACAGGTAGCTGTAATCGGGCTCGCTGTGATCCGGTCCCAGTTTGATCAGTCCGAAGCGGGAGATTCCCAGGAAGATCACAAAGATCAGGAAGGTCGCAACCGACAGGATATAGAACCATCCGGCCGAGTCGATAATCCATGCGTTCACGCCAGTGAACAGCCTTGCCGCCGCCGTTGGGAAAAAAACAGCATAGAACACCAGGAACAGCGAAAGGACTGCGGAGGCAATAAATACCGGAGGATTGATCCGTATCCACGACTTGGCCGGTCGCTTCCGTTTCTGTAACCCCGTTTCGTGCTCCATAATTCAGTTTGATTCGGCCTGTTGCACCAGCTTCAGCAAATCCACGAACGGATTCAATTCCGCCCCTGGAGGTCGCGCCAGTGCTATAAGGATTCGCAAAGCAAAGGAACTGCCCCTGTATGGCAACAGCAAAGATCCCGAACCAATTCCCGTCGCGTTTTCGCATTGCATTCGCCCCGTCCGTCGGACTTAGTATGGCTCCAATCCACGCGAGGCCCGGGTGGCGGAATTGGTAGACGCAGCGGACTCAAAATCCGCCGGTCGCGAGACTGTGAGGGTTCGAGTCCCTCCCCGGGCACCAGCCTCCGTTTGGGACGCGCCCAGGGATGCGGGTTCAGTGCGAACAACAGATCGATCCGGTC
>SLNJ01000031.1 GCA_007133065.1 Opitutales bacterium
GATGGACCCGGTGCCTGGCGGTGGCGTTCGAGGCCGGCTTCGAGGATGGCGGAGCCGGTTGCCCGGAGTATCTCTGGAGCCGCGTCGGCCTCGGCTTCGCCGGCAATCCCGGTCCAGAGGAGGGCGCCGAGGGCGTCGGCCGCGGCCGGGCCGAACCGGCGCCATGCATCGCGCCAGCTGGAGGCGGCCTGATCGGGGCGGCCCAGGTTCCATGAGACGGCTCCGGCGGCGAGGGCGAGGACCGGGTCGGGATCGTGGAGGCCGTCGATGAGGTCTCGCTGTGCGTTCCAATCCCCGATCTCCTCGGGGTCGACTCCGTCGAGGCGAAGGTTGAAATAACTGACGAGAGCGATGCGCCGGGCATCGGGCCGTTCCGGCGCCGTTTTGCGGGCGGTCTGTGCCCACCGGTATGCGTCGGCGTCGGCGCCGGTTTCGGCGGCCGCGTTGGCGAGCAGGAGTTTGTCCTGCAGGAAGGTCCTGCGATCGTACGCGCCCCAGAAGGGGCTGAAGCTCCACGCCAAAACAACCGCGGCACACGCCGCGGTCCACCATCCCCGTCGCGCGCGGAGCCTGCACTCTGGAAGCAGAGCGATTCCGGCTGCAAGAATGCAGAGCACCGGCACGAGCGGCAGGCGAAAGCGGGCGCTGACGAAAAACAGCAGCACGCCCGCGGCGTAGGCGGCGGCGGATCCTGCGAGCAGGAGGAAGCGGGTCCGGTCGGCACGCCGGTATGCGACCACCCCTCCGGCCGCGGCCGCGGCAAATAGGAGCCCCCAGCCGAGCGGATTGAAGCGCAGCCATGGGGACTGCGCCTTGTGAAAGGCATAGGTCTGGTTGTTGTAGGATTCCCAGTTGTGGCCGAGGTAGTAGATTTTCCGCAGCTTATGCCCGATCCATCGCAACGGGGCGTCACGAATCCCGGAAATCGTTTGTCGCCGCCAGTGGGCGTTCATCTCGGCGATCGAGACCGGTGGTTCGGCGCCGGTGGCATCCCGATAGCGTGCCTCCGATTCGAGCCGAGTCGGATTCGTCCCGGGCGGGATCTCGTGAAAGTAGAGCTGCTGCTGAAAATACCGTCCGTCCGATTCGCTTCGGTTCGCGGCGTAGAGGTTGTACGCCCCCTGCCATGGGAGCATCCGCCATGATCCGCTCCAGAGTCCGTTCACGGCGGCCTGCGCTGCGAGGAGCATCACGACGCCGATTGTCGCCCAGAGACTGTGTCTGAATCCGCCGCGGAGGGCACCGAAGAGGAGAAGGCCGACTGGAACGACGGCGAGGAAGTGCGGACGCGCGAGCACTGCGAGGCCGAGGAATACCCCGGCCGTCCACGCGCATCCGTAGCGTCGCGTTCCCCGCCGGGGTGCACACGCCAGCAGGCGTTCCATTCCCGCGAGAAAAAGCGCGATACCGACCGTTACATCGAGCGGTTGCGCTGCGAAGTAGATTGCCACTGGATAGAATCCGTAGAGAGCGCCTGCGAGGAGCGCGGCACGCCGGTTGCTCCAGAGAAGGTGTGCGATCCTGAAAACCAGCCACGCCGCGGTCAGGTGTGCGGCGATGCCGAGAAGAGCCGCCCACTCCGGGAGCAGTCCGTGCGGCAATCCGGCCATCGCTGCGAGCGCGAGGAGCGCCGGATAGAGCATGGCGCGGTAGAAGGGTTCCCGGGGCAGCTCGCCGGAGGCAATTTGCACGGCGAGCGCGGTGTTCTCCCGTCCGTCCAGTTGGGGCGACTGTCCGAGGGGTGTTCCGAGGTGGGCGGCGGTGTAGCCCGCGGTGTAGAGGAGTACGGCTCCGAACAGAAAAAAAGCGACGCGCCTGGCATCCATCAACCTCTATCGATGAACCGAAGCGAGTCCCCAGGCAAGCCTGCAATGGGCGGTCAGGGCGTAGGATCTTTTCTTGACACCCGCGCGAGCATCCTCGCTTAATGGCCCGACTGGCCACGGCACTGTTGCATTGTCGTAACAATCCTGGTTATTCCTTGTCCCCAATCCCCGGGAAGAGTTTTTCATATGCCCGCAGATCGTCTTCAGACACAACGTTTCGAGTTGAAGTACATCATTCCGAATGATGTGGCCGTCCGTATCCGCGATTTTGTCCAGCCATATCTGGAGATGGATTCCTTCGGGGCGCGACAGGAAGACCGCTCGTATCCGGTGCATAGCCTGTATCTGGATTCATCGGACCTCGCGTTGCATCAAAGTACGATCAACGGAGACAAAAACCGCTACAAGCTCCGTGTTCGATTTTACGAAAACTGGGCGGAAGCGCCGGTTTATTTCGAGATCAAGCGACGTGAGGACAATGCGATCTACAAGGAACGATGCCCGGTGCACCGTGATTCGGTCAAAGAAATCGTCGCCGGCCGCTTGCCCGCGCGGGAAGACCTCAGCGATGTGAGCCCGGAGAACGAACGGGCCCTGCTACACTTTTCACGGCTCCTCAACGAGCTGCACGCCCGACCGATCACGCACGTCTCCTATCGACGCGAGGCCTGGATGAGCCATGACTCGAACCGCGTGCGCGTCACCATGGACCGGAACGTTCGAACGTGTCCCGAATCGACAGTCCGCCTCGAACCCGCGATGGATTGCCCGGTATCGGTATTCGGGGACGCCGTGGTACTCGAACTGAAGTTCAGTGGACGATTTCCGGTGTGGATGCGCGATCTGGTGCGGGTTTTTGGCTTGCGGCAGTGCTCTGCGGCGAAGTATGTGGACGGGGTGGTTCGCCTTGAAGAGGAAAACCTGATTCGGGTGCGGTTCCCGAGAGTTCACGAGATGCGCGGCATAGCGCGACGGCAGTTGCGTCAAATCAGGTCCGCGCCACAATTTTTTCAGGACCGGTTGCGGTCCCTGGCACAATGATTGAAGAAATATTTCGAGCCGACCAGACTATCGAGCCGGTCAGCGTTTACGCGGTCCTTCTTGGGATGCTGCTGTCGTTTGCCTGCGGCCAGGTGCTTGCCTGGACCTACATGGCCACACACACCGGGCTCTCCTATTCGCGCACGTACGTGAATTCGCTCGTTATCATCCCCTTCCTGGTATCGACCGTCATGATGGTGCTCGCGAACAACATTGTCGTCGCGTTCGGCCTCATGGCGTTGTTCGCGATTGTGCGGTTTCGCAACATCCTGCGAGACACCCTCGACACCTGCTACATTCTCGCGGCGATCACACTGGGGATGGCTTGCGGAACGGGCCGTTACGCAACGGCGGTGGCGGCGCTGCTGGTGTTGTGCGCCATCCTTCTCTACCTGGCTTACACGTCGTTCGGCAGCCGCAATCGCTACGATATGATTCTCAACCTGCACTGGTCCCGGTCGCTGTCGGAATTGTCCGACCTCATGCAGCTGCTGCGCCGGCACAGCCGGCGCACGATCTGCGCCAGCCAGCGCACGCACGAGGGGGAAGTCGGCGCCGACCTGTCCTATCGCCTCTTGTTGCGTGACCAGGAGCGGATGGACGACCTCCTTAAGGAAGTCCGCGCTTTTCCCGGCGCCAATCGCGTCACCGGTCTGACCGCGCAGGACGAATCTGAACTCTGAACCTCGCCGACCATGTCTGATTTTCGACCGATTCCGACTCCTTTGAGTCAGCGCTGGCGCGAGATCCGCATTCAGGGGATCCCCGTCTTTGTTTTCGTCGCCGCGGTTGTTGCGGTGGTTTTTCTGTGGGAGCGCGAGATCGCGCCGCCGGCGATCGACGGTGAAGTGCACGGGGTGTTCTCTGCGGTCAACGCGCCGGAGGACGGGGCGCTCGTGGAGCTTGGTGTCAGCGAGTTTCAGGATGTGCGGGCCGGTGAGGTTGTCGGCCGTTTTGCCGTGATGCCGGAGGAGCGTGTACAAGCGGCGATTGCTGTGTTGCAGGCTGAAATTGAACTCACCCGGCGCGGTGCCTTCGACCCGATTCTCGACCAGCATCGCAACCTCCTGAACTGGCAGGGACTCCGTCAGGACTGGCTCGAGGCGCGCGCCGAGCTTGCGGGACTACGGGTGCGCGCGCGTTTCGCGGAGCGAGAGTACAACCGCATGCGTTCCCTGTACGAGCGGGACCAGATCCCGGCCTCCGAGCATGACCGCGCCGAAGCCGAGTTTGAAGCGCTCACGGCGCAAAAGGCCGAATTGTCCGACCTGGTGGATTCCCTGGAGCGGGCGGTCAACCAATCGCCCCTTGGGACTGAGGATGAGGACAACCCGTTGGCGGCCGGCATGCGGATGACGCTCGAATGGCAGGATCAGCGCCTACGCAAGCTGGAAGCCGACCTCATGCCGGTTGTGCTGCGAGCGCCGATCAGTGGTGTCGTCACCAAAATCCACCGGCGCGAGGGTGAAATCGTTCCCGCGGGCGAACCGGTTGCCGAGATTCGCGCGCGCGAAGCAAACCACATTGTCGGGTATCTCCGCCAACCGATGACCGTCGAGTTGAAGGAAGGGATGCCGGTTGAAATCGCGCTGCGGGGCAATCGACGGGAACGCGCGCGCGCGGAGATTTTGCGAATTGGACCGCAATTCGAGGTGTTGGATCCGGCGTTTCAGCGTCCGTTCCGGGATCGTGTGGAGCGCGGATTGCCGTTGATGATCAGTCTGCCGAAGGAGCTGGGTCTGATTCCGGGAGAGTTGGTGGAGGTGCGTCTCCTCGGCCCCGAATGAAGGACGGGAAATCCCTCAAAACGTGCGGCTGAGCCAGCGCCTGTAGATCTCCTTGATGTAGGGGTATTGCTCGCGGTCGACGCGGGTGGGCTGGAGGTAGGTGTCAAAGCTGCTGAGCCGTTCCGTTCCCTCGCGTAGAACCGCTCCATCGGCGTCCATGAGTTCCCACGTGAATTGGAGCCGTGCCGGATAGATGTCGCGGACGAAACGGACATCGTGAAGTTGCGGGCTCCGCCAAAGCTCAAAGTCTCCGGCCAGGTCCACGTCGGTTACCCTGAGATGGAGTTCCCGGCCCTCGGAGATGTGTTTTGACCCCTGCTGGACAAAGAACGCCTCGAGATGGTTGAGGATGGACACGCGCTCCCGGTCCGTGCGGCTCGCTGTTTCTGCGACATCGCTGAACCGGTCCGGATCAACCCATTCGACGGTCACGCTTTCTGCCGACGCGGGCGGAGCGGTGGCGAGCAGCATGACGGCGAACAGGAGTGAAAGCATCGTATTGAAGGTCGTGTTCATGGTTGGGCTGAGCTGAGGTGTGAATGCGTCAATTCAAGATGGCACAATGGGCCGACAGTCGAGTTATACGGGGGGCTGTCGGCGTTGGATGCAGTTGAATTCATGTATACATGAGAGGCGTTTTGAGCGCAATCTATTCCCGCAGTCATCGGACACACCCCTCGGACCGCGCGGCATGCACCACGTGCACGTTTCGGAAATCGAGTGCACCAGGATCGGGGGACACCATGTCCCGCGCTTCCGGCTCGTGCGGATCGACAGCGCGAGAGCGGTTACCGTCGATTCCTGCAACGCCGCCACCGGGCGTTTCGAACCGCGCCACCGGATCCGCTTTGCATTGCCATGCGGAGCAGGGGAACGCGTTACGCCCCCATCTGGCTGATTCGCCCGCCCGTTACAGGCAGGTATGCACCGGTTACATATCCGGCCAGATCGCTGAGGAAGAAGAGGCAGGCATTGCCGATTTCCTCGGCCCCACCGTGGCGGCGGAGGGGCAGGGAGGCGGCGAAGCCCTTCGAGCCCTTCGATTCGGGGTCCACCTTCTCGGTCACCATCCACCCGGGAGCCACCATATTGACCGTGATCCCCTCAGGTCCGAGCTCCATTGCCAGCGAGCGCGATACACCCACCATGGCCCCCTTCCCGGCGAGGTAGGTGGACCATCCGCCGGAACCCATATTCCACAGTTCGGAGACGATGTTGACGATCCGGCCGCCGCCCTTCGCCTGCATGTGCGGGCGCACCGCGGCGACCGTATTGACCACCGCCTTGCACCCGAAATCGAACATGTCGCGGTAGTCCTTCCAGAGCGCCTGGTCGAATTCCACGTTCTGGCGTCCGGCAATCGCGTTGTTCACAAGGCCGTCCACACGGCCGAACGCGTTCCCGACGCGTTCCACCATGTCCGCCACCTGACCGGCGTCCCGGACGTCCGCCTGGAACGGTTCGGCGGTGCCGCCTCGGGAACGGATCCCCTCCGCGACACCCTCCGCTGCGTCACGGCTTTCCGAATATACGGCGGCGACCGAAGCGCCATGGGAGGCGAGCACCTGGCAGATTGACGCCCCAATCCCGCGGCCCCCGCCGGTGACAATCACTGTTTTCCCGGTCAGCAAGTTTGTGTCCACGACAATCCCTCCCTTCGTTGTATTGGTTCAAATTGAAATTCAGCCCATCCGCCATTTCGGCGGAATCGCATGTCGATGAAAGCATACCTGTATTCTGGGACGCAACCGAATCCGTACCAGCGCCAACGCCGCGATTCCGGGCTGGTCCGAACGGCCTCGATATGTGCTGTCGTGACTCGCGGTCGGACGGGGATTGCCGACGTTGGCGTGGACGTGGTTTCGGAAGACATCGTATCCGGGTGCTCCCCGGCATTTTCGCTGGCTTCGCGGAAGTGCACCTACGACTCGCCGGCTTACAGCGACGGACACGCGTCTTGCATTTCCCGGAGTGGTCCGGCAGCGTGTTCAGAGTAACCATGAGCCGAAGCAAGCCGTGAGCAAGAACCACAACCTTCACGTATCGAACAATAAGCGCTGTCTCGTCCACGATGATGGGACACCGTTCTTTTACTTTGCCGACACCGCCTGGCGTATCCTCCATCGCCTGACGCGTGAGGGGGCCGACCACGACATTGAGAGGGGAGCCGCCCAGGGATGCACCCGGATACAAGCCGTCCTCCTGGCCGGGCTGCGCGCGTGGTGGTCCAACCCAATCGACGGATCCGCAACCGACGCCGGTAGGCTTGCCGGGGCCCGGGGTGTCCGCATCACGACCCCGGAGGACAACATCGGACGCGACTGGGTCCTGGTCGTCGACGATACGGCCGCCGGGTACACCGCGCCGGGAGGATAACGCGTCCGGATATGGCAACCCCCCTTTCCATTTCCGGCGCCGTTCCGGTGCTGGTGACACCGTTCGACGCGGATGGCGGCATGGACCTGGACAGTTTGCGCAGGCAGATCGACTTCTGTTTGGCTTCGGGGGCTCAGGCCCTGGCCTTCGGGATGGGGAGTGAAACCGGGATGCTTACGGATGCCGAACGCGAGCAGGTCTGGCGCGCCGCGGCCGAGCATGCGGCGGGGCGGGTGCCGGTGATCGCCGCTCCCTCACACCCCAGCCGGGAAGGGATCATCGCTCTCACGCGCCTCGCGAGCGCCAGTGGTGTGGATTGCGTGATGGTCAACCCCGAAGGCCGCAAAGGTGAATCCGTGGTATCCCTGTTTCGTGATCTGTCCGAACGGGTCGATATCCCGATCCTTGTACAGGACGCCCAGGGCAACGCCCCCGTCGACACGCTCCTCGAGGCAGTCCGGGAGTCTGATCATGTGATCAGCTTCAAGATCGAGTGTGCCGGCGCTGCCGACAAAATCGGCCGGCTGGTCGAGCGCCTGGGTAAGGTTGTCGACCGGTCCATCACGATCCTGGGGGGCTACGACGGGGCCGCCCTGCCCGAGGAACTGGAACGCGGGTCGGTCGGGACCATGCCCCATCCGGCCATCGTGGACGCGTTCCGCCAGGTGTGCGACCTCCATGCCGGCGGAGACGCGCGGGAGGCTGAAGCGGTCTACTACAGGAAGATTGTGCCGCTGATTCGCCTCTCTTCAGCGGGCGGCGGACTCGGTGGCGGCATATGGATGCACAAGATGATTCTGCATCGTGCGGGCATCTTGTCTTCGCCCCGATGCCGTATTGAGACCGATCCCCAACCCGATTGGGTGATGGAGAAAATCTGGAATCATCTGAAACGGGCCAAGGTGCGGATTGCCGCTCATCTTGGATGATTTCATCAACCGCCAACCTCGATAGACAACAGAACATGAAAATCGTCGATGTAGAAGTTATCTTATTCCACACCCACCACCGCCGGTTCCAAAACGGGATGTGGCTTCCCGAGGAGAAAGCGATCCAGACCGTGACGAGGGTCCTCACCGACGATGGGGCGGAGGGTTACTATTTCGGGGGACGCGGTCACGGCGATCGCGACGGTCTGTCAAGCGACCAGGTGGCCGCGATGGAGGGTAGAGTACGAGATCTCGTCGTGGGGCACGATCCGTTTGACCGCGAGAAATTCTGGCATTGGCTCTGGGTGGCAAAGGTGCAGGAAAACGTCCTCAGCGTCCTCGACAACGCGTTGTGGGATCTCCAGGCGCGTTGCTTTGGTCTGCCTGTCTGCAAGCTGCTCGGTGGCTGCCGCGACAAGGTCAAGGCCTACGCCAGTACCTACCCCAATATTGGATCGGTCGAGGACTACGCCGAACACGCGGCTGCGTGCAAGGCCGAAGGTTACACCCATTACAAGATCCACCCATACTATTTTTGGGATCCGGTGAAAAAGGAGGCGGCTCCGGGCCGGCCTTCTCATGTCGATCATGATATCGCCGTTTGCCGCGCCGTTCGGGAATCCGTCGGCGATGACATGGTGCTCAGTTTCGATCCGTGGGGCACCTACTGCACCTACGAGGAAGCGCTTCGGGTCGGGAGAGTCTTGGAGTCGTTGAATTTCTACTGGTACGAGCATCCGATGCCCGAATACCGCGTGGCATCGTACGAGAAGCTCTGCGCCGAGCTCGACATACCGATCCTGTCACCCGAGGTGGCGGCTGGAAGCGTGTTCACCCGCGCCGATTGGATCCGTCGCGGCGCATCGGACATGAGCCGCATCGATGTCCTGCGCGGCGGCATCACCGGCTGCAGGAAACTGGCAGCGGTGTGCGAGGCCTACGGCGTCAAGTGCGAGCTTCACATGAACGGGTTTGCCAACCTGCAGGTCCTCGGTGCAACCAGCGAGGATACGTGCGAGTATTACGAGCGCGGATTGCTCGCCCCCGGTTTGGATTACGCAACGCCACCGCCTTACTTTGAAACAATCTGCGACCCGATGGACTCCGATGGGTACGTCCACATTCCACAGGAGCCGGGCATGGGGTATCGAATCAACTGGGACTACATCGAAGACAACCGCGTTCGGCGCAGCTGAGTGGTTGCATGCTCGGAAGTTTGTCAACGGATCCGCAGCAACCGCGTGCTGGCTCTGATTCAGGCTGATTTCGCCCTGTGCGTGGGGTGTAATTGCAAATGGTAGCACCTTCTGGCCCGGTCGAGCTGGAGACCTCCACTGACCGCGTAAACGCGGCACTCCAACAGCGATCCGCACTCCAGACGCTCACATCCACGTCGTGACCCGTTGGAGTGCCGCCTTCAGGCGGTCCGACAGGATTCCGCAAGGTTGCACGATGCTACCCATTGCGATTACACCCCTGTGCGTGCGAGGCGGGAGATTTTCCTCGACCGTCTCCCGAAAATGCTTTGTTTTCGCCGGTTTTTCACATGATCGAACTCAAAGAATTCAAGCTCAGCTACGGCGGGCAGGTCGTATTCGGCGACATCTCCGCCCGAATCGCTCCGCATGATCGCATCGGCCTGGTCGGTGTGAACGGGTCGGGGAAATCGACGCTATTGCGCAGTCTTGTCGGGCAATCGCAGCTCGATCACGGCGAGATTGTGAAGCCGGATGGCGCAACGGTCGGTTACCTGCCGCAGGATGGGATTCACGTGCGTGGCACGAGCTTGTACGAGGAGGTTGAGACGGCGTTCGAGGATACGCTCAGTCTGCAGCGCAAGATCGACGCGGCCTCCGAGCGCATGTACGAAATGGATCCGGAGGACGAGGCATATTACGAGTTGATCGATAGAATCGGGGAATGGGAACAGCAGCTGGAGGACCATGAGCCCGAGCGGATGCAGTCGCGGATTGAGCGTATCCTGACGGGTCTGGGTTTCGCATTGCGCGACATGGATCGCGACACCGGCGAATTCTCGGGGGGATGGCAGATGCGTATCGCCCTGGCCAAACTGCTGCTCTTCAATCCATCGCTGCTTCTCCTCGATGAGCCGACCAACCACCTCGACCTGTATTCGCAGACCTGGCTGGAGGCGTATCTGAAGGGGTACCGCGGCGCACTCATCGTCATTTCCCACGACCGGGCGTTTCTCAACACCGTCACGAATGTTACATGGGAACTCAAGTTCGGAAATCTCAATATCTACAACGGCGACTACAGCTACTACGTCAAAGCCCGCGCGGAACGCCTCGCCCTGCAGCGCAAGGCCGCGGAGGCTCAGAAGAAGGAAATCGCCCGGCAGAAGGAGTTCATCAACCGTTTCCGTTCCAATCAGAAAAAGGCCTCCATGGTGCAGAGCCGGCTGAAGCAGTTGGACAAGGTGGAGGTTATCGTTCCGGAGCGCGAGGAGAAGAAGATTTTCTTTCGCTTTCCGCCGCCGCCTGTCGCAAGCCATAAAGTTGCCAGACTGGCAAACCTCCACAAGACCTACGGCGACCTCCAGGTGTTCGCGGGACTTGACCTTGAAATCTTCAAGGGCGATCGGATTGCGGTTGTCGGGGTCAACGGCGCCGGCAAGTCGACGCTCGCCCGCATCCTCGCAGGGATCGAGCCGTTTCAGGAGGGTGAGCGCACCCTGGGGATCAACACCGTGATCGGTTACTTCGCCCAGCAGCAGGCCGAGGAGTTGAATCCGGAGCTGACCGTTCTCGAGGAGGTGAAATCCGCCGCCGCCGACAACCCGGATGCGAATCCGCGCGCCGCACTCGGTGCCCTGCTGCTCAGCGGGGACGATCAGCACAAATCAATCAGCGTGCTATCCGGCGGCGAACGCAACCGTGTCGCCCTGGCGAAAATGCTGATGCGTCCCGCAAACTGCCTGATCCTCGACGAGCCGACGAATCACCTCGACATCGCGTCGAAGGAAGTTCTCCAGGACGCCATTCGTGCGTATCCCGGCACGGTGATCCTTGTCAGTCACGACCGCGACTTCCTCGACCCGGTTGTCGAAAAGGTGCTCGAAGTCTCGCCGGCTGGAACCCGGATGCTCACGTGCAACGTCAGCGAGTATCTCGACCGAATCCAACGCGAACAGAGCGATTGAATCCGGGCGGGAGATCGTTGATCACTTCCATTTGAATCAGGACTCGACAGCGGCAGGGCGCGTTGTCGAGTTGTGTCTGAATTGGCTTGCGCGTTGTCGTTCGTTCTACATGGAATAAGAGCGTGAACCCGCGCAATCATGCTCCTTGGCGAACCGCGCGAGCCGCGTCGGCGCAAATCCCCGGGGTGTCTGATGTCTGACCAGCCGGGATACCGTCATCGGAGGATCGGGGACAAGGACCTCCGCCCTGAAACACTGATGATGGGGTATGGTTACAATCCCCACCTTTCCGAGGGCGCGGTGAAGTGTCCTATCTTTCAGACCTCCACCTTTGTGTTCCGCAGCGCGGAGGAAGGAAAGGCTTTCTTTGAGTTGGCTTACGGGATTCGCGAACGGTCCCCTCAGGAGGTGCCGGGGCTGATCTACTCCCGCATCAACAACCCCGACCTTGAGATTCTCGAGGAGCGTCTCTGCCTTTGGGAGGGCGCGGAGAGAGCCCTCGTCTGCTCCAGCGGCATGGCGGCCATATCGACCACGCTCCTGACGTTTTTGCGCCCGGGCGACACGATCGTCCACAGTGAGCCTCTCTACGGAGGCACGGAGTACCTGCTGCTCAACATTCTGCCGATGTTCGGCGTCAAGTGCTTCGGCTTCACCGCCGGCACCTCCGAGGCAATGGAGGCGGCGATGCGCGAGGCACGCTCCCATGGCCGCGTCGCGGTGATGCTGATCGAAACTCCGGCAAATCCGACCAATGCGCTGGTGGACATCCGCGCCGCCGCGGATCTCGCGGAGGCCGCGGAAAAAGAGGACGGCAAACGTCCGATCGTTGCGATCGACAACACCTATCTCGGGCCTCTCTGGCAACGGCCCCTTGAGCATGGCGCCGATCTGGTCCTCTACTCGCTGACGAAGAACGTTGGAGGTCACAGTGACCTAATCGCCGGCGCGGTCCTCGGCGACAGCGCCAACATAAACCTGATTGCGGGAATTCGCACGATCCTCGGGACCATGGCCGATCCCTGGACAGGGTGGATGCTCATGCGGTCGCTCGAGACCCTCAAGCTCCGCATGACCAGCCAGATGAAGAATGCCCGTTACATCGCCGAATTTCTCAACGACCATCCGAGAGTCCGGACGGTTCACTACCTCGGGTTTCTCGACGAATCCAATCCCCAGCGCGAGCTCTATAAGAGGCAGTGTCTCTCTCCAGGCAGTACCTTTTCGTTTGAGATCAACCGGGGCGAGGCGGAAGCATTCCGGCTTCTCAATGCATTGAAACTCGCAAAGCTGGCTGTCAGCCTTGGAGGGACCGAGACGCTCATGGAGCATCCCGCCACGATGACTCACGCCGATGTGAAGCCCGAGCACCAGCAAAGGATCGGCATTACACCGGCGATGATCCGGATCTCGGTTGGAGTGGAGCATCCCGAGGATATCATCGCCGACCTTCAGCAGGCGCTCGAAGCCATCTAGTGTGCTGGTGAAGCGTGTTGCGCCTGACAGGGAGCTTCGTCGAGCAGTTGTATGACATGTGCCACCCGGTATGGGCGGTGTACGAAGCGCCGTCCGCTGTGCCACTGCATCATGCAGACGTGGTTTGCCGTGGCGACGATCACCTCTTCCTCGGGGCGTTCGTCGAGGAACGCACACTTCTCCCGCAGGATGGCATCGGCGTTCTCCGGGTTCACAATGTTGTACACGCCTCCGGACCCGCAGCAGTGATCGGCGCGCGGCGCCATCTCCCACTCCGGGCCGGTTGCGTTGAGCACTGCGGCCGGGATCGTTTCCCGTTGCCCATGCACGAGGTGACAGGGCAGATCGACGAAAACCCGGGTACCGGCGCGCCGCGGTGCCGGCGCGAGGTCCAATCCGGCAAGATACCCGAGAACATCCTGCACGCGGTCGCCGCCCAGGACATGTTTGAGCGAAAGGCCGCACCCGGCTGAGTTCACCAGGACAGCATCGACATCCGCGTCTTCGAACGCCCGCCGGTTGCTCTCAGCCAGCGCGGCGACGCCCGGAAGCCCGGTGTGTTCGAGGAACGCGCCGCAACAGGTTTGACCGGCCGGAACGATGACCTGCACGTTGTGGCGCACAAGCACGCGGATCGTCGCGAAATTGATCTCGCGGAAGAGACCGTCCATCAGGCATCCGGTGAAGAGCGCCACCCGCGGCCCGTCGGGCCGGTGTTCGGTCATCAGCCTCCGGGCGTACTGCGCGCTGCTTTCGCCGACGGCGGGGCGCCCTGGAAACACGAGGGGATGCCGCAGCAATCCGTGTCGGCGCATCAGGCGCACCGGAGCCAGGAGCCGTCCGAACCAGCGGGAGTGTCGCACAAGCCGTCCCGCGAGCGTCACGCTCGTGGGGAGGCGCTTTCCGCGTTCGACCTGGGCGCCGCGGACTCTTTCCAGCATTTGCCGGTACGGCACGTTCGCTGGGCAGACCGGCTCGCAGGCAAGGCAGCCGACACACTCGTCGGAGTAGAACCCGACCAGTGCATCCATTTCGAGGCGCCCGGTTTCCACTGATTTCCACAGGTGCAGCCGCCCGCGCGGCGAGTTGTTCTCGTCCCCGGCCAATCGGTACGTCGGGCAAGCATCGAGGCAGAGGCCGCAGTGGATGCAGCTGTTCAACTGCGCGTTGGTCAGCCCGATGGGACCGGAAGCCTCCTTCTTCAGGCCGGCGTTGCGCGATTGTTCTATCGTGCTCATCGTGACTTCACCTCTCGCCCTGCTTTATTGCCCCCCACGCCTCGAGCAGGCGCTCGATCCACGCGCCCTCCTCCTCGTCCGGCGCGGGAAATCCCGGCGCGCGCACGTGCCCGCCGGCGCCGGCAGTCTCGTGCCGCCATTCACGCAGAAGCTCCCGCGTGACGTGGGTGTGCCCGGATTTCCCATATACCACGGTGTAACCGACCGTGGCGTGGCAGACGGTCGGACAGCCCGTGGTGTGGTGGATTTTTCGGGCGATCCGGAGGGCGTCGACCGGAGTGCTCTTGATGGTTGTGTCGACCCCGGAGCCCGTGCTCCAGGCGCGCTCGGTCCGCGACACTGCAACCCCGTGTCGCAGCGCCAGATCGCCCCAGTACGCCTCATAGTGATCCGCGTTCTCCGGGCGCGTGTCGTATTGCAGCTGCAGGAACCCGTCCGCCTCAACGTCGTCAAAGATCCAGTCGACCGCATCGATGGCGTGGAGCCACGGGGAGCGGGACAGCTCCCGGCACAGCGCATCGAGTCGATCGAATGATCCACTGACCCGCCGTATCTGGAACCCTCCCTGCCGGGCCCGAAGGCGCAGCACATAGTCCGTCGCGCGGCCGAATCGCGGTGGAGCGTGCAGCAGAAAGCGCATCAGATCGTAGCCGGTCGAGCTTTTCACAACGCGTTCGCCGACCCGCACCCGAGCGCCCCCGGGCAGTTCCCAGTTCATCCCGAGGATGTTATCGGCAAACGGCCCGTACCGCGCCGAGCGCGCGGTGTACTCGCGAGTGGCAATCTGTGAATCCAACGATGTGTGCGGATCGGCAAAGAGCGGGAAGTACGCATGGGCGGCGTCGATTCGTCCCGTCAGCTCGGGCTCGGTGACCTTCGCCGGGCAACAGACGGTCAGGTCGACCGGATCGAAAAACGGGTCGAACAGGCGTTCGTGAGCTTCTCCGGATCCCGGTTTGCCGGAAGCTCCGGATTCCTGTTGCGTCGGGGTTTCGTACCGGGCGTCGCCGTTCGGTTCGGCGCCGGAGTCCGGGTTACGGTTATAGCGCCTTTCCGGAAACACCTTCATGGGGTTGAGCTGGTGCTGCTGGTTGAAGAGCGCCGGGACCGCGAGCTGCATCCGGCGGGCGTGCGGTCCGAACACGCAGTGCATGTGCTGCGACTTGTCGTTGCCGATGCCGTGCTCGCCGGAGAGGGTTCCGCCGAGTTCGGCCACCTTCCGCATCACTCGCGCGCTTATCCGTTCCACCGCCTCGACATGGCCGGGTGCCTCGTGATCGAACATGAAGTTCGGGTGCAGGTTGCCGTCGCCGGCGTGAAAGATATTGATCACGGGCAGGCCTGCAGCGTCCGCTTCGGAGTAGACCGTGGCGAGCAGCTCGCCAAGGCTGCTCTTGGGTATGACTGCGTCCTGGATCAGGAACTCGGGACTGATCTGTCCGAGCAATCCTCCCGCTGCCTTGCGCGCGTGCCACAGAGCCTTGCGCCGGTCGGGTTCGTCGCTCCGGACCACGTCCCCGGATCCGCACGCGCGCAGGATCTCCGCCACCGGTTCAACCCACGAGTCGACGATTGGAGCCGGGCCGTCGATTTCGGCGAGCAGCAGCCACCGTCCCTTCGGCAGGCCGCACGCCATCGGGCTGTTCTCCACGAGGTCAACGCCGCGGGGATCGAGCATTTCCAGGGCCGCGGGAAAGACCGGGTGCGTCGCCAGCCGCTGTACGCAGCGGACGACGTCCCCGATCTCCTGAAATGTCGCCCGGAAGGTCCAAACCTTCCCGGGGGCAGGGATCACACGAAGCCAGAACCGGGTGAACGTACCCAGGGTCCCCTCGGATCCAACCAGCAACCGTTTCCAGTCGAGTGTCCGCTCGCCCAGACCGCCCGCCGGGCCACCGAATTGGCGCACCCTCCCATCCGGAAACACCGCCTCCACCCCCAGGACGTAATTGCCGGTTACGCCGTATTTGAAGCAGTGAATGCCGCCGGCGTTGCAGGCCACGTTCCCGCCGAGGGTTGCGGAGACACCGCTCGACGGATCGGGCGGATAGTAGAGGCCCTTGGGAGCCAGGAGTTCGTTCAACCGGTTGAGCACCACCCCGCTTTCCACCACGCAGTAGCGTTCGTCTTCATTGATCTGGAGGACGCGACGGAGCCGCGACGTGTGGACCACGATACCCCCTTGCGGCGTCACCGGTCCGCCCGAAAGCGAAGTCCCCGCGCCGCGGATGACATACGGCAGCTCGATCGTCCGCATCAGCGCCACCGCCGCCTTCAGCTCCTCCCCATTCTCCGGGATCAACACAGCATCCGGTTGGTACAGCTTGTATCCCAGCCCATCCGACTGATACCCCGCCAGCTCCGCCGGCCGCGTCAGCAGGCGGCCCTGCGGGCACGCGGACTGCAACAGCTCTCGAATTCGCGGTGGAAGCGCCATGCTATGCACGATTGCGCCACGGTGGATCGTTTTCAACGGAAAATCATCGGGCATTTCCTCTGCTTCGGTCCTGGAGCGCTCCGGGTTTCCGTTCAGTCCGGTTTGCGTAATACAATGCATTACTGCGATGCACGATTCGATCGGCTTCCGGTTGCGTTATGGGCGGGAGGGGTTTATCGTGCATCCGGAACGTTTCGAAAACCAGCAACGAGAAAGGAGCGGCTGCTATGATGGCACAGTGTGAAAAATGCGGGAACGAGTACGACAAGAGCTTTGTGGTGGAAATGAACGGGGAGCGGCACGTGTTCGACAGTTTCGAGTGTGCGATTGCGGTGCTTGCGCCGGTCTGTGCGCACTGCCGCGTATCGGTTGTCGGACATGGCGTTGAGGCGGGCGATGCGATCTACTGCAGTGCTCACTGCGCCGGCCAGGGGGGCGCGAAGGGTGTGACGGATCGGGTGTAGCCTTCTATTTTCGACTGGCGAAAATTCCTTGCATTCGCGCGCAAAACTGCCAGATTTGGTCCCGCTTCTTAGGAGAAGGACCGCGCAAGCAGGGAAATTGTCAGTTGATCAGCTCAGGGACAGTTTGAGATCCGATGGTCGGAAACCGATGTGTGTTATACCCTTAAGGCTCCGTGAAGTTCAGTAATCGGTTAGTATAATGAGCAATAAGTTATTTGTAGGAAATATCGTTTTCAGTGCGACTGAGGACGATTTGCGTTCGCTTTTCAGCGAAGTGGGTACTGTCGAGGAAGTGGCCCTGATCAACGACAAATTCACTGGCAAACCCCGTGGCTTCGGGTTCGTCACGATGGCGACAGAAGAGGAGGCCCAGGCGGCCGTGGAGCGTTTTGAAGGCTACGACCTCGAGGGACGCAGCCTGAAAGTCAACGAGGCCCGTCCGCGCGAAGACCGTCCGTCGGGTGGTTTTGGCGGTGGCGGTGGCCGTGAAGGCGGCGGCGGTGGCCGCGGTCGTCCGTACGGCGGCGGCGGTGGTTCCCGCAAGGGCGGGGGCGGTCATCGTTCCGGCCGGCGCGGCGAAGAAGGCTACTGATCGCCGGGTCCCAACCCAGCAGTTTTCAGCGGTCCGGGGGAATCCCCGGGCCGCTTTTTTTTGATCTCGTTGGGTGGACGCGCAGCCCCGAATGTCCGCCGGAGAGTGGAGCCTGTGGTTGCATTTCCCTTTTGACGGGCTGCTCGTTTTGGCTTGAATGCCAGTGTCGCTTCCGTGCAAAGATGCGGACGCATTGCCGGTCCCCTTCAACCATGACGAACGCATTGACCAAAACATTATCCCGGACTGATTCCCGTGCATTGGAGCGCTGGACCGTGGAAGACGCCCGCGCGTTGTATGCGGTCGAGCAGTGGGGCAGCGGCTTCTTCGGGATCAACGATGACGGTGTTGTGACCGTGACGCCCAAGGGCGGCAATCAGGGTCCGGAGCTCAACCTGATGGAGATCGTGGACGGGTTGAAGGAGCGCGGGTTCGATATGCCGGTGCTGCTGCGGTTTGGAGATATTCTCGATGCGCGGCTGCGGTTTCTGAACGAAACATTCACGCAGGCGATCGCGGAGAATGGCTACCGCGGCGAGTACCGCGGGGTGTTTCCGATCAAGGTCAATCAGCAGCAGCAGGTGATCGAGGAGATCACCTCATACGGCGCGATGTTTCACCACGGTTTGGAGGCGGGAAGCAAGGCCGAGTTGATCGCCGCCATTCCACATTTGACCGATCCCGAGGCGCTGCTCGTCTGCAACGGGTACAAGGACGAGGAGTTTATCGATCTCGGGCTGTACGCGCGAAAACTGGGAATCCGGTGCATTTTCGTGATCGAAACATTGTCGGAGCTTCCGGCGATTCTCGCCCGCTCGGAAGCGCTCAACATCGACCCGATCATCGGGGTACGGGTGAAGCTCGCATCCAAAGGGGGCGGGCACTGGAAGGACTCGGGCGGTGACCGCAGTGTATTCGGGCTCAATGCCGCCCAGATCATGGAAGTCGTCGATATGTTACGCTCGGCGGGGCGGCTCGAGTGCCTGCAATTGCTGCACTACCATCTCGGATCGCAGATCCCGGACATCCGGGATATACGCAACAGTGTAACCGAGGCGGCGCGCATTTATGCCGGACTGGTTGCGGAGGGTGCGCCGATGGGGATGCTCGACCTGGGCGGCGGCCTGGCGGTGGATTACGACGGCTCGAACACGAATTTTTCGTCGAGTTCGAATTACACGATCGGGGAGTACTGCCGAGACGTGGTGGAAGGGGTGATGGGGATCCTCGACGCGACCGGGACGGCCCACCCGACGCTGATCACCGAATCCGGGCGCGCGACGGTGGCCTATTACTCGGTGCTCCTGTTCAACATCCTCGACGTCAGCCGTTTCAAGCGACAACCATTGCCCGAGCGGCTGCCTGAGGGTGCGCACGACCAGCTGCACTGCCTCATGGAGGTCAATGGTGGGATTACGGCCAAGAATCTCCAGGAATGCTACAACGACGCCCTGTTTTACCGCGACGAGGTCCGCCAGCTATTCAAGCACGGCGTGATCGCGCTGCGCGATCGCGCTCTCGGGGAGCAGATCTTCTGGAACATCATGTTTCAGATCGCGGAGAAGGTTCGGAAACAGCAGTATATCCCGGAGGACTTCGAGGGGCTGGACGCGGCGATGGCGGACATTTACTATGGCAACTTTTCGTTGTTCCAGTCGCTTCCGGATTCGTGGGCGATCGACCAGCTCTTCCCGATTTTGCCGATCCACCGCTTGAAGGAGCGCCCGACCCGCCAGGCGGTTCTCTCGGACATAACCTGTGACTGCGACGGCCGCATCGACCGCTTCATCGATCTGCACGATGTCAAACCGACGCTACCGTTGCATGAGTGGCGGGAGGAACAGGAATATTATCTGGGCGTCTTCCTGGTTGGAGCGTATCAGGAGACGCTGGGGGATCTCCATAATATGCTTGGCGACACCAACGTCGTCTCGCTCCGTCTCAATCAGGACGGAAAACCGGAGTACACGCATGAAATCGAGGGGGATTCCGTCGCCGACGTTCTCAGTTACGTTGAATACGATCCGAAGCGCCTTTCCGGCCAGATGCGCGACCGCGCGGAGCAGGCGGTGCGCCAGGGAACGATTTCACCGAACGAACGCCGCCGCATTCTGCGTGCCTATGAGGAGGGAATGCGCGGGTACACCTACTTCGAGAAATAGAAGCGATGGCGAAGGTACTGATTATCGGGGCGGGGGGCGTCGGCAGCGTTGTCGTCCACAAGTGTGCACGTGAGCCGGAGGTCTTCACGGAGATCACGCTGGCGAGTCGCACGAAGGGAAAATGCGACGCGATCGCGGCGCAGCTCGAGCGGCCGATTCGCACGGCGGAGGTCGATGCGGATGACGTCGACGCGACCGTGAAGCTGATCGAAGCAGTGGAGCCGGACCTGTTGGTGAACGTCGCGCTTCCGTATCAGGACCTGAACCTGATGGAGGCCTGCCTGCGGACGGGGACGGACTACCTGGACACCGCCAACTACGAACCCCCCGATTCCGCGGTATTCGAGTATCGGTGGCAGTGGGAGTATCACGACCGGTTTCGGGAACGCGGGCTTATGGCGTTGTTGGGGAGCGGATTCGATCCGGGGGTGACGAACGTGTTCACCGCGCACGCCGCGAAGCACCGCTTCGACAGCATCGAGACGCTCGACATCATCGACGCCAATGCCGGCGACCACGGTCATCCGTTCGCCACCAACTTCAATCCGGAGATCAACATCCGCGAGGTGACCGCGCGCGGCCGGTACTACGAAGACGGCGTATGGGTGCACCGCGAACCGCTCGCAGTGAAGGATCGTTTCGAATTTCCGGAGGGGATCGGGCCGATGAGCATCTATCTGATGTACCACGAGGAGCTGGAATCGCTGGTGCATCATATCCCCGGCATCAAGCGCGCGCGCTTCTGGATGACCTTCTCCGAGAACTATCTGAAGCACCTTGAGGTGCTCCGGAACGTGGGGATGACGCGGATCGATCCGGTGCCCTATGACGGCGGCGAGGTGATCCCGCTTCGGCTGCTGAAATCCCTGTTGCCCGATCCGGCGTCGCTCGGGCCCGTCACCAAGGGCCGCACGTGCATCGGATGCCTGATCCATGGGATCAAGGACGGGCGTCCCCGTGATTATTATATCTACAACATCTGCGATCACCAGGCGTGTTATGCTGAGGTTCGCTCGCAGGCGATCTCCTACACGACGGGCGTTCCGGCCATGATCGGCGCGATGATGATGGTGACCGGGAAATGGCGGGGCGAGGGGGTGTTCAACATGGAGCAGCTCGATCCCGATCCGTTTATGGAAGCCCTGCCGCGCTACGGCCTGCCATGGACCGAGAAGATTTGGTAACCATCCTGGGGGAGGCGCCCAGCCCCTGTTTCGTGGTCGATGAAGCGGCCTTGCGGCGCAACCTCGCGGTGCTTGGACGCGTTCGCCGCGAGGGCGGCTGCCGGATTCTTCTGGCCCTGAAAGGGTTTGCCATGTGGCGGGTGTTTCCCCTGCTGCGGCGCACCCTCGACGGGATCTGCGCAAGCGGCGCCATCGAGGCCCGGTTGGGACGGGAGGAGTTCGACCGGGAGGTGCACACCTACGCGCCCGCCTACAACGAGGCGGATCTGGTCGAAGTCCTCGGTTTGACCGACCACCTCGTCTTCAACTCGTTCACCCAGTGGAAACGATTCCGTCCGATGGTGGAGGCGGCCCCGCGGCGCATATCGTGCGGATTACGGATCAACCCGCGTCATTCCACCGGGCGCGTGCCGATCTACGATCCGTGCGCTCCGGGTTCCCGGCTGGGAATTCCGCGGGAGGCTTTTGAGGGCGAGGCGCTCGATGGGATCGACGGCCTGCATTTCCACACACTGTGCGAACAGAACGCGGACGCGCTCGCGAGCACCCTGGAGGCGGTGGAGGAGCAGTTCGGCGCGTATTTGAAAAAGGATACGATTCACTGGCTGAATGTCGGAGGGGGACACCACATTACGCGGGCGGACTATGACGTCGCGGGACTCATCGATCTTGTCCGGACGATACGCCGGCGCTACGGCGTTACGGTCTACCTGGAGCCCGGTGAAGCCGTCGCGCTGAACGCAGGGTATCTGGTCGCGACGGTGCTCGATATCGTGGAGAACGACGGACGGATCGCGATCCTCGACACGTCGGCGACCTGTCATATGCCCGATGTGCTGGAGATGCCGTACCGGCCGGAGGTCGTCGGGGCCGGAACACCCGGCGAAAAAGCGCACACCTATCGGCTCGGCGGGCAATCGTGTCTGGCGGGCGACGTGATCGGGGAGTATTCCTTCGATGAGCCGCTGCAGGCCGGCAACCGGATCCTCTTCACGGACATGGCGCATTACAGCATGGTCAAGACGAACACGTTCAACGGCGTGCGGTTGCCGTCGATTGCCACCTTCGATCGGGAGGAAAAGCGCTTCGAGGTTGTCCGGCGATTCGGCTACGAGGAGTACAGGGATCGGCTTTCGTGACTGTCCGGTCGCCAGATTCGAACGGGGGTGCGCGATCCGGGCTTGCAGAGACGGCGCAATCGTCATGGGATGGTCATATGACCCAGATGGAACTCCCGCGGTTGGCGAGCGCGTGCGCAATGCTCGAGGAGTTCGCCCGCTTTGCGGAGTACGGTCGAACCCGTGTGTCCAGCACGGCGGATGGGGTTCCGGCCTTTGCCAACGAATTCTGGACGAGCCGGCAGCGGGCGGCGCACCGGCTTCACGAGATCTCCTACCGCGCCTGCTTCAAGCCGCAGTTGCCCCGGTTTTTTATCGAGCGTCTGACCGCGCCGGGGGAGATCGTGTACGATCCGTTTATGGGGCGGGGCACCACGCCCCTGGAAGCGGCGCTTTGCGGGCGAGTTCCGTTCGGATCGGACCTCAATCCGATCTGCACCCTGCTGGTGCGGCCGCGCCTGGCACCGCCCGCTTGGTCCGAGGTCGAGGAACGGCTCGGGCGGATCGACCTGGAGCGGACGGACCTGGAGGTGCCGGAGGAATTGCACGTCTTCTATCACCCGCGGACGCTGCGCCAGATCTGTGCGTTGCGGGCGTACCTGCTCGATCGGGAAGCCGAGGGTCTGAGGGATCCCGTGGACGACTGGATCCGGATGATTGCGTTGAACCGGATGACCGGGCATTCGCCCGGCTTCTTTTCGGTGTACACGCTTCCGCCCAACCAGGCGACCTCGGTGACGGCACAGAAGCGGATCAACGCAAAGCGCGGGCAGGCGCCACCGTTTCGCGACGTGCAAGCGATCATCACGAAGAAGAGCCGGTTGCTTCTGAAGGATCCGCCGCCCGATCCGGAGATGGCCGGGCGGGCACGGTTGATGACGCGATCGGCTGAGCGCGTTCCCGAGATCGCGGATGGATCGGTATCGCTCGTGGTGACGTCGCCTCCGTTCCTGAACACGGTCGATTACGCGGAGGACAACTGGCTGCGCGGCTGGTTCTGCGATCAGAACACGAAGGAGTTGAAGCTGGCGGTCACGGGGAGCCTCCCGCAGTGGCGCGCGTTCATGACGCGTGCATTCCGCGAGATGCGACGTGTCGTGAAACCGGGGGGCTGGATCGCGTTCGAGGTTGGCGAGGTCCGCAAGGGACGGCTCTTTCTCGAAAACGAGGCGCGGGCCGCGGCGGCGGACGCCGGCATGGAGCCGACCGCCATTCTGATCAACGAGCAGAAATTTACCAAGACATCCCAGTGCTGGGGTGTGGAGAATTTTCAGAAGGGCACGAACACCAACCGGATTGTCCTGTTTCAAGTATAAGCCATCAAGAACCGTTGAAGGAGACCACAAACGATGCAAATACGAATCATACCCGATAAGAACGAGATGGCGGCTGCGGCCGCCGCTGAAGCGGCCGATCGGATCCGCCGGGCTCTCGCGGAGCGCGGGGAGGCGAACCTCATCGTCGCCACCGGCGCGAGTCAGCTCGAAATGCTGGATGCTCTGGTGCGCACACCCGATATCGATTGGTCGCGAGTGACGGGGTTTCATCTCGATGAGTACATCGGTCTGCCCATCACACACGATGCGAGCTTTCGGAAGTACCTGAAGGAACGGTTCGTGGACCGGCTGCCGGGGATCAAGGCGTTTCACTACGTCGATGGAGAGTCGGAACCCCCCGAGCAAGAGTGCGCGCGATTGGGCGAGCTGATCCGCGGGTGCACGATCGATCTGGCGTGTATCGGTATCGGCGAGAACGGGCATATCGCGTTCAATGATCCGCCTGCGGATTTCAAGACGGAGGAGCCGTACATCGTTGTTGAACTCGATGAGGCATGCCGCAGTCAGCAGTTCAACGAAGGTTGGTTTCCGTCGCTGAAGGATGTTCCGGCCCGGGCGATCTCCATGAGCGTGCGGCAGATCCTCAAGAGTGGCGCGATCGTCTGTACGGTACCCGACGAGCGCAAGGCTGAGGCGCTTCGCAACAGCGTTGAGGGTGCGATTACCCCGGATGTTCCCGCCTCCATTCTTCAGCAGCACGGTGCCTGTACCCTGTACACCGACGCCGGCGGAGCCTCGCGGTTGTCCCCCGCGACCCGCGAACAATCCTGATCCGGCGCGAAGGGAACCCCCTTGCATTGTGCAGGATTTCAGAAAGGAGGGAGCCATGAGCAGCGGGTTCATTGACATCCAGGTCAACGGGTACTCCGGGGTCGACTTTTCCAGTTCCGAGCTGACCGCCGGCGCGATCGATGCGGCGGTCGGACAATTGCATGCGTTAGGGACGACGGCTTTTTTCCCGACGGTGGTCACCGTCGCGCCGAAGGTCTACGACCATGTCCTGCCGCTGCTCGCCGATGCCATGGATCGCCACCCGGGTCGGATCCCGGGGATCCACATCGAGGGTCCGTTCATCAGCCCCGAGGACGGCGCGGTAGGGGCGCATCCGCGACAATACGTCGCGGATCCGTCGATCGAGGCATTCGACCGTTTATCGGAGCTGGCGCGGGGCCGGATCCGATTGGTCACGCTCGCCCCCGAACGTCCGGGAGCACTCGATTTGATCGCCCATCTGAGGGAGTCGGGGGTTGCGGTGGCGCTCGGGCACACCCTGACCGACGCCGATACGGTGATGGAGTCGGTTGCGGCGGGTGTGCGGCTTTCCACGCACCTCGGCAATGGTTGCCCCCAGATGATGCACCGTCACGAGAACCCGGTGATCGCACAGCTGGGGAGTCCCCTCGCCGCGGCGATCATCCCGGATGGACACCATATCCCCCCCGCGTTCATCCGGGCGGTGGCGGCGGCCAAGGGGCCTCGCCGACTCGTCGCGGTTTCCGACTGCGTGGCGTTGGCCGGGATGCCGCCGGGCGAGTACGCGTTGTTCGGGACGCGGGTAAGGAAGGAGGAATCGGGTCGTCTCTCAAACCTGCAGGCGCCCGGACTCGCCGGGAGCAGCGCCACGATGCTCGAATGCATGAACCACTTGGCGCGAGTGACTGGATGGTCCGAGGCGGAGTTGTGGGCGGCGGGACGCGATAACGTGCTGGAGCTGCTCGGAATCACACCGGATGCGGTGGACTGCTCCGGTCCGGTCGTGTGGCGGGACGGGGTTTTTGCAACAGGAGAACACTTATGAATTCGGGCATACTGACTGAAATGACGATCGACGACGTGCGCGCGCTCGCGCCGAATGTCGCCGTGATCCCGGTGGGATCGACCGAGCCGCATGGAGCGGCGCTTCCGTATGGCGCGGACACCTGGCAGGTCGAACACGTCGCCTACGGCGGAACGCGGCGAGCCAACGAGCAGGGCGGGCGCGTGGTCTGTCTGCCGACGCTCCCGATCAGCCTGAACAACAACTTCCGGGCGTTCCCGTTCGCCTGCCGCATGCAGGTGTCGACATTCATGGCCCTGCTCAAGGATCTGGTGATGATGTGTCTGTCGGAGGAGGTGCGGCGCATTGTGTTCATCAACGGGCACGGCGGAAATCCGGACGTGATCCGTGCAGCGCAGCGCGATCTGGCGGCGATCGACGGTGTGCACACGTTCATGATCCACACGACGACCTGCGCGTCCGAGGAGGCCACGGCCGTGTGGGAGCACACCAGCGATCACGCCGGAGAGGAAGAGACCTCGCAGATGCTCTATCTGCGGCCCGACCTGGTTCGAAACGAGAAGATCACCGACAATCCGCGCCGGTACCCGAAACTTGAATCGCTCCATGAGTTCGCAGTCGATTACGTCCGCCCGTGGCACCTGTACCTGCCGACCTCGGCAGGCGGCGATGCCACCAAGGCGTCGGCGAAGAAGGCCGAGACGGTCTTCGATTCGGCGATCGCCGGGACCGCACGGCTCCTTGTGGAGTTGTCGCAGGCGCCGGACAGTGATACCTTTCCGTATTGATTTTGACCGATGCTGCAAAGAATCGGAACTGCCCTCGCTATTATCCTGCTGATCACCGCCGGCGGGGCGGGGTACGTGGCGATCCGCGCCAATCTCGAATCCGAGATCTACCGGGACCGTCTGCGGGAACTCGTCGAGGAATACGATCGCTTGGAGGCTCGCCATCAGGAGGCGATTCGAAAGAGCGCGGTCACCGAATTGCTTGTCGATCAGGATGGGCTCTCGATCCTGATCCGCACGGCCGAGGGCGTCCTGAAGCAGGTTTCGACCCCGTTCAACCCGGACCATGAGATTTACCTCGACTACCTGCGGCTTGAGGATCGACTCTGGATCCGGCGCGTCTTCGACAACGAGACTCCCCCGAGTCAGGCGGTCGTCGTCGATCCGGCTTTCGCGGACATTGACTGGTTGACCCGCGACGAGCACGAGTACGGTCAGGCCGTCTATCGCCGATTGTCCGAAGGACGATGGATCGTCACAGCGACCGGATCCGGCGCGCTCGGTCTAACCAGGATCTCGGACAGCGCACAGTTTGAAATCGTATCGCCTCCGCCGGTACGGGATTTCAGCGAGATCGAGGAGGCGGCGCGGAAGGAGACCGACCGGATCGGCCCAATCGAGGTGGTGCGCCGGGTTTTGTTTCCGTAGTGGCAAAGGTTTTCACCGCCGCCGGCGTTTGGATGTCCGGCGACTTTTTCGCTCGCGCCCGAAGGCCGGCGCTTCATGCTTTGTGCGATGAATATACTCGTAATCGGAGGGGCCGGATACATCGGCAGCCACTGCGTCCGGCTTCTACAGGAGGCGGGGCACCGTCCGGTGGTGCTCGACAACCTGGTGTTCGGGCACCGGGCGTCGGTCCCGGAGTCAGTGACCCTGGCCGAAGGGGACCTTGGAGATCGCGCGCTCGTGGCCGAGCTGCTGCGGCGGGAGGAGATCGCGCTTGTGATGCATTTCGCCGCGTTCGCATACGTCGGCGAGTCCGTATCCGATCCGCTCAAATATTACGACAACAACGTCGCGCGCACGATCGCCCTGCTCGAAGCGATGCGCGATGCCGGAGTGGGCCGGTTTGTCTTCTCCTCCTCCTGCGCAACCTACGGCGTGCCGGAACGGCTTCCGATCACCGAAGATCTCCCGCAGCAGCCGATCAGCCCGTACGGACGGACAAAACTGGCCGTGGAGCAGATTCTTGGCGATTGCGCCCGCGCGCACGGGCTGAGTTCGGCCTCATTTCGCTACTTCAACGCTGCGGGCGCGGCGCCCGACGGCTCGATCGGCGAGGACCACGAGCCGGAAACGCACCTGATTCCCCTCGCGATCCGCGCCGCAACCGGAACCGGCCCGGAACTGCGGATCTTTGGAACCGACTACGCGACGCCCGACGGCACATGCCTGCGCGATTATGTCCATGTGGACGACCTGAGCCGGGCGCACATCGCGGTGTTCGACCGGCTGGAGAAGCCGGGGCAGACCCTGGCCTACAACCTGGGCACCGGCCGGCCATGCAGTGTGCGCGAGGTGATCGCGACCGTCGGGACGGTGACCGGGAAGCACGTCCCCGTTCGCGAGGCGGACCGGCGCCCCGGGGATCCGTCGGAGCTGTACGCCGACGCCACCCGCGCCCGCTCGGAACTCGATTGGATCCCCGGGTTCGCGGATATCACCGGCATCGTCGAAACCGCCTGGCGCTGGCACCGCAACCACCCCCAAGGCTACCGGGACTAGCTTCCAGCTCTTAAGATCGCGGTACCCCTGGCCCGGGCGGCCGGGCGGATTGGCGGGAACTCACTGGGCGCCGGGGTGCAGCAGGATCTTGGCCTCGGGGATCTCCCCGGCAACCAGCTCCGGAAAGGCCTGGGTGCCGTAGGCGAGGGGTGCCTCGCGCGTCCAGCCCGCTTCGGTGACCCGGCCGTCCGCGAGCAGCTGCACGGCGGCACGGAAATCATCCGGCGTGTACGCAAACGATCCGAGAATCCGGATCTCGCTGCGGGTGAGAAGGTTGATTGGGAGGGTGGTGTCGTCGATCCCGAGCCCGATGTTCATGAACGTCCCCCCGTTGTTGAGGAGCGCCATCGCGCACGAGCGGGTTGGCTGGAACCCGGCGGCATCGATGACGACGTCGACGCCTTCCGGGCCGGCGATCTCCCGCACCCGATCCGGCAGATCGTCGCCGCCGGCTTCCAGGGTGTGGGCGATTCCGGCCTTGCGCGCGATATCGAGGCGGGAGGCGTTTTTGTCGCTGATGACCACCCGGGCCGCGCCCATGATCTGAGCGACGCGCGCGCAGAGCAGCCCGATCGCCCCCGCGCCGATGACTGCAACGTTGGAGCCCACGGCGCCGGATAGCGCTCGCCGTGCCGCCCGCAGCGAGCAGGCGAGCGGTTCCGCCAGCGCGGCGCGCACAAGCGGCAGGTCGCTCGAAAGCGGTATTGCCTGCCCCGCGTCGACGACGACGAATTCTGCAAACGCCCCCGGTCCGTGAATACCGACAATCCGGCGGTCTCCACACAGATTGGGGAGGCCGCGGCGGCAGTGGCTGCACGAGCCGCAGCTGGTCAACGGGTTGACCGTGACACGGTCCCCGGCGGCGAGCCATTCGACCGCATCCCCGACCGCCGCGATCGTTCCGGAGAACTCATGCCCCATGAGAAGCGGGGGCCGACGCAGGCTGTTGTGGCCCAAAAACCCCTCGAGTTCGGAGCCGCAGATTCCAACGGTGTGCACTTGCACCAGGATCTGGCCGGCGGCGGGTGCCGGCCGTTCGAGGCGCACCATCTCCATCCGCTCGATGTCCGCCCAGAGCAGTGCCTCCATAAACTCGCCCGTCGATTGCGTGGTCCGGGGTTTTGCCTGTTCGATTTGCATGGTGCGGGTTGGGTAAGGCAGCGTATCCCGCACCCGCAACCCACATCAAGCGGAAACGGTCCCCGATTTTATTTGAAATGCACGCTCGGATCCCTTTCTCTCACTGCCGTACCAATTGCCTGGTGGTGTAATCGGCAGCACGACGGGTTCTGGCCCCGTTAGTCCAGGTTCGAATCCTGGCCGGGCAGCCATGCGACGCACTCCGCCGGCTGATCGCCTGCGGCCGGTACCGGGAATGCACGACGGATCGCATGGTTCGTGAAGCCCGGACGCTTCCGGCTCACCCTCAGGGCCATTTCATCTGGGGGCTCGTGGGGCAAGTGCCCTGTTGGCCGCCTGTTGGAGCCCGCCTTTAGGCGGTTTTGGAGCTCAAGTGGGGCCGCATGAATCAATTCGGCAGGCTCATGACAGGTGCGGAACTTGCTCCAACGATCGCCCCTGGATGAAATGGCCCTGGGTTCACCCTCTCTGTCCCGCTTTCTCGGATTGACACCGGCGGAGCGGGCTGTCGTTCTTTTCTGTTTTGACCTATGGAGCTGTCGCGTATCGTTATCACGGGCGTTGGGCTTACGGCGTCCAATGGAGACTCGCTTCCGGAATTCCGTCGCAACCTGCTCGACGGGGTTGCCCGGATTGAGAACATGGAGATCCGGTACATGGGCCGGATCCATGCCGGCGTGTGTCACTACGACGCGCGCAGGCATCAGGGACGCAAGGAGATAAGGAACGGAACCCGCGCCGGGAGCATCGCGATTTACTGCAGCCGGGAGGCGGTCGCGGACGCCGGGGTCGCCTGGAATGGCCGGGAGACCGAGCGGGTTGGGGTCTATCTCGGGATCACGGAACACGGGAACGTGGAGACGGAGAACGAGATCTACAATATTTCGCAGTATAACTACGATACACGATTCTGGACACACCACCACAACCCCCGTACCGTGGCGAATAATCCCGCGGGCGAGGTGACGATGAACATGGGAGTTCGCGGGCCGCACTACACAATTGGAGCTGCCTGCGCCGCTGGAAATGCAGGGCTGATCCAAGCCGTGCAAATGCTGCGCCTGGGCGAGGTCGACCTAGCGCTCGCCGGAGGAGTCAGCGAGAGCATTCGCAGTTTCGGGATTTTTGCCGGGTTCAGGAGCCAGGGCGCTCTGGCGCACCATGAGGACCCGAACCGTGCCAGCCGGCCCTTCGACAAGGCGCGCAACGGGATTGTGGTGAGCGAGGGAGGCGCGGTGTATACGCTCGAGCGCCTGGAGGACGCGCGCGCCAGAGGCGCACGCATCTACGGCGAGATTGTCGGCTATCACTTGAACTCCGACGCGGCGGACGCGGTCCTGCCGCACGCGGAACGTCAGGCTCAGTGCATGCGCCGGGCTCTGGCCTCGGCGAACCTCGAACCAACCGATGTCGATATCGTGAGCAGCCACGCCACCGCGACGCCGCAGGGGGATATCCAGGAGTGCATCGCCCTTCGGGAGGTCTTCGAGAATTGTCCCCGCACGTACATCAACAACACAAAATCCTTCATTGGGCATGCGATGGGAGCCGCCGGAGCCCTGGAGCTGGCCGGGAATCTTCCCGCATTTGAGGACCGGCAGGCGCATCCCACGATCAACGTGGACGACCTTGACGAATCGTGTGCAATGCCCAACCTTGTTCTCAACCGGTCTGTCGCCCTGGACCGGGCTGAAGTGATTCTGAACAACTCCTTCGGTATGCTGGGCATCAACTCCTGCCTGGTCGTGAAAAAGTTTGCAGACGATTAACCGACCTACTACAAGACGCGCCAATATGACGAAAGAAGAGTGCAAGCAAATCGTTCTCGATATCATCGCGGAAATCGCTCCCGATGAGGATTTGAGCGATGTCAAACCCGACGTGCGATTGCGCGATCAGCTCGAGTTGGACTCGATGGATTTCCTCGATATCGTCATGGAGCTTCGGAAGCAGCACGGCATCGAAGTACCGGAGGATGATTATCCGCAGCTCGCGACGCTGGACAGCTGCGCCGAGTACCTCACCCCGAAATTCAACGCCGTCAACGCCTGACGGACGGATCTGTTCCCGCGGTTGCGTCCGCTCTCCCATAAGCATTACCATACCGTTATCATCGGTTGTGGCATGTCCGGGCTCGCTGCGGGCATCCGGCTCGCGCAGTTCGGCCGGAACGTGCTGATCCTGGAGCGTCACAACGCGCCGGGAGGGTTGAACAGCTTCTACGCGCTCGCCGGGCGCAAGTTCGACGTCGGTCTTCACGCGGTCACAAACTACGTCCCGCAAGGCGTGCGCACCGGGCCGCTGGTGAAGATCTGCCGGCAACTGCGCATCGGTCGTGACGAGCTGGATCTATGCCCCCAGCACGGTTCGCGCGTGGCGTTTCCCGGAGAGGACCTTCGCTTCAACAACGACTTCGCCCTCCTTGAATCGGAGGTGGCGCGGGTGTTTCCCCGGTCGATCGACGCGTTCCGGACGCTTGTCTCCCGTATCCGGGAGTATGACGACACGCACCTCGACGAAAGCAGGGCGCCCTCCGCCCGAACCATTCTCGAAACAGCGCTTCCCGACCGCCGGTTGCGGGAGATGCTCTTGTGTCCGCTGATGTACTACGGAAGCGCCCGGCCCGGGGACATGGATTTCGATCAATTCGTCACGTTGTTCAAAGCGGTCTTTCTCGAGGGGTTTGCCCGTCCCTTCGAGGGGGTGCGGCGCATCATTCGCGTCCTGCTGCAGCGTTACCGCGAGGCGGGAGGTGAGCGGCGGATGAAGTGCGGGGTCCGGAGCCTGCGGGTTGCCGGCGGCCGTGTGTCCGAACTCGAACTGGACGACGGCCGGTTGATCACGGCGGATCACGTGATTTCGTCGATCGGCCGCCTGGAGACGTTGCGGCTGTGTGCGGATCGACCCAGCGCAGCGGAGGATGTTGAGGCGGGGCCGCTCAGTTTCGCGGAGAGTATTGCGGTGCTCGACGTACCTCCTGCGTCGCTCGGCTGCAGCGAGACCATTGTGTTTTTCAACGACAGTCCCAGCTTTGCGTACGGGTCGCCCGAGCACGATCTGATCGACACCCGCAGCGGTGTGATCTGCGTGCCGAACAACTATGCGTACGGGGACGATCAGGATCTCGATGAAGGATTTTTTCGCGTGACCGCCCTTGCGTCGTACGCGGGGTGGACGGGCCTTCCGGAGGAGCGATACCAGGCGGAGAAGCGGCGATGCTACGCGCGGATGCAGGATTCTGCCGTTCGGTTCCTCCCGGGGGTTGCGTGTGAGGAGTTGCAGGCGCACACGCGGACGACTGACATGTTCACGCCGCGCACGATCGAGCGGTTTACCGGGCATATCAGCGGGGCCGTGTACGGCGCTCCGGACAAGGTGCGAGACGGCCGCACCCATCTCGACAACCTGTACCTGTGCGGTACCGACCAGGGATTTCTCGGAATCGTTGGGGCGATGCTGAGCGGTATTTCGATGGCCAATCTCCACATCATCCGCAAGGAAGGATGAGCCGTTTATCCGAACACGACGTATGCCATCTGAAAGAGAAGGTAGAGGAGGATGGCGATGACGACCCAGGAAAGCGGCCAGTTGCGGGGCTCTTTTTTCGCAGGCGCTTTGGAATTTTCTCGGTTTGCGTTTGACGGATCGGAAGCCATGGTCCCCGATACTGTCAGGCAACCGGTGCCTTTGCCAATCGTTCCATTTCATAAATTGAGAGAGCGCATCCATGGCTGTCACTGAGACCACGCCGGAGAGAAAGAGCAAAACCCGGTCCCGGGAGAGCCCGATCTGGCATGTCATCGTCCTCAACGATCCGGTGAATCTCATGTCCTATGTGGTCATGGTCTTCCGGCGGGTGTTCGGATTCTCCGCCGAGAGGGCGCGCCGCCACATGCTCGAAGTGCACCGACAGGGGCGTTCCCGCCTCTGGAGCGGAGAGCGCGAGAAGGCCGAGGCGTACGCTCATACCTTGCAAAAATGGCAGTTGACTGCGATCCTTGAATCCGATGGTTGAAATCCATTTGAACCTGGATCCGGAGTCCCGCCGTACCCTGACGGAATCCCTGGCCGAGTACGCACTGGGATTCGAAACCGGCCGTTCCTCGGAAACAGCGCCCGGCGACCTGGATCCGGACCTGCAGGATTTGTGGCGGCGCGAACTCGAGCAGCAGCTGCGCGAGGATGCCGAGCAGTTGCTCGCCTATTTCTGCGCCGAGGATTTGGGAAAGGGTGTCATCCGCCTGGACGCGGATGAGGCGGATGCGGTGATGCGGGCATGTTCCGCGGTCCGGCTGCACATTCGCGAGCTGGTCCTGGAGGGGGTTTCGGATGCCAGCCTGGAATCCGGAGACTTTGACGTGGAGAAGCTCTCGGCGAAGGAGCAGCGCGGGCTGCAATGCTATATCTTTCTCGCGGCACTCCAGTCGCACCTGGTGGAGGCGATCGACCCGGATTCGGCGGAATCCGGGAATGAATTCTGACGCCCACGCGGCCCTCCGATGCCTCTGGGTTCCCATGTTCCGGCCGTCAGTGTGGTGCTGCCGTTTCGCAATCCCGGTGCGACTCTGGTGCGCGCGATCGAAAGCATCCGAGTTCAGGATTTCGTGGATTGGGAGTTGATCCTGGTGGACAACGCGTCGACAGACCGATCGCTCGAACGATCGGCGGCCGCCGCTGCCGACGATCGGATTCGTGTGGTGACGGAACCGCGTGCCGGTATTGTCCCCGCCCTGAAAACCGGGCTGGCCGCGGCCCGGGCGCCCCTGATCGCCCGGATGGACGCGGACGACGTTGCCGCGCCGGAACGACTTGGCGAGCAGACCCGGTTCCTCCGCAGCCACCCGGAGGTCGGCCTCTGTGCAACGCGGGTGCGATTTGCCGGGGATCGTGCGGTCGCCCGCGGGTACGCGTTGTACGTGGATTGGACAAACGATCTGCTCACGCACAGCGATATCGCACTGAACCGGTTCGTCGAGAGTCCGATCGCGCATCCGTCGGTCTGCTTTCGGACCGCGTGTGTCGAGCGTTTCGGGGGGTATCGCGACGGTCCGTTCCCCGAGGATTACGAACTCTGGTTGCGGTGGCTGGAGGCCGGCGTGCGCATGGAGAAGCTGCCGGACTTCCTCCTCGAGTGGCACGATCCTCCATCGCGGATTTCCCGGTCCGATCCGCGCTATGCTTCGGAGGCGTTTTTTGCGGTCAAGTCGCCCTACCTGGCGCGCTTTGTGGTGGCCCGACAAGGTTCACGTCCGCTCTGGCAGTGGGGCGCGGGACGGGAGACACGCCGCCGCACCCGATGTTTCGTGGAGGCCGGCATGACGGTTGCTGCGTACGTCGACGTCGATCCGAAGCGGATTGGGCAGAGCATCGCGGGGATCCCTGTGTATGCGCCGGAGGCCATTCCAACGGCTGGAGAGGTCTACGTGATCGCCTGCGTAGCGGTTCGCGGCGCGCGCGAACGCATCCGGCGGCTGCTTGCGGGGCGGGGGTATGAAGAGGGAACGGACTTCGTCTGTGCCGGGTAGCGTGTCGCTCGGATGGCACGCACCATGATGGTCGTGCATTCGGCCCTGCGTTCGGTGTTTGCCGGCCGGTTCAACAGATGAAACTGCGAAAGTCCTCCACTTCACCGGGAAAGCCGCGGTCGACGCCCTTGCTGAGGACGGCGATGGCGTCGTGGGAGTGCAACGATTCCAGGTGGGCGCAGGCGATCTGGAAATCAAAAATGCGCGGATCGGCGTCGAGTTGCTCGTAGATGAGCCGAACGGCGTCTTCCACGAATTTCAAATGGGTGGCGTTCAATTCGGCGAAAGCCTGTTCGTCCTGGCGCCGCACCATGACCTGGGTCTCGGTTTGAAGGGCCTTGTGACAGTGCACGCGCAGGTCTTCGACGGAAACAAAATGGCCGTGCCGAACCTCGATGCTGACGCGTGCCTTGCTGCGTTGGGAGTGCGGGAGTGCCGCGCGGGAGTGTCGCGCGCGGGCGTCCTCCGCCAGGCGCGCGGAGCAAGGGCAGGCGCTTGAGTATACGAAGTCGAAGTGGATCCGCTTTCGGAAGCGATCGAGGTCGTCGAGAATCCCCTCGTAACTGACGTCGTAGTATTGCCAACCGGCCAAGTCGCTCCTGAGGCTGTTCAGGAGAATCGGGTAGCGAAAACTCAGCTTGATACGGGCACGGCTGGCATCGAGGTGTTCTTTGTAGGCGTGGAGAATCTCTTCGAGCAGCTCAATCGTGAAGACCCGATCCTTGAACTCATAAAAGACCCGCATGATCCGGGACATGTTGATGCCCTTCTGGTCCGCCGCGAGCGACACCGTGCCGGTAACCGAGGTCTCGAGCGTGTGGGTGCGCTCGTCCACGGTGAGGAACTGCAGCGGTATGCGAAAGTTGGAGATCCCGACCTGGAGAATCGGTACGTTTGCGCCGAGAACCTCGGCGGCTCCGGAATTCTGGATGTCGGGCAGGTGGAACTGGGATTCGGATTGTTGCATTGCGGTGAATGGTCTCGAACAAGGACAGGGCCCTGTATTCTGAGCGGTCCGCCCCCGGTTTTACGGGTCGCGGGTTCGCCTGGATTACCACAAGCTTTAAGTGTTGCAGGTACATTGAGATTTGCAAGGATGCGATTGAGATTGAATGGTGGTTTTATGAAATTCGTTGTGGCAGTGGATTGCGAGGGGGTCGCCTGCGGGGTCGGTTCGCCCGGGGCGTCGCTGAACGGCTCCCGGAACCTGGCGTTCGCCCAGAAGCAGGCGACGCGCGAGGCGGACGCCGCCGTCCGGGGCCTCTTTGAAGCCGGGGCGACCCGGGTTGTCGTCTGGGACAATCACAACGGCTCCCTGAACCTCGAGTACGATCTTCTTGATTCGCGCTGTGATATCGCGCTCGGGGTCGGGTTTGGGGAGCGGTTCCCGGTGATGGACGAGTCGTATGCCGGGGTTGTTTTCGTTGGATACCACGCGTGTGACAGCACGATCGATGGCGTGATGTGCCACACGTTCTCGTCGCAGGCGTACCAGCACATCAAAGTGAACGGGCGGCTGGTCGGCGAATTGGCGATGGATGCCGCGGTTGCCGGCCTACACGGTGTGCCGCCGCTCTTTGTCGCCAGCGACGACAAAGCCGTGGCGGAGGCCGTGGACTTCTTCGGTCCGATCGAGACCGTCACCACCAAGGAGGCATTGGGGTGGAATTGCGCGGTGAGCAAACACCCGAAACGGGTGATCGACGAGATTTTCGAGGGCGTTCAACGGGCGGTCGCCCGCCGCGGGGAGATGGCGCCCTTTCGTTTTGATACGCCGCTCGACATCGAACTGCGGTATAAGAGGCTCGAAGCGGCGGAATCCGCTTCTCGCCAGCACGGCTGGGAGCGGGTGGACGCGTATACGGTGCGTCGCCGGGTTGATTCCGTCCTCAAATTCTTCGGATCCGGCCGGTAGTACGGGAGCTTCCGAAGGTGTCGGATGACTGGACGCAACGGCAAAAAGCAAGAGGGTCCGCCTCGGCCGGCCCGGCGGCGACCCGGTGTCGCCGCAATGTGGGATGCGTTCACGCTCTCGGCTGCGCCGCCGATGCTGTGGGCGGTTGCATGGACCTGCTGTTGCGCTTCACATTCCCCGGATCTCCCGGCGCGCCGAATTTAACATGAAAAATACAACCATTGTTTTCACGGAACCGCATCACGTTGCGCTTGAATCCGAGGATCTGAATTTTAACGCGGAGGGCGATCGCGTCCTGATCGAGACCGAGTACAGCCTGGTGTCACCCGGAACGGAATTGGCGCTGTACACAGGCACCCATGTCGGCATCGATGATCCGGCGAACAAATTCGCGAAATACCCGTTCTATCCCGGGTACGCCACAGTGGGGCGGGTCGTGGATGCGGGCCCGGACGCCGGGCTCGCGCCAGGGGACCGCGTGTTCGCATTGGCGAGGCACGCTCGTTATTCCGCCGTGTCCGCGCGGAACAAATATCTGCCCGTGGTTCGGTTGTCCGACGACCAGGAATCGCGGTACGCCCCGTTCGCGCGCCTGGCGGCAATCAGCATGACCGCGCTGCTTCGCACCCACCATCGCGCCGGCACCCGTGTCGCGGTTTTCGGCATGGGAATGATCGGGAATTTTGCCGCGCAGTTGTACACACTCGCCGGGTGCCGGGTGGTCGGATTGGACGTTGTTCCGGAGCGCCTGGAGATCGCGCGGCGGACGGGAGTCCCCGATGTGATTCGCTCCGGCCCGGACTGCGATCTCCAGGAAGCGGTCCGCGAGTCCCTGGCCGGAGATCCGGAGATCGTGATTGAGGCGACGGGTGTTCCGGAGTTGACCAATCGGGCGCTCGAGCTTGTAGGGAAGCTCGGCGCCGTGGTCCTGCTCGGTTCCCCGCGCGGGAATGTCTCGGTCGATATCTACAAACATATCCACTGCAAGGGGGTCATCCTCACCGGAGCCCACGAGGGTTTGCAGGGGGAGGGTGGCCTGTCTATACGGCGCGAGGTCGTCGGGTCGATACTCGGGATGATTGCATCCGGATCTGTGCGCGTGGCACCGATGCTGACCCACGTGCTGGAGGCGACGGAGGCCCGGTCCTGCTATGAAATGCTGTCGAACGAGACCGACCGCGCCCTGGGCATCCTGTTTCAGTGGAAATAACCCGTCGCCGGCTGTTTTCCTTTTGCCACAACGGAACGCGTTCGTTTTGCTCCGTTCATGGCGTTTGCGTTTCGGGTTCTTGAGAGCAGCAGCGCGGGGAATTGCGCCCTGCTCGAATCATCCGAGTGCCGTGTCCTAATCGATGCCGGGCTCTCCTGCCGGCGGATCGGCGCGAAGCTGGAGGCGCTTGGGTTGCGTCTGGAGGACCTCGACGCCGTCTTCATCACCCACGAGCATCACGATCATATCCAGGGCCTGCGCGGACTCTCGCGGTATCCCGGGCTGCGCGTCTTTGCCAACGGCGACACCGCCCAGGCGCTCAACGGCAAGTTCAGCCGAAACCCGCGGTGGCAGATCTTCGAGACCGGCAGTGCGTTCGGCTTCGCCGACCTCGAGATCGCCTCGTTCCGGCTGCCTCATGATTCGTACGATCCGGTCGGGTTCGTGATCCGATGCCGCTCCGGCGGGGACCTGTTCCACCGGTGGCAGAGCGCGGCCTGGGTGGTCGATCTCGGGTATATCCCGCGGTTGGTCAGCGACCGGGTGCGCGATGTCGAGTTGCTCGTGCTCGAGGCGAATCACGATCTCGACCTCCTCGAGGCGGATACCCGGCGCCCCTGGTCGACCAAGCAGCGCATCCGCGGCCGCCACGGACATCTCAGCAATGACGCGGTCTGCACGTTCCTCGAGCAGGCGGAGGACGTGTCGTGGCGCCAAGTCATGCTGGGCCATCTGAGTCGAGACTGTAACAACCTGGATCGCCTTCGCCACCGGCTTACCGGGAACGGCGCGTGCCGTGTTCCAGTCTCCGTGATCGATCCGGCCAACCACGAGGGTCCGGCGATTCAGCACGCCATGACCTGAATCCCGATTCGTCACCAACGTTCCGGCCGCCGAACGGGGCTCGATACGATTCAGATGCGGCGGATCGATCCGCCTATTCGGCTTCGAGGATTGCGCCGGTAAGGTACTCGCTTTCGGGGAAGTGGAGAGCGACGGGATGGTCCGGTGGCTGGCCGGTCGGCGCGATCAGG
The DNA here is from genome assembly GCA_007133065.1 of Opitutales bacterium. Taxonomy (GTDB): domain Bacteria; phylum Verrucomicrobiota; class Verrucomicrobiia; order Opitutales; family Oceanipulchritudinaceae; genus SLNJ01. The sequence goes on from SLNJ01000031.1 coordinate 38,245, forward strand.
CGAACATCGCGGCCGGCATCGGCTGCCGCATCGCGCAGCATTTCGAAGAACAACGCGCGGGAGACGTGCTGGGAACAGCTGTAGGTGGCGAGGATGCCTCCAGGGTCGAGCATGCGCAGGGCGCGCAGGTTCAACTCCTTGTAACCGCGCATGGCACCGGCCAAAGCCGCTTTTCGGGGCGCGAAGGAAGGCGGATCGAGGATGATCACATCGAATCGGGCATCCCGGTTCGATGTGAACCAATCGAATACGTTGGCGCGAACAAACTCGGCGTTGAGACCGTTGTATGCGGCGTTCGCGCGCGCGGCTGTGATACACTCTTCGGAGGAGTCGATCCCAAGCACCTGCTCCGCGCCGGCCCGCGCCGCATGGAACGCGAAGCTTCCCTGGTTGCAGAATGCGTCCAGCACGCGCTTCCCGGGGGTGAATTCCGCAACGCGCGCGTGTTGCTCACGCTGGTCGAGGTAGAACCCGGTCTTCTGGCCCTTCTGGAGATCGAGGAAGCAGGAAATTCCATCGATTTCATACCATCGAGGCGAATACGATGCATTGCCGACGATACGTACTTCGCGGGACAATCCCTCGCGGGTGCGACTCGGTGCGTCGTTGCGCAGGACGATCACCGCCGGTTTGAGGCGGTCCTGGAGGATCTCCACGATCTCCGCAAGCCGAAGGTCCATTGCGAGCGTGAGCGCCTGGACAACCAAAGCGTCGTCGAACTGGTCGACGACCAGACCGGGGAGGTGATCAGCTTCAGACCACACGAGTCGCCGGAACGGTTCCGGTGCGCGTCGCGCAATCGCGCGGTCGATCGCCCCCTCCAGGAAGCCGCGATCGAACGGCACTTCCGCTCGGCTGTACGCGCGCCAGGCGATCTCCGAGGCCGGGTTGAAGATGCCGCTGCCGAGCAGCCTTCCGCGGTCCGCCCGAAGGACGACTCCCTCGCCCGCACAATCCGGGAAGGGCGGCCGAAGTTCGTTGCGAAATGCCCATGGATGCCCGCGCAGCGCGCGCGACCGGGACGTTTGCAGCCGGATTTCTTTCATATCGAGGTGCGGTAGAGCCACACGAGAACGGGGATGACAAAAAGCAGGGGTAGAATTGCGGCGAGCGGGGGAGAGAGGATGGCTTTTTCCCCCAGCAGGGTGCAGACGTTGTAGATCACGTAGTAGAGGGCAAAAAGGCCGATGGATTTTGAGACGCCGACCATCGGGTTCACGCGGACGCCGCCGACTGCGAAAGGAATCGCGATCGCCACCGCGAAAAGGCTTGTGAGCGGCGAAGTCAGAATCGCGAAATAACGCACTTCGTAGGGGAGAACCCGCGGGTTTTCGGCGGGAGGCGCGAGCTCCAGAATGCGTGAGATCTCGTTGAAACTAAGGTCGCGCGGGCGACGCTCAAGAAATCGCATCAGGTGCGGATCGTCATGCAAATCGGGGTACACCTCGCGCTCGAAGACCTGGGAACGGATCGGTTCGCCGGTTTCCGTGTCGAACTCGATCTCGCGCCCCTGGCGGAAGCTCCAGTTCCCGGTGTATTCGTCAAAGTGTCCTTCGTTTGCGATAATCCGCAATTGCTCGCGGCCGGACTCGTTCACTTGCGACACCGTGACGCCGAACGCCCGGTAGTCAAATTCGCTGAACCGGTTCAGAAACCAGATACGTCCGTCGGCATGGTTGTGGAAAGCCAGGTTGTAGATCAGCCCGATTTCATCGTTATCCCCCTGCGCAAGCTGGTCCGCAAAGCGGTAATTCTCCCAGATCTGACGCGATTGTTCGATCGACCACGGGGTCCATTTCGCGTTGAGGTGGAAGACGGTTGCGGCGAGTACGATCCCCATTAGCCACAGGGTGCGGGTGATCCGCATGACGCTCAGGCCGTTGGCGCGCATCGCGACGATCTCGTTATTGCGGTGAAGGTTTCCCAGACTGAACAGGATCGAGACCATCAGGGCGAGCGGCAGGACTGTCGTGACGAGGCTCGGAATCAGAACGAGGTAATACCGGGTCACTTCGGGAAGTCCCGCTCCGTAATCGAGAAGGTCCTTGAGGTTGTTGAAGATATCTTCGAGCAGCAGAATCCCCAGAATGGCGCCCACGCTCAAGATGAACGCGCGAAGCCACTCGAAAAACACGTAGCGATCCACCAACGCCGGCATATTCCGTCCATCAAATCGCCATGGGACGTTGAGTCGATGCTATTTCGGAGGTGAGGGGACCCGGGCGGTGTCCCGTCCGGTTCAATACACCACCTTGTTCAGGGGGTATTCGATGATCCCCTCGGCCCCGTGCTCTTTCAGGCGGGGAATCAGCTCCCGAACAGCGCTCTCGGCAATCACGGTTTCCAGCGCCACCCAATCGGAATCGGAGAGCGTGCTGATCGTCGGGTTGCGCAGAGCCGGGAGCGCATCGAGAATCGTTTCCAGCTGCGACCGGCGTACATTGAGTTTCAGCCCCACTTTGTTCCCTGCTTCGAGTGCGGCGCCGAGCATCAATGCGATCTGTTCAATTTTGGCACGTTTCGCGGGGTCCTGCCAGCTCGTCTGATTGGCGATGAACCGGATATCGGTCTCGAGAAGCGTCTCGACGATGCGGAGCTTGTTCGCGCGCAAAGAATTGCCTGTCTCGGTCACATCGACGATGGCATCGACCAGGTCGGGTGCTTTGACCTCCGTCGCGCCCCACGAGAACTCCACCTGGGCGGACACACCGCGGTCCTTGAGAAATTGACGGGTAATCCGGACCACTTCGGTGGCGATACGTTTCCCCTCGAGATCGTCCACGGAGCGTACCGGGGAGTCCTCCGGCACCGCGAGCACCCAGCGGGCCTTGTTCCGGGTGGCCCGGCTGTAGGTTAGGGTCGATACCTCGACAACATCGGACCCGTTCTCGACAATCCAGTCATACCCGCACAATCCCGCGTCAAAGTACCCATGCTCGACATATCGGCTGACCTCCTGGGAGCGCACGAAGCGACCGTCGAGATCGGGGTCATCGAACGTCGGTTTGTAAGATCGGGAGCTGATCGAGATCTGCCATCCGGCCTTCGCAAAGAGCCGGAGGGTCGAGTCCTCCATGCTGCCCTTGGGCAATCCCAGCATGAGAAGCGGGTGTCCGTTGGCCATAGCCTTCGGAAACAGCAGGAACCGGCGTCAGCGACAAGCAAAATCCTGCTGGACGTAGATAGAAAATATGCTTTTGTAAAAAAACTGGCCGTGATACCCTTGCGGTTCAGTTCGATCGTTGTTTCAATCTGGAGCGTGCATTATGGCTACCACGAGTAAACCTTTGATCCTGATCGTCGAGGACGAGAAGAAGCTCGCTGATCTGATTTCCGAGCGTCTGGAGATGGAGGGCATGTTGACCCAGATATTCACGCGCGCGGCAAGCGTGCTTCCGTTCTTTCGGCAGCATTTTGCGAATCTGATCTTGTTGGACGTCAATCTGCCGGACCGCAGCGGCCTGGCGTTGATGGATGAGTTGAAGCGCCTCGAGAGGCCGGTTCCGGTTATCTTTCTGACAGCGGACAGTTCGGAGTTGGCCAAGGTGAAGGCGCTCGAGGTGGGCGGGGATGATTACATCACCAAACCGTTCAGCTTTCCGGAACTGGTGGCACGGATTCGAGCCGTGTTACGGCGTTCCGAGACCGCCTACGACCAGCACATCACCAAGAACACCAGGCTGTCTGAGGAAGCGTTCGATTTTTGCGGGGCGCGCGTTTTTCCCACGCGTCTGGAGGTCACCTTCCCGAACGGCAACAGCATGAAGCTCGGGCGCAAGGAGCTGGGAATCATTGCAACCCTGGTGAACAACGCCGGCAAAGTGATGACTCGCCGAAGCCTCATTCATGCAGTCTGGGGGATTCACGCCGATGTCCGAAGCCGATCTCTGGACCAGTACATCGTGAAGATCCGTACCGCCTTTCGGGACGCGGGGTGCCCGTCGACGGCGTTCCGCACGATCCACGGGGTCGGCTACATCTACGAGCCGAATCCAATCCAGCGCGCGGGGTGAGGTGTCACGAGCCGTGGCGCTCCGACTCGTCGGAATCGTCCACCTCGTCCAACTCGTCCGACTCGTCGGAATCGTCCGATCCCTCCTCCTCGGAGACGTGCTCGTTGTACTTGAGCTTCCGTTTGTTTTGCGGAAGCGGCGCGACCGAGGCGAAGATCTGGCGGCCGGCCATGCGCGGTTCGCCTTCCGGCACCGCAACGTGGTCGAGATCCTTGACGGCGCGCCGGACGACATCGAACCCCAGCTCGGTATGCTCCATCTCCCGTCCGCGGAACTGCAGTGAAATCTTCACCTTGTTGCCTTTGTAGAGGAACTCCTCGGCACGCCGCAGTTTTGTGATGTAGTCGTGTTGCTCGATGCGCACACGGAATTTCACAATCTTGACCCGCGAGGCATGCTTTTCCTTATGCTTCTTGGATTGCTCGTACTTGTACTTCCCGAAGTCGAGAATACGGCATACCGGCGGGCGCGCGCTCGGAGAGATTTCGACCAGGTCGAGTCCGACGCTCTTGGCGAGCTGCAGTGCCTCGTGACGCTGCAGCACTCCGATTTGTTTCCCCTCGGGCCCGATGACACGCATCTCGCGTGCGCGAATTCGTTCGTTCCTTCGAACGTAGTTGGATGACTGGTTGCGACCGCGTCCGCGGTGGCTGGGATATCTTGGCATTGAATCCTGGGTTCGTTGTGTTTGTTAAGCAGCTGGCGGGTTACAGAGGAAAATCCACGGTATCAATGCAAATAATAGGCGTGTCCACCGCGAAAATCAGAATTCGACCGGGAGCTTGAGCTCACAAGCTGAAGCTTTCACCGCACGAGCAACTCGCCTTGGCATTAGGATTGGAGAACTTGAAGCCGCCCGCAACCATGCTGTCGGAATAATCGAGGACGGTTCCCCGGAGATAGAGGGCGCTCTTGCTGTCGACGAGTACGCGGGCGCCGCCGGTCTCGACCAGAATGTCGCCCTGTTTCGGTTCCCGTTCGAACTTCATATGGTAGGAGAGCCCGCTGCAGCCTCCCCCGATAATCGCCGTGCGCAGGTAATCACCGCTTCCTTCGCGGGCGATGAGCGCCTGTAATTTTTGGCCGGCTGCAGGAGTGAGGCGAATGAGTTTCTCATTCCCCATACGCACCTGCTCGGGCCGGCTGATCGTTGTGGTTTCCGACATTCTTTTGCGCAAGCTAGCAAACTTATGGGAGGAAATCAAGTCGAGGTGCTCAACCGGTCGGCGAGATCGACGGCCCGCTCCAGGCTCGTCCTGCTTGCGCGGCCTGTTCCGGCGATTTCAAAAGCCGTTCCGTGGTCCGGACTCGTCCGCGGGAAGCGAAGCCCGAGCGTGACGTTCACCGCGGTGTCGAATTCGAGGGTCTTGAGCGGCGTCAGGCCCTGGTCGTGGTAGAGCGCTGCGACGATGTCGAATTCGCCTTCAAGCATCCGGAAGAAGACGGTATCGGCTGGAAGGGGTTCCGAGAGTCCCGGCCATTCCCCTCGCAGAGAGTCGAGCGCCGGGGCGATGAACCGTTGTTCCTCGGTCCCGATCAGACCGCCCTCCCCGGCGTGGGGGTTCAGTCCGCATACGGCGATGCGCGGTTCGGCCGCCCCGAGCGTGCGCGCCAGTTCCCCGGCCCGTGCGACCGCGCGTCGAAGCCGCGATCCGTCGGCGAGCAGGTCCGGGACCGCGGCCAGGGGATCGTGCCAGGTGGCCAGGACCACCCGCAGACGTTCCCCGACGAATCCCATGGTTGGGGAGCCCCCCCAGGCGGCGGCGAAGAACTCGGTCTGTCCCGGATACGGGTAACCCGCACGGTGCATCCAACGCTTGCTCACCGGTCCGGTTACGACAGCGCGGAAGGCGCCGGTGCAGCATCCCTCTGCCGCAATCCGCATGGCGTCCCAGGCGAGTTGCGCCCCGGCGACCGTGGGGTTGCCGGGCTCGGGCACAAAGTCCGGGGCACCCGCTGTGCGGACCGCGCATCCGGTCGTGCTCGCGAGTTCAGCCGTCCAGCGCACGGGGCCGATCACGGTGACGGTCGACGCGGCGGTGGGGTGCGTTTCGAGCCAGGAGCGGATCAGTTCGGGACCGACGCCCGCCGGGTCGCCGCAGCATATCGCGATGGTTGGCGGCATGGTTTTGATCGTCACGTGGCAACCGAAAGCTGAAGTTGATTTGTTGTGCGTTCGTTGGCGGGAATAACGATAGGCCGGTGTTCCATTGATTGTCCCTCCAATGCGTCAGTCCATTTCGTGGCGGTTCACGCCGGAGGGCGTCTTGAGGGAGCGTTCCTGGCGTGTCGCCGGCTGGGCGAATCCCCGTTTACCCGCTTCAAAAAACGCGAGGAACTCACGAGCCTGGGACGTGGCCGGGGGCTGCGTCGCGAGCCGCACCCGCGCCCGTTCGCGCTGCCCGCCACGGTGCCGGTAGATCGCTTGGAACGCCTCCTTGATATCCCGGATCGTCTCCGGGGAGAACTCGCGGCGTCGCAGTCCGACGAGATTCAGCCCGTTGACGCGATCGCGTTCGGAGACGATCAGAAAGGGAGGAACGTCGCGCGAGATCCGGGAGAGGCCGCTGACCATGGCGCACGCACCGATGCGAACGAACTGGTGAATCCCCGCTCCGCCTCCGAGAAATGCGTGCGCCCCGACCTGGACGTGGCCCGCAAGCATCACGAGATTCGCCAGCACGGCGGAATCCCCGACCGAGCTTCCGTGTCCCACGTGCGATCCGGCCATCAGGAAGGCGCCCGCCCCGATTCGCGTCACCCCGTTCTCCTCGTGCGAGCGGTTGATTGTCACGTGCTCGCGGATGCACGATCCGGGTCCAATTTGGACGCCGCTGGGTGTGGCGTGGTCGAATCCGAGATCCTGCGGCGGTCCGCCGATGACTGCATGTGCTCCGATTTGCACGCGCTCAGCGATTTCGGTTCCTGGTTCCAGGATGGCGTACGGCCCGATGGAGCAACCCGCGCCGAGGCGCACTGCGGCTCCCACGACTGCACCGGCTCCGATTGAGACGCTTGCGGCAATCGTCGCGTCCGGATCGATAATGGCGGTCGGGTGGATCATGTCCGCGCAGGGCGGCGCCCCTCGAAAAGCTCCAGTTGTGGATCCTTGATCAGCCCGTAGTTTTTCAGGATGCGCAGGATTTGAAGGGTATCGGATTTCTGGTAATTGAGGTTCACCTCGATCTTGGCGAGGATATCCAGTAGGATGGAACGGAATGAGAGGATGCCGTCAACGCCTCGTTCCCGCAGCAGGCGAATGCTTTCGGCCCGCTGCGGTTCGTGCGTGGGTATGCCCGGCAGCACGAGGATTTTTTTCAGATCGCCGGCGTTTTCGAATTCGTGGCCGGAATCGTCCGAGAATGCGTGCTCCACCGTCTTGAGCACGTTCTTCTCCAGGAACTTCAGGATCTCGGTGCTGCTTGTGAGCATGGACGGTGTGAACCGCTGGGTGGTGTGCCATGCCTTAACCACGACCACGGCCCGGTGAATGTAGTTCAGCTCGCTGGAGAATAGCATGAATTCAGGCGGTCGATCCCGGTTCCAGTGCGGGTTGTAGACGAGGAGGTCGATCTCCTCGTCCGGCATCTTTCGTCGCGACTGCACCTGGTACTTGCGCAACTGGCGCACCAGAAAACCATGCAGCTCGAAGTACTCGCGCACGATGTTTTCGTCAAAACCGGCCATACACGGATGTATTGTGGCCGATTTTTCGGGCCTTATGAAGGAAATAATAAATGCGCTTGCGCGCGCGGTGGCTGTCGACGTACATTTCAGGCGTCACACCGGATCTATCGCTGCTATGGCTAATACGCTTGTCCTCACGGTAATGGGATCGGACCGCTCCGGTCTGGTCGCCCGTCTCGCCACGTGCGTGGCCAGCCACGGCGGAAACTGGCTCGAGAGCCGCCTCGTCCGCCTCGGCGGCCAGTTCGCCGGCGTGCTGCGCGTCGAAGCCACACCGGAGAATGCCGAGCGGATTGCCGCTGCCCTGGAAGGTCTCGAAGGGGAGGGCATCCGCTGCCTCGTCGAGCGCGAGGAGCTGGCGCCGCCGCAGGAGCGCGGCACTCAGCTCGTGCAACTGGACCTCATCGGCTCCGACCGGCCGGGCATTCTCAAGGCGATCTCCCTGGTGCTTGAGCGACACGGGGTCAACGTCGAGGAGCTCACCACCGAACGCCGCGCCGCCCCCATGTCCGGCGAAATTCTCTTTCAGGCGAAGACCGTGATCTATATTCCGAGCAAGGCGGTCGTCCGTGAGTTGCGTGCCGATCTGGAGAAGATCGCCGACGACCTGATGGTCGATCTCCTCTTCGGCGAGACCACCGGCCGGGAGTGAAGTCCGGGAGCCGGATGCTGTGAAGTCAGGACAACCGTCTCGATGGTCCGATTCCGACAAGCGTGACGAGCCGGCGGGTGTTTTTCCGCTTCCCTCCAGACGAAGCATGACGCGTTCGCGGAAGCACAAAGAGACGAAACCGGATGGTCGTGTCCCGTAACCGATCAACGGATCCCCGTGCCGGGTTTCTCCGAGCGTTTGCGCTTCTGCGAGCGGTGAATGGCTCGAACGGCGAGTCGCGCACCCCCGCGGCTCACCGCTCCGGCAGGTCCTTGAGGTCCTGGATGCCGATGGTGAGGGGGCGTTTCTGGTCTCCGGCGAGGTGGAGTGTCTGAGTTGGGAAGGCGAAGTCGATCCCGGCTTCGCCGAAGCGGCGGAAGATCTCCTGGTTCACCCGTTCGCTGAAATCCATGAAGGCCCAGTAGTCGGGTGGGTGGTACCAGTAGATGACGAGAAGGTTCAACGACGCGCTGTTGAAATCGCTGAAGTACACACGCGGGGGAAAATCGGGTTTCATCCCCTCGTGATCCCGGAGGATGTCGTTCAGGATATCCAGCGCCTCCTGGACTTTTTCGGGCGGGGTATCATAGGTGATGGTGATGTTGGCGATCCTCCTTATGAAGGGGCGCCGCCCGATATTCTCGATGGTCCGGTTCGCCAGTTCGCCGTTCGGAATGCTCACAAGATGCCCCGAGAGCGTCCGAATTTTGGTCGATCGCATGCCGACGGTTTCCACAATGCCATCGTGGCCGTCCACCACCAGGCGCTCACCGACCTGAAAGGGCTTGTCGGAGATGAGCACGATCGATCCGAAGAAGTTCCGTATCGTGTCCTGTGCCGCGAGGGCAAGCGCGAGGCCGCCGATGCCCAGGCCGGCGATGATCGATGTAATCGGCTGGTCGCTGAGAATCTGGGCGATCTGGACCAAGGCGAGAACAACGACAGTCAGCCGCAGGCTCGTTCGTACGATTGGAACGAGGGTGCGCTCCATCTGGCTGTCCGATTTCTCCGCCCGGCGTTCATACCACACCGCGGGGACATCGGTGAGCCGGTAGGCGATGAGTGTGATGGCGAGAACCATCAGAATGGAGGTCGCGATCCGTACCGCCTCTACGATCTCGTTGGGCAGGTTGAGAAATGCGATCCCGATGATCAGCCCGAGCAGGATCGCCACGAATGTTATCGATCGTGAGATTGCCTTCAGGGTGATCGCGATCAGGACCCGTTGTTTTGCTTCGAATTCGGAAACCAGCCGTCCCAACATCAAGGTGGCGACCTTTCCGATGGTATAGGTGACCAGGATCGCGATAAAAAGCGCGGCCATACGCCAGACATCGAAGTCGCCGATCTTGTAGTTGAGAAAGCTCTGGATGAATTCCATGGATCGAAGCGGGGTTGTTGGAGCGAACAGACGAACCGTAGCCGCGGCTGGAGGCAAAGCAATTGAAAAGTCGGCATCAAACTCCTTCTTCCGAATTGCCAGCGGGGCCGCGAGCCTTCAGGGTCCATCCTGTCATGGCAGATTCGAACACCAAGCCGCCCCCCCGGGTCGGCGTCATAATGGGCAGTCTTTCCGACTGGGAAACGATGCGGCATTGCGTCCGGCAGCTGGAGGAACTGGAGGTGGCGTTTGAGCGATCCGTGGTGAGCGCCCACCGTACCCCCGATTGGATGGCGGATTACGCGGGATCCGCCGCGAGCCGCGGCTTGAAGGTGATCATCGCCGCGGCCGGCGGCTCCGCGCACCTCCCGGGTATGACCGCGGCGTACACCCGGCTCCCCGTCATCGGGTGTCCCATGCCGGGGTGGTCGGTCCATGGAATGGACTCCCTGCTGTCGATCGTGAACATGCCCGCCGGCATTCCGGTCAACACGATGTCCATCGGGAAGCCGGGTGCCATTAACGCGGCGCTCTCTGCCGCGGCGATTCTGGCGCTGAGCGATCCGGCGTTGGCGGAGCGGTTGGACGCGTTTCGGGCCGCCCAGCGGGACGGTGTCATGCAAGCGGAATTTCCCGAGACATGATTCGGCCGCCGGCGACGATTGGAATCCTCGGCGGGGGACAGCTGGAGCGGATGTCGATCCTGGCCGGCCGGCGGATGGGATACCGGTTTCATGTCTACGAGCCGAAAGCGGGATGTGCCGCCGGGATGGTGGCCGATCGCGAGATCAACCGGGCATACGACGATGAGAAGGCGGTTCGCGCGTTCGCGCGCGCAACGGAGATCGTCACCCTGATGTTTGAGAACATTCCTTCCCGCACGCTGGAGATCATCGGCTCGGAGTGTCCGGTGCAACCCGCTTCGGGGGTTCTGCACATCTGCCAGAATCGCCGGCGTGAAAAGCTGTTTCTGCGCGACAGGGGATTCCCGTGCGCGGCGTTTCGGGTGGTGTCGTCCGCCGACGATCTCGCGGAGGCGGTTGCCGACCTCGCAGTGCCGTGTGTCCTGAAGACCGCCGCCTTCGGGTATGACGGCAAAGGCCAGGTGAAGATTACCGAACCACAGGCGGACTGGTCGGCGCTGTGGCGGGAGCTCGATGTCCCGATGGCCGTGGTCGAGGAATGGATTGATTTCGAGGCGGAGTATTCGGTTATCTCCGCCCGGGGCGCCGACGGGGAGGTGGTGGCCTTCCCGATGGCTGAGAACCGGCACCGCAACCATATCCTCCACACCTCGCGCGTACCGGCCGGGTTGCCCGAGGCGGCACAGAAGGAGGCGCGCGAATTGGCCGCGGGGATTGCCGGGGCCCTTGAGGTCGTCGGGCTGCTCGCGGTTGAGCTCTTTTGGACGCGCGATGGACGCTGGCTCGTGAACGAGCTGGCCCCGCGCCCCCACAACAGCGGACATTTCACGTACGACGCCTGTGTCACCAGCCAGTTCGAACAGCACCTGCGCGCGGTGTGCGGACTTCCGCTCGGCGCAACCGATCTGCTGCGTCCCGCGGTCATGGTCAACCTGCTCGGCGACCTCTGGAACGCCGGCGAACCGGACTGGTCCCTCGTGTTGCGCGATCCGTTCGCGCGCCTTCACCTCTACGACAAGGGGGCGCCCGATCCGGGACGCAAGATGGGACATTTTTGCGTGGTTCACGGATCCTGCGACGAAGCGTGGACCCGCGCCGAAGCGATCGACCATGCCCTCCGCGAGGCGGCCGGATTGCCCTCGGGGGTTTCCCCGTGATTGTGATGTGGAGGTGCTGCGCTTTGTTTCCTGCAAGCAAATGCGGAAAACGGGATGACGCATCGTATATCAGGACGTGACCATGGATCGATGAATGCGTGCGAACGAAATGCCTGAATCGATTGTCAACGTGGCCCGCTTCCTTCCCGAGACGGCGCGCGAATGGCCCGAGGGGTGTGCGGTGCGCGCGCCGCGTCCGCGCCGGGCGGGGCGGCCGCTTTATTACGACGTCGTCTCTTTTGCCGGTCTGGAAGCGGAGTCGAACGCCGCGGCCCGGTTGCTGCGCGTGCGCGGGATCGGCCGAGGCACCCGCGTGCTCCTGATGGTGCGCCCGGGCCTGGACCTGATCCGCCTCACGTTCGCGCTCTTCAAGCTCGGGGCGGTTCCGGTGGTGATCGATCCGGGCATGGGCCTGCGGCAGTTCCTGCACTGTGTCCGGCGGACCGAGCCCCGAGCGCTGGTCGGCATCCCATTGGCGCACGCCGTCGCGTGCCTGTTTCGCCGGAGTTTCCGGAGTGTGCGGATCCGGCTCGCAGTGGGAACCCGGGGATTCCGGAGCGGCCTCGAAAACGCGATTTCGGAAGGCGGGGAGGAATCGATTGCGCCGACGCGGTCGGAGGATCTGGCGGCAATCCTGTTCACCAGCGGATCGACCGGTCCGCCCAAGGGGGTGTGCTATGAACACGGGATGTTCGAGGCACAGGTGCGCCTGATCCGCGAGTTCTACGCCATTGAGCCGGGCGAGGTGGACCTGCCGATGCTGCCGGTTTTCGCGCTCTTCAATCCGGCCATGGGAATGACCACCGTCGTCCCGGAAATGAACCCGAGCAAACCGGCTGCCGTCGATCCGGAGCGCATCGTCCAGGCGATTGTTCAAAACCGAGTCACCAACAGCTTCGGGTCACCGGTGCTGTGGCGGCGGATCGGCCGGTATTGTGTGGACCACGACATCGTCCTTCCATCGATCAAACGTATTCTGATGGCGGGCGCTCCGGCTCCTCCGGAGATCCTGCGCCTGTTCGAAGGGCGCCTCCCAAACGGCGGGATTCATACGCCCTACGGTGCCACGGAGGCGCTGCCTGTGACCTCCATCGCTGCGACGGAGATCCTCGAAGGCACCTGGGAGCGTACCGAGAGCGGAGCGGGTACGTGTGTCGGCCGGGCTTTCCCGGGGGTGCGAATCGAAATCCATCGCTGCTCCGACGGCGCCGTCCCGCAATGCAATCCGGACACACGGCTTGCCGCCAAAGAGATTGGGGAGATCCGGGTGAACGGCCCCATCGTGACCCACGAATACGACCGGCTTCCGGACGCAACCCGCCGGGCGAAAATCGTGGAGCCCGACGGATCCCTCTGGCATCGCATGGGCGACATCGGCTACCTGGACGACATCGGCCGGCTCTGGTTCTGCGGACGCCAGGCCGAGCGCGTGCAGTCCGCCGACCAGACATATTACACCGATTGCTGCGAAGCGATTTTCAATCGCCACCCGGCTGTCGTGCGAACGGCCCTCGTCGGATTGGGCGATCCGGGCGCGCAGGTGCCGGCCATCGTCGTGGAGCCGAAACCCGAATCCTTCCCGCGGACGAAGCAATCCGCAAAGGCATTCGTCGGGGAAATATTGGAACTCGGCAAGCGCCATAACGCCACCCGCCCGATTCGCCACGTTTTCTTCAAGCGCCGCTTTCCCGTGGACGTCCGGCACAACGCCAAAATCCATCGGCTCACGCTGCAAAAGCTCTGCATGCAGCGCGTCGAACGCCTGCCCGAATCGAGCCGCTTCCGCATACAGTCGGTATTCCTCGACTAGCAGGCTGTTGAAAAACGCGTACGATTCGCCCCAGTTTTTCGACAGCCTGCCAGCACGCATTTCTCACACACGGCCGCTTCATCCGGGAGATCGTGGGGAAAATGCCCTGTTGACTCCGTGCTGTAGCTGCGATACGAATCGTACCGCTCAACGCGGACGTCCGGAGGGCGCAGCACCGTGCCCGCTGGCGGGATGTCACCGTGTGCGCGACGGCGGGTGCCAAACGCTGCGGTGGTATTGTTCTGCCGGTGTAGGTCGGGCCGTTTCCCGCGACGCACAGAAAGGCCGACCCATGCATCGCCCAGACAGATTCGAACTGCCGACAACCGTTTGCGGGATAACCTTCCGGAATCCGTTTTACGTGTCGTCGGGTCCGACGACCATGACGATCGAGCAATTGGAGCGCATCCGGGACACCGGATGGGGCGGGGCGAGCCTGAAGCTCACCGTCGATCCGCTGCCTTACATCAACCGTCTGCCGCGTTACGGCTATTATCCCGAACAGGAGCTGCTGACGTTTACCGCAGAGAAGCGGCTCGTGCTCGACGAGCTGCTGCGCTTGATCGAGGCCGGGAAGCGGCGCACCCCGGAACTGGTTTTGTTTGCGAATATCACGTACGCCGGAGACGCGGGCGTCAATGGATGGGCCTCGATGGCTCGGGCGTGCGAGGCGGCGGGCGTCGATGTCGTCGAGTTGAACATGTGTTGTCCAAACATGTCGTTCAATGTGGCGATGACGGGGCGGGAGCGGAGCGGCCCGCAGACCGGGGCCAGCATGGGATCGCAACTCGAGATTGCCGGTTCGGTCGTCCAATCCGTGCGCACGGCGATTCGAATCCCGCTGTTCGTCAAGCTGACTCCGGAAGGAGGGCACCTGGCCGAGATCGCGGAGGCTGCGTTCCATGCCGGCGCGGATGCCGTCGGGGGCACGGCCAATCGGCTCGGTATTCCCCCGATCAACCTGGACGACCCGCAACGGTCGCAGTATTATCTCCAGAAGGAAGTGGGGATGGCCTGCCTGAGCGGCGGGTGGATCAAGCCGCTTGCGCTGCGGGATGTCTACGAGATACGGCGCCGCGTCGGACCCGATCCCGCCATCACCGGCGTCGGCGGCGTCATGGAGTGGAGCGACGCCGTTGAGATGGCCATGTGCGGCGCCGACCTGGTCGGCCTGTGCAGTGCGACGATCATCAATGGATTCGGGTTTATGCCGGCGTTCATCGACCGCGTGCGTGAGTATGTGCGGGCTAATGGGTATCAGGAATTTCGTGACATGCGCGATATACTGGTGCCGGCGATCCGATCGGCGCCCGAGCTGACCCTCTACAACGGCCACGCCGCGCTGTCGGATATCCGGCCGGCTGCGCCATGCACCGCGGCGTGCCCGAACCTCGTTCCGGCGCAGGGATACGTGCGGCGGGTTGCGGAGCGGCGCTTCGAGGAGGCATTCCAGCTGATTATGTCGCGCTCTCCCCTGCAATCGATCTGCGGCCAGGTGTGCGATCACCCGTGCGAGGCGGCTTGCACCCGCGCCGAGAAGGACGAGCCGATCATGATCCGGGCCATCAAACGTTTTGTGCTCGATATGGCCAGACAAGAGGGGTGGACGCCCAACCTGCTTGACCAGACCGCTCCGCCCCACCGGACGGCGGTGGCGATTATCGGGTCCGGACCCGCGGGTTTGGCGGCGGCCTATGATCTGGCCCGTGCAGGCTACGCGGTTACGGTGTTTGAGGCGGCGCCGGAACCGGGGGGAATGCTGCGATACGGCATTCCGGGGTTTCGTCTGAACAGCTCGGACCTCGACGATGAAATCGCCGTGCTCCGTGGCCTTGGGGTGCGCATCCAGACCGGCATGCGGCTCGGGCGCGATTTTACCCTTTCAGAACTCCCCCACGATGGGTTTGAGGCGGTGTTTCTCGCGCTCGGAGCACAGGTCGGCATGGCGCCGGGGATTCCCGGCGAATCCGGTCCGGGCGCCCTGCAGGCGGTTGACTTCCTCCGGCACACGCGCGACGGGAGGCGTCCGGAGATCGGCGAACGCACGGCCGTCATCGGCGGGGGATTCACGGCGATCGATGCGGCGCGCACCGCCCGGCGGCTCGGCGCGCGCGATGTTTATATACTCTACCGCCGCACGAAGGATGAGATGCCGTCCTCTCCGGAGGAGATCGTCGATGCCGAGAAGGAGGGGGTTCGCGTTCTCTATCTCGTTGTCCCGGAGGCGGTATTGCGCGATGAACGGGATCGAGTCCGGGCGCTCCGCCTGGTCCCGCATGTCCTCGAGAACCGGAGGGATGCGAGCGGCCGCCGGCGCCCCGTGGAGATCCCGGGCGCGGCGTTTGAGCTCGAGGTCGACACCGTGATTTTCGCGATCGGCCAGCACACCGGCCGCG
Organism: Opitutales bacterium; assembly: GCA_007133065.1. Taxonomy (GTDB): domain Bacteria; phylum Verrucomicrobiota; class Verrucomicrobiia; order Opitutales; family Oceanipulchritudinaceae; genus SLNJ01. The sequence goes on from SLNJ01000031.1 coordinate 53,985, forward strand.
ACGACCCGGAGCAACCGCAGACCAACGGAGTGATACACGCGGACGCTCAGACCGGTGCCACGAGCCTTCCAGGTGTCTTCGCGGGCGGGGACTGCGTGTTGGGGCCAAATACGGTGATCAGCGCGATTGCAATGGGAAAGCGTACCGCTGCCGCGATCGACCGGTACCTGCGGGGTGAGCAGGCGTTCCTGCCGGAGGATGCCGGGATTGCTGAGTGCGACCGCGAATCCGCACTGGCGCGGCACGGCGCCGAGCCCCGCGCCTGGAGACCCGGGATGAGGTCCCGTCCAGCCGAAGCGCGGGTGGCCGATTTCAAGGGGTACGAACCGGTATTGACGGAAGAGGAGGCTGTGCGCGAGGCGTCGCGCTGCATGGCCTGCGGCTGCGGGGCCGGGTGCGAGATCTGTATGCAGATCTGTAAGACGTTTGCGTACCGGGTCGACGAATCCGGACGCATGATTCTCGACCCGGAGAAATGTGTGGCGTGCGGCATGTGCCTGCACCGCTGCCCGAACAATGTAATCCGGATGGTTCAGGTCTCCGAGGCGCCGGCCTGATCGCGCCGTCGCCGTCGAGTGCTCCAATCAAACCAATACTATGACAGACAAAATACGAATCGGAATCGTCGGCGCGCAGTTCGCCGCAGAATTTCACGCGGACAGTTACAGGAGGCATCCTGCAACCGAACTGGCGGCGGTGGCCGCCATCCCATCGCCCGAGGAGTTTGCCGGCAAATGGGGGATCCCTGCTGTCTACGATGACTACCGCGCGATGCTCGATCGTGAGAAACTCGATCTGGTCTCGATCTGCGCGCCGAACCATCTCCATCACGACATCGCCATCGCGGCGGCCGAAGCCGGATGCCATGTTGTCAGCGAGAAGCCGCTCGCTACGACCGTGGACGACGCGCGTGAGATGCGGGACGTCTGCCGCGCGCGCGGCGTGAAGCTTTTTTACGGTGAGGACTGGTGTTTCGCCCCGGCGTTGCGGCGGGCGCTCTCGATTGTCGATGAAGGCGGGATTGGACGGCCCCTCTACGTTAAGGCGAAGGAGTGCCACAACGGAACCCACAGCCCTTTTGCCAAGGACAAAAAGACGTGCGGCGGGGGCTGTTTGATCCATCTGGCGATTCACCCGATCGGGTGGGTTCTCCACGCGCTGGGCAAACAGGGCGCCAACAAGGTCGTTCAGGTCATCGGCCACTGTAACGGCGGTTTGGAAGACAATTTCGTTCATCATGACAACTCCGGGGAGGATTTCGCCCTCGGGGTCATGGTTTTCGAGGACGGATCGCGCGCTTTCATCGAGGGAAACTACATCACAGTCGGCGGAATGGATGACAAGATCGAGATCTATGGCACGGAGGGCGTGTTGAAGGCCGACCTGACTTTCGGCTCAAATCTCACCGTGTACAGTCGGCCGGGCTACGGGTACTGCATCGAGAAGGCGGATACCACGCGTGGTTGGACAAAGCCCGCCGTCGACGAATTCCTGAACCTGGGGTACGTGGATGAACTGGCACACGCGGTCGACTGCGTGCTCCGGAATCGCGAGCCCGCATACCACGCAGGGGCCGATTTGGGGGTCGCCTGCGTTGAGATTGTACACGCGATGTATCGGTCGAACGAGATCGGCGCCGCCGTAGCCGGGAGTTGGGGATGAAGAGCCGGGCCGAATCATTCACCGGCAAACGGATCGCTCCGGACGCGTTGCAGGATTTCTCGGGCCGGGCGCTGAGGGCTCTGGGTCTGCCGGCGGATTGCGCGGAAGCCTCGGCCGAAGTCCTGGTGACCACGGACACCTGGGGCGTGTACACGCACGGAACCCGCCAGTTGCTCCCGCTCTCGCGAAATCTGCGGGGCGGCGCCATTCGCGCGGATTCGCGGCCCGAGATTGCAGGTCGCCACGGCGGCTGTATCCTGGTCGACGGCCGGTGCGCCATGCCGATGGTGACGGCACGGGTTGCCATGGAGGCCGCCATCGAGCAGGCGCGGAAAAGCGGGATCGCGTATGCCGGCGTGCGCCATAGCAGCCACTTCGGGGCTGCGGGCTACTACGCGGTGATGGCCGCGGAGGCCGGGATGATCGGGATCGCCATGAGCAACGTCGACGTCTGCATGAGCGTTCCAGGATCGCGCTCGGCGGTGATCGGCACCAACCCGATTGCCTTCGCCGTCCCCTCCGGTGACAAGCACCCTGTTTTCCTGGACATCGCAACGAGCGTGGTCGCGGTGAGCAAGGTACTCGCGGCCAAGGCTTCGGGGAGTCCGATTCCGGAAAACTGGCTGATTGACGACCGGGGCCGGCAGACCGCCGATGCCGCCGCCTACCCGGAACACGCGACGATCGTCCCGATGGCGGCGCACAAGGGATACGGACTCGCGCTCCTGATCGAGATTCTGTCCGGAGTTCTCACCGGCGCCGGAGTCCTGTCGCAGGTGAAGTGTTGGCTGTCCGATGACGCGGACCCGGCCGGGCAGGGGCATGCGTTTCTCGCGCTCGACGTCGGGAGCATGATGTCCGGCGAGGCCTTCTGCGATCGCATGACCGCCCTCTGCGCCGAACTCCACTCCGCTCCAGTGGCCGACGGTTCGGATGGCGTGGTACTACCCGGCGAGATCGAGTGGCGGCGGCGTGAGGATGCGCTGCAAAACGGCCTTGCCCTCCCGGACTACGTCCTCGGCAATCTGTTTGAACTCGCCGGGGAACTCGATCTGACCGATGACCTTGAGGCCGCGTTCTCCTGACAGGCATCTCTGACTGGTTGACATCACGACGTTTAGCGGGGAGGACGATCCGATGGATTCTACAACGGGGCAACCGGGACGCAAGAGCGCCAATCCGCGCGGGACCATACCCGGGCCGCGCGTCGCCGGCGCGTCTCGCTCTCCCTCGCGCACGATCGCGCTCGGGATCGTGGGCGCAGCCGGTCGCGGCGCCGCATTCCGCAAAGCCATTGCCGCCACGGGCCGTTTTCATGTGGCGGCCGTTTGCGAGCTGAACGCGGAACGCGCGGCCGCTGCGGCGGAAGCGTTCGGGGCGGATCACTCATTCACGGAGTACGAGGCGATGCTCGAAGACGGCGGGGTTTCGGCTGTGCTGATCGGAACCCCGATGCCGCTGCACGCGCCGCAGTCGATCGCCGCGTTGGAGCGTGATATCCACGTTCTCTCGGAAGTTCCGGCTGCCGTGAACCTCGAAGAGGCGCAGCGTCTGGTTATGGCCTGCCGGCGTTCGTCCGCGGTCTACATGATTGCCGAGAACTACACGTTCATCCGGGAAAACATGATGGTCCGCGAGATGGTCCGCGCCGGGCTCTTCGGCGAGCCGTACTACGCCGAGGGGGAATACCTGCACGAGTTGAAGGAACACAATGAGCGGACGCCCTGGCGCCGCCGGTGGCAGACGGGCGTCAACGGCATAACCTATCCGACGCACAGCCTCGGCCCGATCCTCCAGTGGATGCCTGGAGATCGCGTGGTCTCGGTTTGTTGCGCGGGCAGCGGCCACCACTATCGCGATCCGCGCGGCCGCGAATACGAGAACGAAGACACATGCGTCATGCTCTGCCGGATGAAGAGCGGGGGCTTGGTCAAGATCAGGCTCGATATGCTCTCCGATCGCCCGCACGCGATGAACATCTACCAACTGCAGGGAACCGAAGGGGCCTACGAGTCGCCGCGCGCGCCGGGAGAGAAGCATCGCATCTGGTTGCGCTCCCGCCATGGCAGCCCCGATGCGTGGCGGGACCTCGCTTCGCTGGAGCAGGAGTTCCTCCCGGCCGCATGGCGCGAGCACGCGGCGGCCGCCGCCGAGGCGGGCCACGGGGGCGGTGACTTCCTCGAGTTGCTCCACTTCGCCGACGTGATCGAAGGACGGCAACCGAACGATCTCCCCATCGATGCAGCGATGGACATGACGCTCCCGGGGCTTGCATCCCAACAATCGATCGTCGAGGGCGGCCGTTGGGTGGATGTGCCCGACAGCCGGGCCTGGGGAGAGTGAGGCTGCTCGGCGCCGCCGCCATTCATGATTGATGGCGTTCTTGGCCCGCGCACAATCGGTCATGGCGCCGCCTCCGCCGCCACACTGCGCGTCGACCCTGACAGCGGCCTCGTTATCGCGATGACGCGAAACGCCGCCGGCCGCAACTTCGCATCTTACCACACGCGGCTCCTCAACCTCATCGTCGAGAGGGCCGAAAAAGATGACATGGGAGTTGTCAGGCGGGAAGGGCCGAAAAAGATGACATGGGTCACTGTTCATTTCTAAGGGCCGAAAAAGGGGTCACTGTTCATTTCTAAGATTCCGCAGTCGTTTGGCGTACTTGCATCTGTTTTGAACCTCGCGCTCGTATTTGCCGCAAGCGCTGCTGATCCCGTTCGGAGCTCC
>SLNJ01000151.1 GCA_007133065.1 Opitutales bacterium
AAACCATGAGTTCCCGTCGATTTCCACGCTCGCAGCGATCGTGCTTGCGTCCGTGCCCTGCAACTCGACCAGCCACGCCGGCCGGCCGTCGATTTCGAGCTGTTCCACTGTGTCGGAGAGAGTGTCCGAGCCGATGGGCGAGAGTCCGATCTGCCCGCGCCACCGGTTGACGTTGGCCAGCCGCCCGCCCACGTCCCCCGGGAAAACCGTGACCGCGATGTCAAGATGCGCATCGTCCACTCCGTGTACATGAAAGGAACCGCGCCGAATGTCGGACTCCGGTGCCGGCGACCAGGAGTCGGGAACCTCCCAGTGCGGCGGATCGACCTCGGCGCTCGATCCTTGCGGCAGCGATTGTGAGGCCATATCCGTCGGCGTAGCGCCGGGGGATGGGGATTCCGCATCGGCGAGGTGTGGCGGCGGGGTGTCGTTCTCCTCTCTCGGGACTTCGTAAACCCGAATATCGGGGTTCGAGCACGCCACGAGCAGGAGCGCCACAGATGCGGCGCAGACGTGCCGATTCAACAACATAAATCGCTCCCGGTGTAGATGCATAAACCGGCGAGTCTCGCTGGCCGGGAGGACGAGTCAATATCGAACCTCTTTGTGGAAACGAGTTGAAACGCGATGCCGAAGTGTGTAGACCCGCCCTCTTTCAAGCCCGTCCGCTCGGAACGTGGGCGGCGTTTGCACCACACCATCACATGAGCACAGAACGAAAAGTCGTACTCACCTGCGCGCAGCCGACAGGCAATCTGCACATTGGAAACTACCTCGGGGCGATCCGGAATTGGGCCGAGCTGCTTGACGATTATGAGTGCTATTTCGGGATCGTGGATATGCACGCGATCACGGTGCCCTACGTCCCCGCGGAACTCCGGCGTTCGTCTCTCGATACACTTGCGCTCTATGTCGCGTGCGGACTCGATCCTGAGCGCTGCCGCCTCTTCCTGCAATCCCATGTAACCGGCCACACTGAACTCGCATGGATTCTCGGTTGCGTTACACCGCTGGGTCAACTCGAGCGCATGACGCAGTTCAAGGACAAGGCGCGCCGCCAGGGTGAACGCGTCAACGCCGGGCTATTATACTACCCTGTGCTCATGGCGGCGGACATCCTCCTCTACAATGCCGACTTGGTGCCCGTGGGCGAAGACCAAAAGCAGCACGTCGAGTTGTGCCGCGATATCGCGCACAAGTTCAACAACACGTACTCCGAAACCTTTCGGCTTCCGGATGTTTACGTCCCTTCGACGGGCGCTCGAATCCGGTCCCTCCAGGACCCGGAACGCAAGATGTCCAAGTCCGACGACAATACCAACGGAGCCCTTTACCTGCTCGACGAACCGCGCGTTCTGCGAAAGAAGATCATGAGCGCGGTAACCGATTCCGGAAGCGAGATCGTCGCACGCGAGGACAAACCCGGCGTGACCAACCTCCTTACGATCTGGAGCGCCGCGACCGGCCGCCCCATCGCAGAGCTCGAGGAAGCGTGCCGTGGTCTCTCCGGATACGCGCCATTCAAAGAGCTGGTAGCGGATGCGGTGGTTTCGTTGCTCGAACCGATTCAGTTGCGCTACAAGGCGCTCGCAGAGGACAAGAGCAGGCTCGAGTCCATCATCGCACAAGGCGCCGAGGCCGCGCAAAAACGGGCCTGGCGGACGCTCTCCAAGGTCACGCGCAAGACCGGATTCGTCGAACGCCCGCGGAAGTAGCGCGAACGGCGAGGGTTCGCCGGGCTTCGATCTCCCACCACGAACCGTGGAGATCGGTTCGACTGCCTATCCACGTGGACGTGTGTGAGTCGCCGGCGGCGCACGAATCCTCATTGTTTGGCGTAATTTGCCAAATACGGGTGGCTCAATAAACTCATTAGTTTATATCTATCTGTATAGTAGTTATTTAAGGAAAGCTAAAACAATTTGGCACGGCTTCTGCGTTCCATCCCGTAACACGACTCGAAGAACCACCGAAAGAGGATAGAAGCCATGATATTTACGATAATGACCCTCGTTGCCGTGATCGGCAGCCTCGCACTCTGGCGCCAGGAATTCATACGGTCAGGCGAGCGATTCTAACCTGTTTTGCCAACATGGGTTTTAAACGGAACCGTGAGCCCAAATGATCCGAAGTCATGCTCTTCCTCGCCTTTCATCTTGTGGTGGCTCTTCTGATCGCTGGACTCTTGTGGAACGAGTTTCGCGTGGGCGGAAGGTGATCGCGGGAGGCTGAATCGGTATTCCAGGCTTGCCCGTTCGGTTTCCTTGGCGAAGCTACTGGAATGAGTCTCACAGCTTGGATCGATTTCGCCGTATATCTCGCCAGGGAGAGCGCCGAGGTCATCCGTCCGCATTTCGCGAATCCGCGTCTGCACGTCGAACAGAAAGCGGATAGCTCGCCGGTTACTGAGGCGGATCGCGCGTCCGAACAGCGCATGCGCGAGCTGATCCGCCGGCACTATCCGGATCATGGAATCTTTGGGGAGGAGTATGGTTCGGAGAATGAAGGCGCCGCGCTGCAGTGGGTGCTCGATCCGATCGACGGCACGAAATCGTTTGTTGCCGGAACCCCGCAGTTCGGAACGCTGATTGCATTATTGCGGGATGAGGAACCGTTGCTGGGGGTCATTTCAAACCCGGTTACCGGCCAGATTCTGACAGGTGACTCGCAGCGTGCCTTGCTCGATGGTACCCCGGTGCGCGTCCGCGAGACGCGCGCTTTGGCAGATGCTGTGCTGTTGACCACGGATCTGCGGGCGCCCGAGCGCCATCAATCCGCGGCAGGCTGGCGGGATGTGCGTGATGGCGCGGCCGCGGTCTATACATGGGGGGATTGCCACGGCTATCATCTTCTCTCGTGCGGCGGCGCCGATATCATGTGCGACCCGGTCATGAGTCCGTGGGATCTGTACGCGCTGATTCCGATTGTGCGCGGAGCCGGCGGTGTCATCACCGATTGGCAGGGCAACGATCCGGCGCGGGGGAGCTCCATCGTCGCCGCGGTTCCGCAACTGCACGGCGAAGTGATCTCCCGGCTCAATCCCTGATGGAATCGGTTGGCGAACATTGCGGCGCCTGCGGGAGCCAGGAATCGGAAGACGGCGGACGGACGACGTGTCAGCACGTTGACCGGTATTGGCTGGAGGGAGTTTCGGATGGATGGGAATAGGCGTTGTGGTTGGACGGCGGTACGTGGACGTCTGGTGTGCGGTCGGACCAAGCGCGATATGGGGACTGGCGCTGCGCCGCTTCCCTCGTCGCGATCGGCCGAACCGCGACGGATGCGTCCATCCCCTTTGATTGTCAGAATCCTGTATGTAATCGGATATCTTCTCGCAGCGACCGGTAGCGGGATCTCGTACGCCGTCGCCTCGCCTGATGCGATGGATCCGATTCTCGACAGGGATGTGACGCAGGCGATACCGGACCGACAGACCGGGATTCTGAATATCGGCGGTTACCGGGGCAGCGGGGTTGTCGCCGTGTCGCCGCGCCTGGTGCTGAGCGCCGCCCACATCGGTTTTGAGGACACCTCGTTCCGGTGGCCGTCGCGCAATTTCTTCAAGGCCGCGCACCACGACAGCGATTTTCCCCCGGAGTCGGAGATGACCCGGTTGCGCGGCGCCTATGCCCTCTCCGGGTACGGGGACGCCGTGCGCGATCACGGCACGAACAGCGCTCAGGCTTTCGAGAAGGATCTCATCGTGCGCTATGCGACGACGGATCTGATCGACGACGCACCGGCTGCGCGAATGCAGGAGGCGGCCGGCCGCCTTAAACAGCGCGGTTCGAAGCAGGTGACCGGCTATCCCGTGGGATTCTACGGAGATGATCGGGACCATCCGCATCGCTATCTCATGCACCGGGCGGGACCGTTCGATCGCACCTTTGCAACGCGCCGCGGCCGGTTTCTGGAAGTCCTGGACGTGCATGTCGAGGCCGGCGCGAGCGGCGGTCCGGTGTGGGTCGAGCGTGCGGCCCGGTTCTGGGACCTGGCGGGGATCGTCGTCTCGTCGCTTCAATCGCCTTTCAACGGACGTGAGGGGACCGGTGTTATCGCATTGGACGGGGTTGTATGGGAGCTGATCGATCAGGTCGTGGCGAGCCACGACCTTCCCGTGTACGATCATTCGTCCGATGGTACGCTGTCATGGGAGGGGACGAGTGCCGCTGCGTTCAGCGGTACCGAGGCGGCGCTGGTGCTGCGTGTGAGCGAGCCGGACGCGGAGCACGCTGTGATTCAGCGCCTGAGCGCTCCGGGTGGGATGTGGGAGACGATTGCTCCCGCACTCGAGCCCGGCGCGGCGAAGGAGGGTGTCGTGGAGGTGGTGGTGCATGTCGGCACGGCGACTTCCGAACTCGACGGCTCGGCTTACCGGGCGCTGGTGGAGACGGCGGCCGGTGAACGCGTCTCCGACGTCCTGACGCTGACGGTTTTCGGTACACCACGCGTCTCCCGGTCCGATTCCGAATCGCGTCTGCGGGCGGGGGACAGCACGACAATCGAGCTCGATTTTGACGGGCGCACCCCTGGCGTGTGGAACTGGGAGGTGGCGCGGGGCGACTCGAATTGGCAGACGCTTGAGTTGGCGGAGCAATCGTTCGACGGATTGTTCTCGTACGAATGGAATGCGGAGGATGGGGTGCTGCGGATATCCGAGCTCACCCAAGCGGCCCAGTGGTTGAACCTGCGCGTATTTGCGGCGGCGTGGGAGGGTGTCGATGACGGCGGCGCCAATACCGTCTCGGATCTCGTCTCTCTGCGCTTTGAAAATCGGAGTGGATCGACCCGTGCCGTTCCGACCTTGCTTCGCACCAATCCGGTGTGGGGTGAGATCCAGGTGGGCGCTTTGCCGCTATGGCATCGGCAATACGGATACCTGGCCTCGATCGAGGACCCGGAGGTGCGCCTGATGGTTTCGGATCACGGCCGCGACTGGTCGCTGCTGTCGGCCGCGATCGACAATCCTCTCGAACGGGTTGTGAGCGATGGGGATCGGGTGCTGTTGTACGCGGATTCCACCGGTTGGACCGGCAGCGTTTCCGGTGATTCGTTTGCTTCGCTGACCCTGGAGGCCCCGGTCACATTTCCCGGCGGAGACCCACCGGAGGGGCGGATTGTCGAAATCTTTCCGATAGGAGGCAAATGGGTTATGGTGACGGACGCCGGGGTTTTCTATTCATCGAACGACGGCGTGGTATGGCAATGGCTGGAGTTGAAACCTGGTGCATTCAAGGGAGATTTTTCCGACGGCGATGTCGTGGCCGGGCACGCAGCGAAGGGACTGGCGTTCGCTGCCGGCGATCGGATCGTCGTCGTCAACGACGGGGTGCTCGCACTCGAACCGGGAGCAGGGGAGATGCGGGTTGTCGATTTTCAGCGTTTCGACGGTCTGGGTTCGCCCCGGTTCATGGCCGCCCATGCCGGGGAGTTGCATGTTTTTTCAGCGAATGGAGATCTGTATCAAATTCACTACAAACAGGATGCGACTCCATCGGTCTATGAGCTTGTCGGATCCATGGATATGGAGGTGTATGGAGCGCAATGGATTGGGACCTTTTACCTGGGACTGGGCGCGGAAGGGTTGGTGCACTCGCACGACGGGCTCGCCTGGTCGCACGCGCTGAAGGATGCTCCGGAAGCCGCCGGTGCCGGTATCCCCCGGCGCCTTGGCCTCTCCGCCGCGCATGTTTTTATGCCGGCCGGTGCGAATCGTGCGGCACAGCGCATGCGTCCCGTGTTCATGGACGAATGGATCGATCCGGATGGGTGGCGCTGGGCCGGCGGGATCGGCTGGTTTTTTCCTTTCTCGTCAGGGGAGGATGGATGGTTCTACCAAGCCGAACGCGGCTGGATCTACCGCTTCGCGGGAAGCCCCGGTGGATTCTACCTCTATGGGGCTGCGGAGGGATGGATCTGGACCAGTTACACGGCCTTGCCGTGGGCTTTTTTCTATGAGGAGGGCGCCTGGGCTGTGTTTGAGCGATGACCGTGCCTCTGTCGCCCTGTCGCATGCCGGATTGCCGAATGCACGATTTCGCTTGAGGAAACCGTGTACATAAGGCAGGTTAACTCTCAGATTAGCCGTTGTTGTTGGCGGCGCGCGCGAGTAACCTTTACCGCGTAGGCGGATTCCTCGGCCGGCTTGAATTCATTGTCCGAAGTTTCCGGGCGCTCCAACCAACCCGAAATATTTATGCGTATTAAAAACTGGGATGCTTTCCTGTTCATTGCCGGCTACCATGTCCTGCTCTTGGCATTGCTGCCGTTTGTTATCGGGGCGTTGTCTTGGGCGTCGTTTGTCGTCTTTCTGATCACGTTCCTCATCGGCGGCATATCCATCACGGCCGGCTATCACCGGCTCTTCTCGCACAAGGCGTACAAAGCCCATCCAGCATACGAGTGGGTCGTGTTGATTCTGTCGACGCTCTCCGTGCAGTGGTCGGCCCTGATGTGGTCCCACGATCACAGGCTTCACCACAAACACGTCGACACCGAACAGGACCCGTACTCGATTAAAAAAGGGTTCTGGTACGCCCATATCCTCTGGATGTTCCGATATCAGCGCGACTTCGACTCGAAGGTGGTGCCCGACCTCCTGAAAAACAAGCGCGTGGTGTTTCAGGATCGCTATTACCTGCCTTTGGCGCTCGCGGTGAACGGCGCGGTTTTCGGTGTCGCCTGCCTGTTCATGTCACCCTTCGCGGCGCTCTATTCCGGCGTGCTGCTGCGTATCTGCGCCATTCACCATTGCACCTGGTTCATCAACTCCCTCGCCCATACCTGGGGGTCCAAGACCTACGCCAAAGAACTGACCGCGGTCGACAACCACGTGCTCGCCTTCCTCACCTTTGGCGAGGGGTACCACAACTACCATCATGCTTTCGCAGGCGACTACCGCAACGGCATTCGCTGGTATCACTTCGATCCGACGAAGTGGCTGGTCTGGGTAATGGCGCGGGTCGGTCTTGTAGAGGGGCTGCGCACCGTCAACGAGATCCGCGTCCGAAAGGAATTGGTTATCAAGGACAAGACGCTACTGCTCAGTCACCTTTCCGGCGAACTGGATGATCTCGCGGCGGAATTGCGTGGCAAACTCGAGGAGCTTTCGACGGCATATGAAACGCGCGCGTCCGCGCTGATGGAGAAGATGCGCGAGCTCCGCAAGGTATCCGACGAACAACGCAGTGTTCTGCTGGTCGAGATTCGGCAGCTCCGGCGCGAACTGCGCGCACAGTGGAAAGCCTGGTTGGCCCTCACCGACATCGCCGTCCGGCAATACCACGTGGCCCATCAGCATTGACGACGGATCTCGCCGGCCCGCGGTATCCATGACTGGGATCACGCGATCTGACCGTCGCCGCTGCGCGGTTCGAATGGATTTTGATCCGGATCGGAATGCGGGATTGACAAGGGGTCACGACGGCTATTGCTTCAGTCGTTTTCCCGATGGTGGTAGTAGCTCAGTTGGTTAGAGCACTGGTTTGTGGTACCAGGGGTCGCCGGTTCAAATCCGGTCTACCACCCCAGTTTTTTCCAAATCCGAAAAAACTGACCCGGATCGCAACAGTCCGGACCGGCGCCGGGGTTTTTATAAGTCCCTGACAGCAAATACTTACAAGGCTGAGGACGGGAATCTCGTTTTCTCAGTTTCAACCGGAAAAACCGCTCCGCGACCCAGATCCGACGCTTATTCCGAAAATCCCCCGATTTTTCTCTGAATCGTCTGAGAATCCCAATTCCTTATTCAACAGTCGAGAAATTCTGGGGGAAGCCAGAAGGAGGCGGGACGCTGGTTGGAAATGGGATAAAATCTCCAGCTGCGGCTCC
>SLNJ01000157.1 GCA_007133065.1 Opitutales bacterium
AATCAATGGTTGAGCGAGCACTTGTACATGGGAGCTCCGAACGGGATCAGCAGCGCTTGCGGCAAATACGAGCGCGAGGTTCAAAACAGATGCAAGTACGCCAAACGACTGCGGAATCTTATATCTGAACAGTGACCCCTTTTTCGGCCCTATGGGTCCCTCCGGGCGTCGGAACGCGCTCCTAAGAAGAAGCAGCCCCGAGCGCTTGAATTGTGTGATCTGCTGATGCAAGTCCGAAAGCCGGCCGGCTTTCTATGTGCGGAACTGCGGACAGCGGTACGGCTCTTACACTACGCGCGGTTTCTGGAGCTGACCATCCCCGAACAGATCAGCATTCTCGGGATTGGATGTGCCGGCGAGATGGGAGATGAAATTGCTCATGGCGTTTCAGTCGTAGAGGTCGATCGACACGAGCAAGGACTGGCAAGTGTGAAACTGATCAATGACTCCATTGAGCGGGCGGGTTGCCATCCCGTGGTTCGGCTCAAACCCTCGGGAATCCGACACCACCAGACCACAATTCGCTGCAGGACGACCGATCCCATCGTCCGGAAGGTGCTCTGTCAGGCGCAGTCTGATCCGTCCCTTTCCGTGAGTGAAATCTGCGCGAAGGTGGGCGAGAGACCGCGCACTGTACAGTATCACTTCCAGACAAACTATGGAATGTCCCTCTGCCGGGCAATCGACTACGAGCGACTTCTTATCGCGAAGAAGTTGATCAGGCGTCTGAAATCGGCGTCGGTAGTCGCGGGTCTTGCCGGTTACAGTGGCAGCCAACAAATGTACCGGAGTTTCATGTACTTCATGGGCATGAGTCCCAGAGAATTTGCGCAGGACCCGCACAAACGGGCGCACGATTGAAGCCACCGAACCGGCTGGCATGTTTTGCGATGCGATACCCTTGACCGAGCTCCGAGCAGGGGTCACGGTTCAGAAATTAGATTTGACTGAACTGAACTCTCCCGAAGTTGGAGGATCGGAGCGATGACGCGCAGACTGCGATTCGAAAGCAGTGCTTGCGGCAAATACGAGCGTGAGGGAGCTGCAAAGCGACTCCGGAATCTTAGAAATGAACAGTGCCCCCTGCGGCTGCAGAAGAACGCAAAGACCTGGCGGAAACGCGCCGCACCGAGGATACGTGCGCTACTTCCGGATTGTCACCGGGTACTCGCGGTATCCGTCGCCCGGGACGGTCCAGCGAACGCGATAGCTTCCGGCCGCGATAGCTTCGCCGGTCTCTGGATGGATCCCGTCGAACGCCAGCCGGTGAAAGCCGCTGCGCCCGCCGGTGTCTCCGTCGACCGCTCCGCTGAAGAGCGTCGCCAGCTTCCGGGAGCCAGCGCCGTCGTACAGGGCAACCTCGAGTTCGACATTCTGGTTAAGCTTGCCGATCACCGTCGACTCCGTTCCGCGTTCGATTTCCATCGGAAGCACAATCGCCATGCGCACCGATGCGACATCGCCCATCGGGAGTTGCGCGTAGGGCTCCGGTATCGCAACACCCGCCGAAGCGTGACGCCGCTCGAAGCTTGCCGGTCGCCGGTGTGAAACGATGTCCCGGTACGCCCGGGAAATCCTCGCACGGTCGGAAACCGGCTCACCACCGCGCACCCGCTGCAGCTCCCGGACCGTCTCGCTGAAATCGGCGAGGCCAGTCCAGAGGGTTCCGGCCAGCCCGCGGCCGTCGTCTTCGCGATCGCGGGTCTGTCCGGGATCGACCTCGAGGTTCGAGTTGGCGAACTCCGGGTCCTCCATGTCACCGTTCCACATGATCCCGAGGTTGGTGTGGAGGATCGCACGGATGTCCGCCTCCGTGTAGACAATGCCGTGATGGTAGGCTTGGACGATTTTGCCGACCTCGCCCGCCTGGTAGTTGCGGTACGGATGCACCTGCACCCAGTGGCGGAGCCCGCCCGGGGTGTCCGGGTCGAAATCGCGCTCCCAGAACGGCTCCCAGTAGTTCCAGACGTAACTCTCCCCGTGGCGCTGGATCCGGCTCTTGACGTATCCGTGGATCATTTCCGCCCGCTCCCGGTACCACGGATCCCCGATGATGCGATGGATGCGCAGGGCAACGCTTGCCATATCCATGTTCTTGTTCAACGGAAGCGAAAGGTCGGAATTGCGGATCTCCGGGCGTTCGGTCCACTCCTCCAGGTTTCCGGGATCGCCGTACCGGTTCCATGAGACGTACGCGCCGAACGGGCCGTCCTTGATGAAGGTGGCGCGCGTCTCCCACTTCTCGAAGAGGTGCTCGCGCGCGAGGGAGACGTAGCGCTCGGCGGCCGCTCCGTATTCGTCCGCAAGCTCCGGCTCGTCGACCAGCACGAGTTCGCTGAAGCGCAACAGCGCGTCGAACAGGATGGCGTCGCCGACGTGCACGTCGCACCAGACGCTGTTGTCGTAGATGTATGGCCCGATCCAGCCCTTGTAGCCGTCCGGCCCTTCCTGGAGACGGTCGACAATGTTCTCGTAGTAGCGGAATCCATACTCGAGCCACGCGCGCTCGCCGCTTGCACGATACGCCTCGAGAAACGCGTCCATGGGGAACCGCGCGTGCCACGCAAATGATTCGCCGGTGTATGCAGGCTCCCAGACCGGGTTCTGCATTCCGGCCTCGTAGAAGGCCTCGGGATCCACGCCGCTCAACACGGCAGCCTCCTCTGCGGCAGAAGCGGCAAAGGGAAACGCCGCCGCAAGGCAAAGTGCACCCGCGCGGCCGCGGATCGAGTGAAAAAGGGAGCGGTAAATGTGTCGAATCGGATCGTCATGCATGTGGCGATCGTGAGGTTTGAAACGTGCTCCGGCAAGCCCCAATGTCGCTCCGTTACGAGCAGCGGTTGAAATCGGGACCCGGATTGCAATCGGGGTTCGTGCCGAGCGAAGCGGCGTCATCCAACCCGTTTCCGAATCCCCGATTTATCGCGAAGGCCGATGCCGGTCTATCGGCTACCAAACAAGCGGTGGAAAATGCGGGTACGCCGGCTATTCCCACACAGGCTGGCAGCCTGCATATGAATTGGTATCGATGACCCGGGAGCGCCGCGCGAGCTACTCGAGGATCACCATCTCGTGCACGGCCACGGACGGGATCGTAAAGCGGGCCTCAGCCCCCTCGTTAACGATCCGCGCTTCGGTCCCGGCGACCTGCAGTCGCGCGCGGGAGGGCCGGGAATCCCCGCACGCCACGGCGACCTCAAACGGCCCGACCGGAACAGGGGAGTCGGCGAGCGCCGGCCAACCGCGGCAGTGTGTCAGGTTCACGACATGAAGGATGCGCCGATCGCCCTGGCGGTACAGATGGCAATCCAGCGCCCCGGGCCCGTCGATCCGAAGCGGAATCCGGTCGCGCGCCGCCCAACATACCAGGTTCGCTATCAACCGGGTATGGTCGGGCAACTGGTAGCGGGCGGCGCAACGGTCGATATCCGCGGCGGAAAATAGCGTGCGCCCCCCCGACGGGTGCTCCCGGGCAACCAGCGCGGGGATATCGGTTTGCGGCCGAACCGTCCAGCAGAACTCGGGAGGGTATATCGGGAAGGCTGGCACGTAGGTCGCAGGTACTTCGGTTCCCGGATCGGCCGTGACCCGCCTCATGGTCCCGCCGAACGGGAGGATGTTCGTTCCCTCGAACCCGCGTAGCACGGGATGGCGGGCGTCGCTCCGCGGCGCCGGGTCGGATCCGCTCCACTCCGGGGAGATCCGGAGGTAGGTGTGGGTCCGGTACACCTCCCAGCTCTGTTCGGAGAGCGACTCGGGTTCGGTCACCGCCCCGGCCGCGCGGACGCCGAACAGATCCGCCAGCAAGCAATCCGAACGGGGATCGCCCCACGCATCGCGAAGGCCGGTCGCTCCGGTTGCGATCACCCCGCCCCCCCGCTCTACGAACCGCCGAACGGCCGCTGCCTGGGAGTCGGACACCACCGCGAGGTCGGGCAGGAAAAGCGCCTCGAGCGACTCCGGCAGGTCGTCCAACCGATCCGCGTGCACCGGCAGGTACGGGATCCGGGCGCTCGTGAGCGATTGCACCACCCCGCGCCAGGGGAGCCCGACGCGCTCCTCGGGATCGTCGCGGCCGTGGAAGTCGATGTTCTCGTGCGACCAGAGCACTCCGACCGCTCCGATCGGATCACGGTCGTACAGGTATTGTTCGTTTTCCTCGTGCCACCGCATGAGCGGCTCCGCGGTCTCGTATTGCCGGCGATCCTCGTGCTGTGCGGTGATGTGGTGCCACCACGGCGAGATTCCTCCGGCAAATCCCGCCGCCATCCAGGATCGCGCCTCGGCCGGCGGATTGGCGGAGAGCCGGAACGGCCGTGCCCCGCGCACGTACATCGCCATGCTCTCAGGCACCTGCCGGTCCCATCCCATCACTCCGTGCAACAGCTTGCCGTTGAGCCCGTTTTGCTCGAATCCGTACCCGAATTCCCGTGACTGGTGGTCGCACATTATGATTCGCGACCGCTTCCCGAGCGCGGGGAGATTGCGAAAGGCGCGGCTCTGGCCGATCGTGTTGCCGTTGAGCATGCCGAGCCAGAGGCAATCCGGTCCGCCGTGCTCGCGTGTCACCCGGTTGTTCAGATCCCACACCTCCAGCCGGGTCTCATAGCTCCATGTGATCCAGCGGCGGTAGACCGGGTCCTTCCAATCGGCTTCCCGCGGGAGCTCCAAACCGGTCGACTCACGAAACGTCCGGGCGCAATGCGTACAGTGGCAAATTGTGCCCCGCCCCAGCCCGCTCCAGCTGTTGTCCGTGAACCCCTCGGGCCGGTAGCGCCGGATAATCTCCTCGAGGACCCGGGGGATGTAATCGCGATAGTACGGACCGTTGACGCAGCTGATGTAACGGCCCTGCGCTCGCACCGGCTCGCCTGCACGGTCCACGCAAAACCAATCCGGATGCGCCCGGTAGAACGCTTCGCCCGCGCGGTTCGAATCCATCCGGGCCAGCACCGCCAGCCCCTCCCCCCGCGCCGCCGCCACGATCTCGCCGAACAAATCGCGCTCGCCGAGTGCACGCGCCCGGTAGTGAAGCTCCAGCTCGCTCGGGTAGTAGGCGACAATTCCGCCGCCGTTCACAATCACCCCCTGCACGCGCGTCCGCCGCCAGTGCGCCCGCCAGAAGGAGGCATCGTACCGCTCGGGATCACGCTCACAGAGGTTCGTCTGACCCCACCGGCGCACGCGGTCCATCCATGCTGTCGCAGTCGATTGGGACATGCCGCAGATTTACGCCCCCGATGCGCCGCATCAATCCTCAAACGCCGCACGCGCAATCGCGCCGCGTCAACTCAGTATGGGTAGTCGGGGCCGTAGACCGGCGGACCGCGATCGGCGGGCTTCTCATTCGGAACCCACTTGAGCGACCCGGATTGATTCACATCCCACATCCGGTGCTCGTCGCTGTGGGGTTGTTCGGGAACCGTGTCGCGGAAGAGCCGCCACATGTCGGTCACGAAGGCATCGTGGTGAAATCCGCTCCCCTCTTCGCCGTGCCGTTCGTAGCCGAGGCGCTGATCCGCGTAGATATCATCCTCGCGCATCCAGTCGTCGACCACTTCAAAATATGCGTCATGATCCCAGGTCTCCTTGGCCTCCATCACGAGCGCGGCAAGCGTCTGCCCCGGCCACGCATTGGCATTGCAGCAGGTGCGGTAGCTCTCGGAAACCTGCGCCCCGCTCCGGCCGCCGAGGGCGCCGGTTTGGTCGTGATCGGGCCACTCCGCGGGAGTCAGGTGCAGGTATGGCTGGCGGGTGCCGTGGTGGGTGATCATCTGCCAGAGCGCCCGCTGGCCATGCCACCCCTCTCCCCAGTAGGTTTGAACGTCCTCGTGGAAGATAGCGGATTCCGGCATGTCAAAGAAATGGTCGTCGTCGAACATGAGACCGGCAAAGAGAATCGGCCACTTGCGACCGCTCGTGTGTCCCCCGCCAGCATTCCAGCGGCCCCCGAGTTCCGCGATTCCGCGCAGATCAACTCCGATCTGGGTGAGCCCTATCAGGAGGCGTTCCTTGCGGTCGCGCGGGACGTCGAGTTGCAGCATCAAC
The DNA here is from genome assembly GCA_007133065.1 of Opitutales bacterium. GTDB lineage: Bacteria > Verrucomicrobiota > Verrucomicrobiia > Opitutales > Oceanipulchritudinaceae > SLNJ01. The sequence goes on from SLNJ01000157.1 coordinate 6,049, forward strand.
GACGCCCGGCCGACGATCCGCGCATTTTCACGGCCGTAGGCGGGCTGGTTCTCGCTCGGCAGCAGCAACTGCCCCATCCACGAGCCGTTGAGGTGATCGATCCAGGGCCGCTCGAGATAGCGCTCGAATCGCTCCCACTCCGTGGCCGAGGGGATCACATCCGCGTGAACCCGAGGATGGAGCGGTAGATTTGCAAGCCGGTCCCAGCGCAGATCGCCAAGCCGAAAAATCCGCTTCTCTCCACCGATGTACGTCGGCCGGAAGGCATCGCCCGGAGGCACTTCGGAGAGACTGGTCAGGACGGCTGCGGTGCGCATGACACGCGCCTGTTCCCGCTCGCCGGGCCACATGATGTGGTGAAAGACAATCTGGCTCGGATACCCGTCATCCGGAGTATGGCTGATCGAAGAGATCAGTGACCGGTCGGCGCCGAGGTCGTAGGGGATCTGGATGCGCAGACTCGAACTGTAGTTCTGGTTCCGGGAATCATAGGCCTGCGACCCGCTCGGGGTCATGACCATCATCGAGCCGTTCCCCCACGCGTTGTTATCCCGCAGGCTGGTATCCCCCCACTGGTTCGCGGAAATCCGGTCGGCGATCGACTCGCCTTCGGGGTGCGGACCGGGCGCCGGATCGATCTCCACGATCTGCACCGGCCCGAGGACCCACCAGTCGCCATTGACGAACTGTCCAACGGTATGCTCCCCGTCAAACGTCCAGGTGATACCGTGCCGGGTGACCTGGGACGCGGTTTGCAGTGCCTCTGTCTTCAGGGAATGCACCTCGCCGTAAACCTTACTCCCGGAATCGCTGACGGAGACCGGACGGTAGTAGTGCGTCGCGTCGATTTCGAGTCCAGACAGCGTGACCCAATGCTCAGTTTCTCCCCAATCGATCGTCTCCGTTCGCATGGAGAGATCCCCGGCGCTGGTTCCGTACTCGACGTACACCTTAGCCGGCTGTGCCGTCTCCCAGCCGATTCTCGCGGTGTCGTGCGTAACCCGTTGCGCTCCGGCCGCGGTTGCTTCAAAGACCGGAAGATCCAAGGTGTAATCCTCGCCGGAAGCGATCCCCCACTCCGCTTCCATCGGATCCAAGTCAAATACGAGGTCCTCCTGAATCAGGTCCGTCCCGGCATCGCCCTGACTGTTTCTGGATATCCAGGCATCGGCGCGTCCCGGGTCGGATCCCTCAAGCGTATTCTCTACAAAGAGAAAGAAGAGCGAACCGGGACTCGTTCCGGGATATTCCACGGTGACATGGAGCCGCCCCTCCTCGACCTCAGCCGAAAGAATCGTGACCGGATGGCTGGAGGGTGCCGGAAGGTCGGTCGCATGTGCGATCGCGGCCCGCTGCACCGCCCGGCCGAGGGCTCCGCGGCCCATCCACTGGGCGTCGACAAACCCCCAGCTGAAAATCCAGCCGCCGAAATCCGGATCGTGCCACATCCATCCGGCGCGGGGAGAATAGTAGTAGCTGCTCCCCCCTCCCGCATCGACCGCAAACAGCCATTGAAGCTGTTCCTCGTATTTCCAGCCCCCCGTTTCCTGGAGGAATCGGAGTCCGCCGTCGCCGGCGTCCAGCGGCGCCGCTTGGGCGCCGAGAAATCCGACCACGGCGGTTAGGGCGAGGAAGCGCGCACAGCGGAGGGCAC
>SLNJ01000003.1 GCA_007133065.1 Opitutales bacterium
GGAGCTCCGAACGGGATCAGCAGCGCTTGCGGCAAATACGAGCGCGAGGTTCAAAACAGATGCAAGTACGCCAAACGACTGCGGAATCTTAGAAATGAACAGTGACCCCTTTTTCGGCCCTGGGATGCCGGGATGGCGCCCGGTATGTCTTTGCCCGGAACCGGGTACAGCTCCGTCGTGAGAATCCGACGCCGGGGTGCTTCATGTTCGATCTGGAGGGGAGCGTCCGGCTGGATGAGCAGGAGCGGGTGTTCGCCAGGATTGAGAATATGTTTGACCGTGAGGCGTGCATCCGCGTCTCGCACCTGACGGATTACGCTCCGCTTTCAGGGCGCAATGTTATGATAGAAATCCGGTGGGCGTATTGACCCGGCCGCCGGGGGAACACCACAGCGCGGAATTGCAGCGTCGACGCGATACCGGATTGCCCGATCGGGCTGAGCGAGACCGGTCAGGAGGCTTCGGGGAGTCGCGAGCTCATCACCGCACCAGTCAGTCCCATCGCCGCGAGGATCAGGATGACGACCTGGACCGGTACGATCGCGACAACCGCCCCGATAGCGCCGACGACCAGCAGGACGATGCCAATTATCGAGTTGCTGACCGCGACATAGTCGGTGCGCTTGTTTCCCTGTGCGGCATCGACAATGTAGGTCTTGCGTCCCAGGCGAACCCCTGCGTGTGCAATCGCCAGCAAGAAGAAGAAGAGTGGGTAGATCCAATGGCTTCCCGCCAGAGAGGGAATGCCTGTTACGGTCAGAACGAGCAGGATTCCCGTGAAGGCGGCGCCAACGCCCGCGAAGATCATCACCCGACGGCTTGAGCGGTCGGCATATCGCCCCCAGATTGGGCTCGATACGACATTGGCCAGTCCGTCGGCGATCACAAAGAGCCCCAGGACCAGAAGTTTTCCATCCGTCTGCTCATGTGCGAGCATGATAAGAAAAGGTGCGCTCAGTGCCGAACAGAGTAGAAACGAGCGCGCCAATACGAATTGCCTGAACGTGTGATCGTACACCAGGATGTGGAGCCGTTTGAGCGCAGCCTCCAGTGCATTTCCTCCTCCCTCCGATTCACCCGGAAATTCCCGGATGAGCGAGTAACCTCCCGCCGCGAGGATCCACAATCCAGCGGCTCCAACCAACAGGATCGCGTAGATGAACACCCCGTCCGGTGTTCCCATCCCAAGCAGCAGCGAGATGCCGATCCCGATGGTGACAATGCCGGCGATGGATGCGGACCAACCGTTGACGCGACCGCGCCGGGTCTTTGGGATCGTCTTCCCAAGAACGTCTTTTGCGGCGACGGAGCAGAGCCCGCGCGCAAGACTGAATACGACCAGCGCTCCAAGGAGTCCGAATCCCGCCGCGATACCTTCGAGCGTGAGCGCGACCCCCGCCATCCACAGGATGGAAGCCGCTTGCAGAAGACACCCGATGACGTAGGTCCACTTACGAATCGCTTGACGCCGTACGTAGCTGGCAATGACCAGCTGTGGAATCAGGGAACCGGACTCGCGCACCGGCACCAGAAATGCCGTAAATGCACCCGGGGACCCCAGCGCACTGAGCAACCAGGCCAATACGGTTTTCGGATTTGCGATCGCATCACCCAGTTTTGTCAGAAAATGAGTGATCACCTGCAGGAAGAAATTACCGGGGACCTCCCGGCATGCCTGCTCGTCAATATCGGTACAGACACGTGCGTCCTCGTCTCCAACGATTCGCTCGTAGAGATCCTCCACACGGTTGCTCCTGAAAAACATGTCGTTCGGTTTCATTCTTTCCCGATAGCGTAACCTGAATTTTTGTGGGCTGCGTAAAGATGTCAGTCCAGAATGGCACTGATTTACGGGCCTCAAAGATCATTTTTGGCGTCTGGAAGGACTGACGGCTATTTTATGTCTGGGTTGAGTGAGCAGTTGGTATTCTTAGGTTGTCGTTTCTTGGCTCTGATCGGTCGGGTCGGTGGGGATTTTTGTATTTGGCGATCAGATCAAGCATTTGAAACCCCAACGTCCATCTTTTTGCAGGATCTCAGCGATCACCCACTGCGCGGACGACATCCCGGCTTTGCCGGCGTGTCGTCCAGCGACCCCGCCGTCGCTCACAGCAAGCTCCAGATCAGGCGGGCGGCGAGCGCCCAGAGTACGATGCCGGTGAGGGCGAGGCCTGCCCGCTGGAAACGGATGAACCGCGGGTGTCTGCCGGTACGGGCGACCATCGCCGCGACGAAGGAGAACCAGAGGAAGTTGACCGCAAGTATCTGCAGGGCGGCGGCGAACCGAAGCGGCACGCTAATAGCCGGCGTCAGAAGCACCGAGAACAATCCGAGGAAGAACAGGATCGCCTTCGGATTGCTCAGGTTGCAGAGGAGTCCCTCGCGAACCGGGCGCCCGGGCGCATGGCCGGTGCCGGCGGGGGCGAAGACCTGTCTCCGGCTGTCGCGGATCGCCTGCCAGCCCAGCCATGTCAGGTACGCGGCGCCGGCGAGACTGATTGCCGTCATCCCGCCGGGCGCGGCAACCAGCAGGAGGCTGAGTCCGCTGAGGCAGAGGAGGAGCTGGATTGCCACCCCGATCATGATGCCGGCCGAGGTCAGCACGCCGATCCGGAAGCCGCTGCGCAGCGCGTTACGCACGACGAGGAAGAAATCCGGCCCGGGTGAAGCGACGGCCAGAAAGTGGGCGACGGCAATGGTGAGAAGGAATTCCATGTCAGACCGCCCTGCCGCAGAGGTTTCCCCGGCAGGGGGCACGCACCTGCCAAACGGATCGCCGCGCGGTTGTCAAACCCGCGGGATTTTCATGGGTGGGTGGACAGCTCGTCCTCACTCGATTACACTCCGATACCATGCGTATTTGGTTTCGCGCCACCAACCCCACCCTCCGGATACCGCCGCGTTCCCGGCGGCGATGGATCGTGCGGTCGAGGCGGGGCGCGAACCGGATTGCGGTGGTGGTTCTTCTGGCATGGTTGATCGTGAGCGGTTGGGGATCGCTCGCAGCGGCCGGTGACAAATCCCAATCCGACCGGGTCGACGCGCTCTTCTCTGCGATCGCCGACCGCACCGGCCCGGGCCTCGCTGTGGCGGTGGTGCGGAAGGATGCCGTCGTGCATGCGGCGGGATACGGATTCGCCAATCTCGAGCACGAGGTCCCGATTACACCCGACACGGTCTTCGATACCGCCTCCGTGGCGAAACCGTTCACCGGATTTGCGGTCGCGTCGCTGATCGAGAGCGGGGCCATCGCCCCGGACGACGCGGTCCGGGAGCACCTTTCCCAGTTCCCCGGCTTCGGGCACACGATTGCGATCGCGCATCTGATTCACCACACCAGCGGGATCCGAGATTGGCCCGGGACGCTCTCGGTCGCCGGGTGGCGGATGGACGATGTGCTCGGACAGGAACGAATCCTCGACATGGCCTTCAACCAGCGATCTCTCATCTTTGACCCAGGGACAGCGTTTCGGTACTCGAATACCGGGTACATACTGCTGGCCGAGGTCGTTGCGCGCGCGAGCGGATTGTCGTTTCGGGAGTGGCTGCATGAGCACCTCTTTGCGCCGCTCGAGATGACGCGCACACATGTCCGCGACGATCACACTGAAATCGTCCCAGGCCGGGCCTCGGGGTACCTGCGACGTCCCGACGGATCATTCCGGCGGGTCCCGAACAATCTGAGCGCCGCGGGATCGAGCTCGCTCTTCAGCACGGCGCGCGATCTGGCCGCGTGGTTGATGCATATGAACGATCCGCAAACGCGCGATTCCCCGATCGTGGAGCGCATGCTCACCCGCGGCCGGCTGAATGACGGCACGGAGCTGCCGTACGCGTACGGCCTCTTTCACGGCACCTATCGCGGCTTGCCCACCGTCGGCCACAGCGGCGGCTGGGCGGGATTCCACAGCCAGCTGATGCTCTTTCCCGACCAGCGCTTCGGTGTCGCGATTCTTGCGAACACGGCGATCGACGCCGAACGCGCGGCGCATCGCATCGCGGATATCTACCTCGACGACCGGATGGGACCCCGGGAGCGCGGGGAGCGCGAGAGGCCGGCGGTTCTCGCGCTCCCAAAGGAGGCGCTCGAGTTATTCACGGGGTTCTACCGGCTTCATGACGAGGGGCAGTATGTGCGTATCCGGAAGCGGGGCGATCTCCTCACGTTTCAACCGACCGGGGAACCCGAGACGGTCGCCGTCGCGGTCGCCGAACAGGAGTTCCACCTCCCCGCCCGCGACACCCAAATCGCGTTCGAACGGAACAGGACGGGACAGGTTGCGTACCTCCTCCATCGCGATCAACGCCTCCCCCGCGTCGTGGAGGGGAACGCGCCGGATCCCGATGCGCTGCAGGAATACGCCGGAATATACGAGAGCGAGGAACTCCGTACGTCCTACCACGTGACGGTGGAGGATGGCGCCCTCACGCTCCGGCACCCGCGCCATGGGACGATTCCTCTGTCGCACATCCGGGGAGACGATTTCGAGGGGGTGTTCCCCGCAGTGACCTTCGGGCGGGATGCGGAGGGCGCCGTCGAGGAATTGCGGATCCATGTCGGCCCGCGGACCGGGGACATTCGCTTCTCAAAGCGCCGGTAGTCGATCAGTCGCAATCCGGGTCGAAGAGGGTGAACCAATCACCAGTTGAGCGATCGAAGTAGAGGCGCTCGCACAGGGTCGATCCGGCGCGGTCCAAGGCGATCCACCCCAGCTCCGTGGAGAACACCCACGCGTAGTTCGCGCCGTAGATACCCTGTTCGGTATAGGTGTACCCTCCCAGGAAGTAGTCCCACATCCACATGCCGCGCCCCCCCACGACGGCGGCTGGGAAGACGTACACCCAGCCCTTCTCCTCGCTGAAGATCCAACTTCCGAACGCTTCGCGCGCGTGAAAGCGCCCGAACCACTCCGATTCGTACAGCCCATCTCCGAGGAAAACCGCATCCGACAACGGTCCCGAGGCCACGGGCGCGGGTGTCGGTTCCGGGGTAGGTGTGGGTGTCGGTACGATCACCGTCAGAATGGCGGCATCCGGTTCGATCGTCCCGGCCAGATTCGATATCACCACCGTGTAACTGCCGGCATCGCCGGTGGCAACCGACTCGATGACCAGAGAGTCGGAGGTCGCACCCTGGATCGGGTCGCCGTCCCTGTGCCACTGGAACGACAGATCCTCGCCTGTGGCGTCGACCATCAAGGTCACAGAGTCGCCCTCCATGGCCTCGATGGATAACGGGTCCTCCACGATCTCAGGCGGGCCGTGCACTTCGAGTGTCGCGGTATCCGAGACGACCGATCCGGCCATGTTGGACACCACGACGGAGTATTCTCCGGCATCATCCACTGTAGCCGACTCGATTGTGAACGCGGGACCGGTTGCTCCGTCGACCGGTTCGACGTTTCGCTGCCACTGGAAGGAGAGATCGATGCCGACGGCCTCCACCGTAAACGTGACCGATTCCCCTGCGAACACCGCCTGATCCTCTGGATGGACGACAATCTCCGGCGGCTCCGGAGTCGGTGTGGCCACGGTCACGTTCAATACCGCTGTCTCCGACTCCACCGAGCCGGCGGGGTTGGATACCACCACCGTGTAATCGCCGGAATCCTCCTCCGTAACCGATGCTATCGTGAACGCGGGATTGGTCGCCCCTTCGATCGCGTCCCCGTTCAGACGCCACTGGAAGGAGAGATCCAGGCCCGTCGCTTCGACTTCAAACGTCACCGATTCCCCCACTAAAGCCGTCTGGTGTTCCGGGTGAACGAGGATCTCCGGCGGCTCCAAATCCGGCGTCGGTGCCGGATCGGCGACGATTATCAGTTGCGCCGGACCGGATTCGACGCTGGCGATCGGGTTCACGGCGACAACGGTGTATGCCCCCTCATCCTCTGCGGCAACCGAGCCGATCCCAAACACCGAGCCGGCCTCCCCTTCGATCGGCTCACCGTTCTTGAACCATTGGTACGACAGGTCGGCCCCCTCGGCGACAACGCTGAAGGAGACCGCATCGCCGATGGCGGCTTCGACGCTTTCTGGGTGCTCCACGATAACCGGCGGTTCCAGCAGGGCCAGCGTCGCCGCGGCCGATTCGATTTCGCCCGCCGGATTTGCGATCAGGACCGCGTAGTCGCCGGCATCCTCGGCCGTGACGTTCTCAATCGCGAGCACGGCCTCGGTCGCCCCGTCGATCACCTCCCCGTCCTTGTGCCATTGGAACGAGAGATCGTCGCCGGACGCCTCCACTTCAAACATTACTGTTTCCCCCGCCTCCACGCTTTGGGATTGCGGGTCCTCCACAATGATGGGCAGCTCCTCGATCGAGTAGTCGCTCGCCTGCGCCACAAGAAAGTCACCGGTATACAGCAGCGTCGCCGCGCTCGATCCGATCTCTTCAACCCCCCGGTATTGCAGAGTGGCGGCAACCGTCCCACCGGGCTCCAGGTGGGCGCCCGTCTCCGGATCGATCAGGTCGCTCAGGTTGACGTAAGCCTCGTTCGGCAGGGCGCCGTCTCCAAAGAGTGCCGCGATCGGATAGGCCGCGCCCTCGGCAGTCAGCACGACCGCGGCGCCGGATGTTTCCCATTCTTCCGGAAGGGATACCAGAAGCTGGCGGGATTCTGCAAGGAGCGCGGCCTCGGTCGCGGTGGCGACGCCGGGCAGCGGAGTGGACTCGGGCCATATCAGGGAGTTCCCGTCCACAGAATGCGTTTCCACCCGAAGGTAATACAGCGTCCCCGGCGTCGCGCCGGTGACACGCACCGCGTATACGCCCTTGGTGCGCATGGCTTCGGCAATCGCGCGGCGGTCCGCGCGCGCCTCGTAGGCATCCGGGGCATCGGGGTCCCCGGTCAAGACCGGAAAGGGTTCGCGCCCAAGCGGGCCTTCGACCGGAACCGTGGCGGCTTCATCCTGGTAGAGATGAACCTCGGGAGACCCGGCGGGCGGGCCCTCCCAGATCACGGTAAACTCGGACGGGGTGACGTTTACGATCTCGACTCCGGCGAGTTCGGCGGCAGCGGAAAGCGGGAGCACGGCCGCCAACGCGGCGAGCGCGCCATACCACATCCGATTCCGCTGTCGCTTGTGCCACATGGTTATTGGCTCTCCTCTAAAGCCGAGTGCGGCGGACTCCCGACCTCGGTTCGGGCCTCCGTACGGCCCATTCCGGGGCGGCCGCTGCGGCGGATGATTGTTTCGCCCCCGGCGAGGACGACCACCCGCGCAAACCCTTCGGCTCGCAGGCGGCGGGCCTCCTCCTGGGCGCGCCCGTCGCCGTCGTCGATCAGGATGATCATTGAATCCGGATTCGGTGGTGCGGCTGCGTCCGCCGGCATGATTCCCCGGATTCCGGCCGGTTCGGCGCCTCCCGGGCGAACGGCTCCGCGCACGACCGGGATGCCCGGGAAGTGATCGGCGAGTGACTCCAGGCGCTCGCCTGTTGCCGCTTCAATCGAGTCCGCGGCAAACGCCATCGGAACGAGCCCCGGTCCCGGGTCGCCATCATCGTCCGCCCCCGTGCGCAAATCGACGAGCACGGCGTCGCGTCCGCCGGCCCGGCGGACGCCGTCATATGTGATGACCGGAAGCTGTTCCGCGCGGAGTCCACCGGCGCGAGTGGAGGGCAGGCGCGCCCCTTCCCAAGCGGCCAATCCGCCCCGGAGGACCAGCGGCGAAATTCCCGGCTTCGATTGAAATACCTCCAACAGGTCCTCGGCCCAGACCCGCCCCAGGCCATCGTCGTAAAGGACGACCTCACCGAGCGGGGGAAGGCGCTTGGCGCCGGCCACGCTGGCCGGCACGTTGATCGCTCCCGGGATATGTGCTTCCTGGTATTCCGTGGGAGACCGAAGATCGATCACCACCGGCGCCGCAGTCGACTCCAACCGTTCCCGGAGTTGTTCGGGCGATATCGCTGCGGCGCAAAGCGCCACGGGCAGGAGCAGTGCGCCGAGCGGCCCGAAAAATCCCGGTACTGCCGCTGCCTGCCGCACCGAACGGCACAACGCCCTCCCGGCAGCGGGCATGGACGATTGATTCGGTTTGCTTTTACAGATGCTCATGGTTGCCACTCCGTTACCCCGTTTTCCATCTCGATCAGCAGTACTGCAACATTGGGTACATCGAAATTGTGCCCGACTCTGCGCCCGCCGCGGATTTCGACCGTCTGCCACCGACCCGACTCCGCATCGAGCATCCGGATCGCGCGGACATTCCCCATTCCGAGGGCGTCCACGACATCGTACGCCCGAAATCCGGAGGGGAAGTGCGGGTACGCGAGGACATTGATGCCGGGGTCCAGTTCGACCGGCGCCTCTCCGTTCACGCCGAGATCGAGGACGCGCCCCTCGCCGAATCCGATCCAGAGCACGTCGCCGGGGGCGAGGTTGAAATTGTCGCCCTCGGGAACACCGGCACCCCACGCGACGGTCTCCGTCTGCGGGGCGGGGTCGAACGCGGTTATCCGGGAGATCTCCTGCACGCCCGCCGCCTCCTGCCAGTGCGTCAGCAGGCTGAACGCGTCCTGGAGGAACTCGACCATCGCATCGGTCACAACGACCATGTTCCGATTTTGGAACACCGGTTGCAGGGAGGGAACCACAGACCGAACGACACGCGACCCGCCGCTCCCCTCTTCCAGCCACACCGCGCGCCCGTCGCCGATTCCCGGATCGGACTTGTCCGTCGGCGTGCGGGTAAGCGGCGCCGTGGCCCGGGTCGGGATGTGGATCAAACGGAGGTTGGTGCCGCCGGTGACGGCGCCGTCGTCGAGGCATACGACCCAGGGCCCATCCAACCGTGGGTGCTCCAGATTCGACGCGGTCTGACTCAAGCGCATCTCGCGGTCCGCGAGCAGGTCGTATCCGTAGATCTGGAGATTCTGATCGCGGTTGTCCTGCCAGACGATCCACGGGCCGTCGATCACCGGGAACGTCTGGGCGAACGGGTCGTTCGTAATCCGCCGGCGCTCACCCGTTTCGAGGTCGGCAAAGTAGATCTCACCGGGGCTGGGATGCCGCTCGTCCCACCACACAACGCGGCCGGATTCGACCACAGGGTCGTTCTGATTGCCGGCGGCGGGGTCGACCGTAAACGTTTCGCCGGTAATCAAATTGCGGGCGCGGACCTGCCACGGTGCGCCGGAGACGCCGATCGGACGCGCCTGCCAGACCACCCACGGCCAGTCGACCGCGGGCCGCGTGTCGTCGGTCTCGGATGATTCCACGACCGGTTGGGAATCGCCCCCGGCGTCGAGGTCCCGCATCCAGATGTCCCAAGCCCCGTCGCTGCGGCGCGCCTGCCAGACCACGTATCGCCCGTCGGTGCGCGGCCGCTCCTGGCTGCGCACGGCGTCGGTGACCTGAACGGGGTCCCCGGTCCCCCCGCTCAGCCGCCGCGCAAAGATATTGCGGCTGCCGGTAACCTGGTCCTGCCAGACGACGCGTTTTCCCCGCGCGTGGGGCCGCGAGGGCCCGCGGGCGGCATCCGCCACGACCTCCGGCGGTCCCCCCAGGTCCTCGACGCGCACGAGGTCGGTGGAGTACACGCTCCGGCCCAAGCCGTCCTCCAGCAGCACGCGCACGGTGTACCATCCGGGCGCGACCGCTTCGCCGGCGTCGTCAAGTCCATCCCAGAATATCTGACCGCCAGCGGCGATCGGGAAGTTCCGAACCCTGGTTTCGGGGGTGAAATCGCTGCCGTAGAGGGGATCCACGGTCCATGTGAACACTGTTGCTTCGCTCTCGGCCTGCCATTGCCCGTCGACCCGGGCGATGACTGAGACGGTGCGCACGCCGCTCGAGAGTTCGCTCAGCTGAATCGGCTCGTCGACCGGCCTTTCGGCCTGGAAGTGGCCGTCGTCAAGGCGCCAGCGGTAGTGGGTAACGCCGTCGCCGCCGACGTGGAGTTGGGCCGTGCGCGTGCGCCTCGGTGTCGCGAACGGCGCGGTCACCCGGGTCGGCGGACCGCCGGGGTTGACCGTCCACTGCACCGTGACCGCATCCTCCTCGTCGGCCCATTCCCCGTGCGCCGAGCGACCGACGACCGAAACCGTGTGTTCGCCGGTGGCGAGACCGCTCAGGACGATCGGGTCGTCCACCGGGCGCGCGTCGCTCCATGCGCCGCCGTTGTGGCGGTAGCGGTAGAAGTCGACGTGATCTCCCGTGACGGCCAGGGTCGCGAAATCGTCCGGCGACGGCGACGAGGGGACCCCGCCGACCTGGACCCACCCGCGGACCTCGCGGAAGATGTCGACGTTCCCCTGCAAGGCGAACGGCACATCGCCGAGCGTCAGGTTGAACCCCGAGCGGTCCGGCCGCACTGAAATCGCCTCGCCGGGGTTGAAGATCCGGTCTCGCTCCAGGTCAAATGCAATCAGCAGCTCGTCGTCCCCGCTGACGACGATGATTTCCGCGAACTGTTCTTCCTCCACGTTCCCGTGCACGTCCTCGGAAAAATATCCGATCGTGTAACTGCCGGGATCGCCCAGGTGGAACGGGTGCGCGGGGACGCGGTCTCCGTCGTCGATCCGGTAGAACATGCTCACAGGGCTCTCATCCTCGGCCAGGAAGAAGATCTGGGTGTCCGGCGTGATGTACCAGGTGCCGTCCACCTGTGTCGAATCGCCTACAAACTCGATCGAGGTCACCGGCGGCTCGGTGTCGACCTCGGTTTCCGCGTAGGTGACCGCGTAGGTGTAATCGCCGGTGTCGACGTGATCGAAGACGTGGAGGAAAGTCAGCTCCCGGTTCGTCTCCACCTCGTACCGCAGGCTGGTCCAGGCATTGCGCCGGTGGAGCACCTTGCCATCGTTCCGCACGACCCGCTCGATCGCCAGGCGGTGCTGTCCCGGGTCGTCGAGCCGCATATAGTTCCATCCGGCGGTGTCGGCGGACGCCTCGATCAGCACGGTCTGCCCCGGACCCGCGCTCCCGCTCAACGAGACATTTATGAGATGGTGGACGGGGGAGACGATACCGTCCGTCTCGTAAAGCGTATCCGGAATAAGGTCGTCGTTCTCGTTCACGATCGCGAGGAAGTCCGAAACATCGTCGCGCCCCGGCAGGTCGCTCATCACCTCCTGCGCCATGAAATGGGCCTCGAGCGAAACGATCAGCGAGGTCTCCTCGCCGCCGAGTTCGGACGCGTGAGTGTACGAGGCGTTGAAGGCGACGAACTCGCCCGAGAGGGAGGTGATCATGTCCCACGATCCTTTGGTCGCCTCCCCGGGTGCAATGTCTCCGAGGTCGACGGTCAGGCTGGTTCGATCGAGCGGTGAATCGTTAACGCGCGCTCCCAAAAGCTGCGCCACAAGCAGCAGGCCCGTCTCGTTCTCCACGATCCGCGGCTGCTCCGAAGCGATTTCCAGATGCCGCGCCCAGCCGTGTCCGACGTTGCGCACCAGCACGCCGAGCGTGAACGGGATCGGTGCCTCAACCCGGTCGGTGAATGGGTTGTTGGCCTGCACGTGGCGGGGCTGGAAGTAGGTGATATCGAGCTGCGGTTCGGGCATCACGTGGATGTCGTCCGGGATCACCAGGAGCATCTCCTCGGGGATCGGTATCCCCCCGAGCCGCCCGCCGAGGTTCGCTCCCACCATGTAGTGGATCCCATTCGGACTCGTCCCTCCGGCATCGATCTTCGGAATGATAAACCAGCGGATGACCGCCGTGCGCAGCGGCCCGATCACCCCACCCCCCTCCACATCCTGAATATTTTCGGTTTCGGGCGCGCGCACGAAAAACAGATCGGCCACATCCTCCTGCGTCTCCGGGTGGGTGAACGTCAATTCCGCGAAGAAGTCGGTGATCGACTCCTCCGGATCGTTGTTGGTGACCTCGAGCGTCGCTTCGAACCCGATGCGCTCGAGGGTCAGCTCCTGCTGGATCTGAATGCGAACCCGCGCGCAGAAGCCCTGGTGCTGCTGCTGGGCGAACGCCTCCTCCGGAACGGCCAGCAATCCGGCCAATGCGAACAGCGCGCCCGCGGCACCGAGTGGCTTGCCCCCTCGGCTCGCGACCGGTCTGCCTGATCGCCGGCAACCCCCACTCGGAGTCCGCACCGCCGGGCTCGTCCCGGTGGACGTAGCGGGACGGCGCGGCACGAACGCCGCCGTCGCGCGAAACCGTCTTCCCAACGCTGTCACAAGTCCGCTCATCAAAACTCAATTCTTCCCATTGGTGTGGATCCGATCACGGGGCCTCCGTCCCAGCGTCCGCACAAATCGTGAACCAGGATACCGTTGGCGTAGAGTGATCGAGCCGATTCCAGATCGATTGTGTGGACCGTCTGGGTTTCCTCGACGCGCTCCACAGACACGATTTCCACAAGCTCATCTTGTTTTGTGTGCAGCCAATCTCCCTCCTGCAGTGTCGCCGCGAATACCCAACCCTCGCCGTCGTGCCAGATGAGGTGCTCGGGTGTTGTCGCAAGCATTCCCTTGGAACCGTCCTCTCCGCGAAACCGGATGCGAACGATTGTATCCACCTCCCGCGAGAAAACATTTCGGACAGCAGCCACGGCATTCGCGCCGGTCTTGACCACATCACCGGGCGCGAGTTCCTCGATCGGCCGGGTCTCGCCCCCGGCCACGGCCACCTCGGTCCCCTCTGCGAAACACTCCGGGCCGAGGCCGGTGAAGTCGGCCATGCTGCTCTGATGGGCCGGCTGACTGCGCCCGCGGCCGACGGACTGCCCTTTCCTGTGCTTTTTCGAACCGCCGGTCAATGCCTGGCCAATACAATGGATGACGGTAGCAAGCACGGAGATCGGAGCGCTTACGATACTCGCGCCCATCCCAAATCCCACGGCAAACGCGCCGGCCCCTGCCAGGCTGTCGTCGTCGACACACCGGAAGTTCGCGTTGAGGGCGGAACTCAACCCAAGCATGTCCGACGGTTTCATACCCGGCTCGATCAGCGCCTGGACTCCATCATCGATGCACTGTACACCGGTTGGCGGGAACCCTTCGTCGTCCGCAAATACCGGATCCGGCGGAACGATCGTCATCGGCGTCGCCCCGCCGCCGCTGCCTTCCGCGCCGCCGCCTCCCTGTGCCTCGGGTGGGCCGTGGTACACGAACCGGTACGGGATCTCAATCTCCTGCATTGCCGCCAGGACCGGGATGTAATCGATGAGCGGCTCCAGCTTGCCGCGCGTCGATTCGGCCGGCTCGATCTGGAGGTCGAACATCTCGATCAGCCCTTCATTCTTCACCGTCACGATGTAAACGTCCTCGAATCCCGGGCGGATGTCCCGGTAGCGCTGCACTGCGGGGTCGACGACCATCACCGGCGCCGGGACGTGCGTTTCGAACTGTTGTTCGATCACGATTTCGTACCGGTCGGTAAACGGCACCGGCTCCACTTGGAAATTGATGGTCACCAGGCTGCGGGAGAGCCGGGGCCGCGCCTCCACGACCTGGTCGGGGATCACCGTGACGATCGAATGGTCGGACGAGTGCCCCGGGGCGGTGGTCTGCCACGACCAATCGCCCTCGTGGAGTCCGTCCACGGCGACGAGCCCGTCCTCGCCGGTTACGAACGGTCCGATCTCCTCCTGGAGAAACACGTTCCGCATTCGTATCCTCGCACCGGGTACAGGCTGGCCGAGAATGCTGCTCACATAGAACTGCACCGAGCCGGTCAGATCCGAGGTGATCTGCGCAAACAGGTTGAGGTCAAAGTCGGACGGGAGGTTGTCACCACGGATGGTCACACGATCCTGGTAGTGGTCCGGTTCGAGGGTGTCCGGGGGCGTGAAGACGACGGTGAAGCTGTGCGACTCGCCGATCTCCAGGTCGGGGATGCGGATGATCCCGTCCTCATCTACCGGCAGGTTGAGCCGTATCCAGGGGTGCTCCTGCGGCGGCACGATCTCGATACCCTCCAGCGGGCGCAGCCCGCGGTTCTCGATCGTCACCTCGCGGCTGCGCATGGCGCCGCGGTCGAGACTCGTTTCGACAAACCCGCCCCGGGGCCGCGTAACCGTCACAATCGGGAACGCCGGCAACAGCTCCATCGTACCCGAAAATCTCGTGGTGGCACCCTCGGCGCTCGCAAACACGAACTCGAACTGTGCTGCGTCGGGGGCGTCGATGGCTGCTTCGATTTCCAGATTGACGCGCTCCCGGGCTCCGGCGCGAATATCGCGCTCTCCCCCGTCCCGGAACCCGCCCTGGATCGTCTCGATTTCAATCTCCTCTCCATTCACCACCTCGAACGCCCGGAACTGCGCTTCGACGCCGGTCAGGTCAGCATCGTTCGGGTTCACGAGCCGGATGCTAAAATGCGAGAAATCATTCTTCGACATTCGCACTTCCCCGCGCCCTGGCGTGGCGAACATGCGGTAGAGCACCACCTCGACCTGGTTGAGCTGGTCTACGATATCGGGGTGGGTCGCCCAGATATTGAGCACGCCCCCGAACCCCGCCGGTGCCCGGTAGTCCAGCGCAAAGTTTCCGTCCGCGTCGGCCTCGACCTCGCGGAACCAGTGGTATCCCCGCGACGAGAATCCGATGCGCACGGGAACGTCACCGACCGGTTCGTCGGTGTCGCGATCGAGCGTGGTGCCGGTGATTGTGATGACCTCATCGTCCGTGAACTCCAACTGCGGGGTTTGGGCCGCGGCGTGGTAGGGGGTCTCGGCCAGCGATGAAAACATGTGCCCCTCGAGCGGGCCGGCCGCCAGCTCTGTCGGCCATCCGAAATCGTGGTAGATCTGCGGCACGACCACCTCGTACGTGGCACCGGACTCGGCCAGGGAGATTGGCGTGAGGACATTCTCGACCGTGAAACTGACCGCGGAGCCGGGTTGGATCACGGTCAAGCCGATTCCGCCGCTGAGCATAATCGTGCCGTCGGGCGCCGTCGTAATCGACACGCGTCGCATTTCGTCGCCGAACTCGTCGAGGACCGAGAGGTAGGCGTCGCCCGGGTCCTCGCCGAAGTTACGGAATGCGATAAATTCTATTGGGACATCACTGCGGTTGTGGACCCGGACGTCAAAGCTTGCGAGTCCGCCGGCAAGGGGTTGCTCCAAGGCCGTGACGGAGACCATTGTTCCGGGCGATCGGACCTCGTCGAAATGGAAGACCCGCTCGTACAAGACCTCGCTGCCGTCGACATCGCTCTCGTGGATGGCTTCGAACACGACGGTCTGCTCGGAACGTTCCAGGGCTCCAGGGAGCACAATCTCCTCCGCACGCGCCGCACCTGGGTCGATTGGCTCATGCAACGGGTGATGCAACTCGAACGGCTCCTCGCCCGCAATGTGCCGCGTCAGTTTCCATGCCTCCAGCGACAATGGATCGAATGTGGACTGGTTCACGACCTCTGCATGAAACCGATCGAAGTAGCGCGTGCGTAGCGGGCCCGGCTCCATTTCCTCGTCGGGGTTTGGAATGAGGTCGAGCAGAACCGGGAAGACATCGACCGTGCGCGGCGGGCTTTCCTGGCCCTCGGCATTCACCGCGCGCACGGCGTAGCGCACGCGTTCGTCGCCGGTCGGCAGGGGGTCGAGGAACTCCGTATCGATGAGCGGGGTATCATTTTGCAGGACGCCGTTGCGGTACAGGTTGTATCCGGTTGTCGTCTCGTCTCCGGATGTCCACGTCAACCAAGGTTGTTCCCGGTGGCGCACTGTCGCGATCAGATCGCCCGGCGCCCCCACGAACAGCTCGATCGTTGCCGCATCGCTCACGGCCTCGTTGCCGATGGCGTCGGCGGCACCGACCGTGTATTGGATGACGCCGCGCGGCGGGGCGTCGTTGACCCTCCGGACGGTCGATACCGTGCGGATCCTTTCGCCATTGCGGTAGACATGGAAGCGGGCGACGGGCACGTCCCCGGACGGTTGCTCCCACGTGATGCGCACACCCTCGGGCCCGAGTTCCACGGCGACATTGACCGGCGCGGGCGGCGGGGTGCGGTTTGACTCGGCCGGGACGACGTTCGACGGGTCGCCCTCAACGCCCATTCGTTCCGCCCGCACCGCGTAGCGGTAGATACCGTCCTCCTCGGGAAGGTCGATGTACTCGGTCTCCTCGATACCCGATGCTACCGCCAGTGCCGGCACGTCGCCCGCCGCCCCCGATTCGCGGTAGACGGTGTAGGTTTCGGCGTTTTCCGCGGCAACCCACTGCAACCGGATCTCGCCGCCCGGAAGGGTTTCGGCAACGAGGTTTTGCGGTGCACCGGGCGGCGGCGGATCCTCGTCGGCGAAGATCTCGAGTTCGACCCCGCTGTCGATCCGGGTGCCGGTGTTGCCGAAGGCGTCGGTCCCCGAGAACTGGAAGCGGCCGATACCCGTTCCCGCCTCGAGACCCAGGGTAAGAATACCCGTCCACTCCGTTCCCTCTCCTTCCAGCACAATCGCGATCGGATCGCCCTCCGGTGGATCGAACGCCAGTTCCGGTGCTGAACCGGGGTCGTGCGGTTTGGTGAGCGCCAATTGCACTGCGACCGCCGTTTCCTCCAGCGTCTGCACGGGTGGTGTCGGATCGGTGGTAATCGATGCGACCGGCGGCGTCACGTCGACGACCAGTTCGGGTCCGGCGGGGACTCCCTGGAAAACGTTGCCGGCAAGGTCCATGGCGCCGGCGCGAACATCCACAGGCCCCGACGCCGCGGTGGCGTTGATATCGACGGCGCCTACAAAGCGGTGGATGTCGTCCTGTTCCAGGTCCACCGGCACGCCGCCCGCCATGCCCGCGAAGCGCAGGACCAGCGACGGCGCACCTGCGAGCGGTTCGTCGCTTGTCACCGTGATGCCAAGCGGTCCCGGGCCAACCGGCGAGATTTTGTCGTAAGCGATCGCCAGCACCGGGGGCCGGTCGTCGAAATCAATGGAGACAAGATTCGACAGCGGGCTCCGGTTGCCGGCGGTATCGAACCCCACTACCGCGAAGTGCAGGCGCTGGTTTGGCAGGTTTGTGAAAAACAGCTCCATCTCCTCGGTCTCGCTGCTGGCGTTTGCCGCATCGTCGGGGTTGTCGAACGGTTCCGTGTCCCAGAGCACCTGGAACGTCCGGGCGCGCTGGCCCTCATCGGGGAACCGCCAACTCGCTTGGACACTCTTGTTGTCCGGGAAATACAATGGCTCGTTCATCACGAGGGCGACGGGCGGAGCCGTATCAACAAATACGGTACGAACGGGTGAACTGGTCGATCCGATCGCATCGCGCGCAGACGCCACCAGCCGGTTCTCGTCCTCGACGAGTTCCACCGACTCGAACACGAACGTCCCCTCCGCATCCGCGGTCACCGATTCCATAAACAGACCGTTGCGCGCCAGGCGTACCTCGACGAACGGTTCGGCCGCGCCGGTCACGTCGACGGTCTTCTTTGCCAGCAGGATCCCCTCCAATGGCGCTGTGATCGCAGGGGCCGGCGGCTGGTCGTGGCCGAGGACCACGTTGTGTTCGCGCACGCCGAGGTTTCCACTCTGATCGCGCGCAATCAGGCTGATCCGCCGGATTCCCGTCGCGTGTTCACGAACGTCCCAGCGGTGTTCCAGCACGCCGTCTGCGCCCGTGCTCGCGAGAACCTCGCCGTCCACCGCGAACGCGAGCGACTGGAGACCCAGCGCGGCTGTAGCCTGCGCTTCGACCACGAACGGCCGCCGCACCTCATCTCCCTCCGAAAGGTTGAAACTCACGATCTCGGGTCCCTCCGTCACGAATTCGACCGTAAACGAGATCACGTCACTCGCGTGGCCGGTCAGGCTCCGGAACTGGACGAAGATCTCCTTGGCGCCCGCGCCTTCCGAGAGCGTGAACGGCTCAACCGGTTCGAAATCGTCGAAGAACACTCCCGCAAAACTCGAGTCCTCGCTCACGCGGACGCTCTCGGCATTGCGGCCGGCGAGGACCAGTTCGATCTCGCGGGTGCCCACCTGCGTCACACCGCCGGCCACGCCCGCATCGGGGGTGAGAACCGGTTCGCGGTCCAGCGCCTGGGAGGTGTTGACGGATCCGCTCACCGCCCCGTCGATCGCGGCGGGCTCCTCGCTCCCCCACCAATTCCCGCGCGCGTCGAGGGTGGCCGTGCCGGTCACCTCGGCGTTCATCGAGTTGGACCGGATCACCGAGTTGGTGATTTCGATTGCGGCGTCGTCCTCCTGGAGCACGCCCGTTTCATTGAACGCGAGCCAGGCGTCGGCCGTCGTTATCGCGGCATCGCCTCCGGCTCGCAGGCCGGCGCCGGTGTTGAACAGCGCGGTGAACGCCTCGATCGCGGGAGCCCCTGCTTGCACGTCAAGCCCCCCTCCATACTGAAGGTAGACGTGCGCAACGCTCGAGCCGCTCCCGCCGGTTTCCAGGATGACCCCCGCCCAATCGCCCGCTGACGGGCTCCCGGCTGCAGTGTCGTGCTCTGACGTGAACACGATCGGTTCGAGGGCCGTCCCCTCCGCCATGAGGCTGCCCTCTTCGACCACCAGGCCGGATCCCTCGGCAAAGCGCACCGTGGTGCCGGGGAGGATTGTGAGCGTCGCCTCCTCGCGCACCGCCAGACTCTCGGAAATCAACACGTCCGGCTCGCCGGGGCCGCCGATGGTGGTGTCGGCGACGATCGCCTCCGCAAGCGGATCGGTCCAAGGCACCGCGGTGACCGCGGGATCGAACGCGTCGAGCCGGTTGAATCCGACCACTGCAAAGTAGTGATCGGCCTCGCGGTCGAGGCCGCCCACCACGTGCTGACGCGCGTCCGGGCCCAGGAGAGCGATCGGCGCGAGGCCGCTCACGTCGTCAAACGGTGCGCCCTCGTGGTAGACATGGAATCCCGCAAACCCGAACAGTTCCGCGGTGTCGTATCCGCTCCAATCGAGCAGGGCGCGCTCGAGCCCCGGTGCGCTCACGGTCAGGTCGACCGGCGGGGGCAGGTGGGAGTCGATCCGGATCGGGAACGAGTCGATTTCGGCGATGCGGTTGCCCGCCAGGTCGAGCGGCTGGATCGCGACGTGGTAGTCGCGGTCGAGTTCGAGGTTGCTGAACGCGTACTGGCGCGCGGCGCTGCCGAGCGTGGCGATCGCCGGCACGCCCGTCACGTTCGCGAACGGCTCGTCGTGGCGATACACCCGGAAGCGATCGAGGTCATCGGGCGCGTCGTATCCGTCCCATCCGACGGTCACGGCGTTCTCGCTCTCGGCGATCACCGCGAGGTCCGGGAGCGGCGGGGGTGTCACGTCCACCACCACCGTCTTCACCACGGCCGGATCCATGACCCGGCCCGCCGGGTCGCGCGCATCCGATACATGGATCTCAAACGTGCCGTCCATGCCTTCTGAAAGCGTGATCGGCGGCGTCCGGTACCGGTCATTCGTGTGCGTGTGCCGCGACCACGTTCCTCCCGATGGCACGTCCGGTGCAGCCTGCGCCCCTTCGTCCACAAACGCGATTTGCGGCTCCACATCGGGGTCCATGCTCCGGTCAAACCGCAGCGTCAACCGGTAGTCGTCCCGCGTCCCCACCGGCTGGAGCCGGTTGCCGCTCGCGGCGATGACCGCCGGGGCCGTCTCCCAGTTGCCGAAGGCGATCTCGGCCGTCTCGCCCGGGCTCAGTTCGACAACGTGCGCGGCGCCGCCGGCCGGGTAGGTCTGCTCCCATTCCGGCGGCACGATCTGACGCACCACGTAGGTGCCGTGCAGGAGCCCGGTGAAAGCAAAGGCACCGTTCTCATCGGTCACGCGAATCGGTTCGCCGCTGTCGCGCCGCGCGTTGTCGTTTAAATCGAGGTACACCTGCCATCCTTCGAGGAGTGGTTCGCCGGGGTCGCGCTCGGCATCCCCGTCCTCGTCGTTCCACACGACACCCGCAATCGCCCCGCGATCGGGCTCGGTGGTGAACGACCAGACAGATCCAGGGGTCGTGCCAAAGTCATTCACCGCGTCGATGCGCCAGTAGTACGTCGTCGCGGTCTCAAGAGTCCCCGGCTCGAAATGCGTGTCCACATGCTCTCCCTGGAACTGATCGAATCCCGGGTCCGGGTCGGTCCCGAAGTAGACCTCGAACCGGCTGGCGAGGCCGCCATCCTTCCAGGTCAGGGTCGGTGTAAGCATCACGTTTTCCGCGCCGTCGGATGGGAACGGCTGCGTCGCCGCGAACGGGGGCATCCCTGAAACGAGCACGGAAAAGACCTGGGATCCGTAGATCAATTCGAGGTTGGTATCGGCTGGCAGGTCGGGCGTCTCGACCGCGTCGAAGGTACCCGCAATCGCGTCTGCAACGATGATGTCAAAGCGGTCGCCGGCCACGGGAATATAACCATCGACAAATGAAAGCTCCAGAAGACCCGAGAGCTGTGCCGTCCGGTCGGGGAGAACGCGTCCGTGATCCGCGCTCGCTGCGCCGGCGATCCCGACCTGCAGTGTGGTTCCGGACGGGTAATCGCTCTCGACGTCGATCCGGCTCCCCGGGCCGGCGGTGACACTGCCGTGGTTTTCGGAGAAATTGCGCACGAGGATCCGACCGCCGCCGATCGCTTCGACGCCGCCGTGATTGATAAACGGATCATTGCCCCGGATTTCGACCATACGGCCCTGCGTCTGCGAGAGGATGCGGCCGTGGTTGGTGAGGGCGCGTCCCATCAGGCCGACGCGCCCGCCTGCAAAATTGCTGCGAATCGTAATCCCTTCGGCGACGATGAGATGTCCGCCCGACGCCACGTCGATCCGGTTGCGGTCGTCTCTGCCCGTGGCCCCGTCGAACACCACCTGCCCGGAACCGCCGAGGTTTTGGGTGGCGCCGTCGTTGAACGAAAGAAGCGTCGTTGAGCCCGTGCTTTGCAGGCGGACGGTGGCGCCGGCGAGCGTCAGGTCGTTCGCCACCGTCACAGTTTGGCCGTTCGGGATTTCCAGGGTTACACTGCCGTCCAGAACGACGTCGCGCAGGGTGAAATTGCCCGCGACATCGAAGGTGGCGCCGTCGGCCACGGCCAGCGATCCGTCCCGAATGGTGGCGCCATCGAGGTTCCAGGATCCGGTGGCGGCGTCCAGGCCGAGTCTCTCCTGCGCGAGATCGAGGGACCCGGTTACCGTCACGACACCGCCGGTACGCTGGAATCCGTCCAGGTCGGATACGGAGAACGCGCCGCCGAACGCGACGGTCGCGCTCGTGACGTCCAGGACACCCGTATTGGCCCACGACCCGCTCAACGAGAGCGATCCCCCGTCGACAGTCACCAGGCCGCTGTTGGTCCAGTCGCCGCCGAGCGCGATGGTGGAGTTCGCAGCCGCAATCGTCCCATCGTGGGACCAGGTCCCGCCCATCGAGAGCGTCGCACCGGTGGCGGTGACGCTGCCGAGCACGAGGTCGGGTCCGGAGAGATCGAGCCGCGCACCGTCCAGGGTCACGGCGAACGGTTCGTCGGCGGTCGCCCCGGCCAGGGTCAGACGGGTGCCCGGCTCTGAGAGTTCGATTTCGTGGTCGATCGTGTAGTCTCCGGCGAGGATGACGCGGCTTCCCTCGTCCAGGAGGGTGATATCGGCCATACGCACCTCCTCCGCAAGCCCGGACACGTCCAGGTGCGCGCCGCCTGTGGCGGCGAGCGATCCGGTGTTGAGGAACGGATCTGCTGTCACCTCGAGTGTGCGCCCGAAGGTCTGCGCGGCGATCGTCCCGTGATTGGTCAGCGGGTGGCTCCCGTGGCCGACGCGCCCGCCGATCTGACCGCTGCGAACGGTCACCCCTGCGGCGATCACGAGGTGCGAGCCGCTCTGCGGTTCGACGCGGTTGCGGCTATCCAAGCCCGTCGTTCCGTCAAAAATAATCGTTCCGGTACCGAGCAGGTGTTGTTCGGTCCCGTCGGCGAATCTGAGGCGTGTGGTCGAGCCGGTACTCTGGAGGCGGACGACTCCCCCGTCCAACGTGAGATCGCCCTCCACATCGATTAGCTGGCCGTTCGGAATGGACAGGTCGAAACTGGCATCGAGTGTCACGTCCTGCAGGACAGAGGAGGAGGTGACATCCAGTGTCTCGCCGTCGGCGGAGGCGAGAACACCGCCCTCGATCCGGCCGCCGTCGAATTCCCAGGTGCCGGTCGACGCGTCGAGTGTCATCGTTTCGCCGGTGTTATCGAGGGTCCCGCGCAGCCGCACGGTTCCGCCGGTGCGTTCGATTGTCCCGAGGTCGGAAAACCGGAATGTCCCGGCGAGGTCGAGCAGCGAGCCGGAGAGTATGAGGGACCCGGTGTTTTGCCACGTTCCCGCGAGGTCGATCCGGGCACTGCTCACCGTCAACACGCCTTCACTGGTTGAGTCCCCCCGCAGTGTGAGGCGCGTTCCCGGGCGCACCTCGAAATCCTCGTTCAGCACGTAGGAATCGCCGTCGAGAATGAGTCGGCTCCCCGAACCGGCGAGGGTGGCTGAGTTCAGGTTTCCGGCGAGCGCGTTCACGTGCAGCGTCGCCCCGTCCACGGCTTCGAGGTTCCCCTCGTTCACGACGCCCTCCCCGAGCACCGTCACGGTTCGCCCGCCGGTTCGCGCGGAGATCAACCCATGGTTCGTTAGCGGGTTGGCGGCGTTCCCGATGGTGCCGCCCCGGGCGTCGCTGAGGATGGATACCCCATCGCCGACGACGAGGTGGCTGCCGGCACCGGAGGGTTCCACGCGATTGTTGTCCGACGAACCCCCAAAGAGGATCGTTCCGGTGCCCGCGACGTGTTGCACGTCGCCGTCGTCAAACTGCAGCCCGGTGTTCGAGCCGGTGCTCTCGAGATGGATCGTCGTCCCATCGAGCGTGAGATCGCCGTCGACGGCAATCGTGCGGCCGTTGGGGACGCGCACGTCCGCGCCCGTACCGAGGATGACGTCCGCCAGGCGGCTGTCTGCGGCGACCGACAACGCCCCCTCCTCGCCGACTAAGACCGTAGCGGCGGCGAGGCGCCCGCCGGCGAACTCAAATGTGCCCGCCAGGACCTGCAGTTCACCGAGGACGGTCAACGTCCCCCCGGTGTGCCGGAGTGTGGCGCCCGGGGCATCGATCACGAGTTGGTCGATCGTGACATCCGCGTCGAGCGTGACGGTGTAATCCCCGGCGGCGTCGATCCGTACGCTGTAGCGGTCACCCGGATCGGGAAAGTCGTTGTTGGGAATGTGAGGAGACGAACTCCAGTTGGCCGCTTCGGACCACGATCCGTCACCCGTCAGCCACACGACCGGCGCATCCGGAACCGGCTCGGGCCGGGTGGTGAACGACCAGACCGGTCCCTCAGTGGTACCGATGGCATTTAAGGCGTCGACGCGCCAGTAATAGGTGGTATCCCAATCGAGGGTACCGGGATCGAAGGTGGTTTCCACGGCGCTCTGCGCCCCCTGGAACTCGGCGGCCCCGGGAATGGGGTTTGTTCCGAAGTAGACCTCGAACTCGCTCGTGAATCCACCCTCGCTCCAGCTGAGCAAGGGGCTCGTAACCATGTTCTCCGCACCGTCCTCGGGGAACGGATCCGTCGCCGGCAGGGGAATCCGGTCGATAACCTGCAATTCGACAGCGTCGGCGTGATAGACGACGTCGAGGAGGGGTTCGCCTTCCGCCTCGGGAACGTCGACGGTATCGAATACGCCGTCAATATTGCCAGCGGTCAAAATGGTGAAACGATCGCCGAGCTGCGGCGCGTACCCGTCGATAAAGTCCGCGATGAGCGTCCCCTCGAGGGTCGCGGTTCCGTCGACGGTCACACGCCCGTGTTCGGCCGTGGAGGGACCGCCCAGGCCAACCGACATAGCGGTCCCAACCGTGTAATCATCCTGAACGTCGACGACACTTCCCCCGTTCAGTGCCTCGAGGACGCCGTGGTTGGTGAAATTGCCGGCGGAGGCCCACACCTGCATCACGCGCCCCGGTGTCCGCGCCGCGATCGTGCCGTGGTTGGTCAGCTCGCGGTTCGATCCGGTGCGCCCTACCGCGCCCCCGATCTGCCCGCTGCGGATCGTGATTCCCTCGGCGATCACAAGGTGCGAGGTGAAATCCTGCACGTCGACAAGGGCACGGAAATCACTGCCCGTCGTGCCGTCAAATACGACTTGACCGGTACCGAGAAGATGCTGTTCCCCGCCCCCGTAAAAGCGCAACCGGGTGGTCGACCCGGTGCTGAACAGACGCACCGTCGCATTGTCGAGCGTCA
>SLNJ01000093.1 GCA_007133065.1 Opitutales bacterium
CCCGCGATGAAGAGCGTTGCGAGCAGCAGGAGCGCCACCGCGGGCGCGCTACGGGGTTCCGGATTAGTGTGCACTGTTCCGGTCTCCATAAACCCGTGCGTTCGGTTCGAAATCCGTGATCTCCGGCGCCATCGTATTATCGGATTGCATACCGTTTTCAGATGCTTCGCGCGTGGTCAATACCGGGTGCGATCGATCGGTCCGGGGTCGTCGAGCCGGTCACGTTCGGGGACGTCGTCGGCGTCCCGTATTGCGTCGAATCGTTCCACTTCCCGTTCCTCGGGCGTGGGTTCGTCCCGCCAGAACATGACCCGCTCCCAGAAACCACGACGCTCTTCCCGTTCTTCCGGAGGGGGCATTTCCTCGATTTGCTCTTCGACGATGGCGAGCAGCTCGCGTGCCTCGTCCGCCACGCGGGACTCGGGCGCAATCGTGATCGCTTCATTCAGGAAGACCTGGGCGCCCGTATAGTGACGACGGTAGCGATAGTAGTATCGACCGATCACATAACGGCTTCTGGCGTAGACCTCGCGCATTTCCTCGAGCCCTTCCTCGCCGTGCTCGACGAGCTCGCTGTCCGGGTGCAGTATGAGGAAATCCTCGTAATAGCTGATTGCTTCGCGGGTGGCCCCCTGGTCGTAAAGCGGACCGTCGACGAGCGCGGCGAACGTGTCGGCCAGGTTCAGGTAGGCGTCCGCCGCGAGCTCTCCCGCCGGGTATTGGTTGATCAGACGATCGAGCGCATCGATGGTACGGGCGTGATCGCCGCGATAACGGTGGATGAGCGCTACATTCATCAGGGCGAGGGGAGCATAGTCGCTGTACGGGGCGTTCCTGACGACGACCTCGTAGTAAGCTGCGGATCGCTGAAGGTTCCGGGTGGGGAATACGAGTAGAACGCGCACACCGTCGCCTTCCGCCAGGGCGGTGGCAATATCGAACTGGTAGGCGATGATCTGGTTGAATCGCGGGTAGTCCGGGTAGAAGCGAACAATCCGCTGGAAGGCTTCGAACGCCTTGCGCCAGTCCTTTCTATCCATGCGGATGAGCCCCGTCTGATAGAGGGCGTCCGGGGCGTAGCGGGAACCGGGATAATCGCGATAGACCCGGCGATATGCGCGCAAGGCGGTGCGCTGGCGTCCTCGCTCACGAGCCTCGTCGGCGGATTCCATATGAGGTTCCGCCCTGGCATCCTGTTCCGCGGGCGGCGCGGACGTCCAATCATCCCGGCCTCCGAACGGCCACCACCATTGGGCTTCGGCACCCGTTACAGCCATCATGCCCAGCAGGGCGCTCAAAAGAAACGTTCGAACCATAAAATCAAGGCCATTTAAGGAGGGTGGCAGCCCAGGTCAAGCCCGCGCCAAAGGCGACGAGCAAGACGTAGTCGCCGCTCTTGATCCGTCCGTTTCGCCAAGCTTCGTCGAGCGCGATGGGAATGGATGCGGCAGAGGTGTTTCCGAAACGATCCAGGTTGATTTTGAATCGGTCCATACCGATTCCCAGGCGGCCGGCGAGCGCCTCGATGATCCTGGTGTTCGCCTGATGCGGGATGACGATCGTGATGTCGTCGGCGGAGAGATTGTGGCGCTCCAGAATCTCGAGGGCGCACTGCGACATCACACGGACTGCGCTCTTGAACACATGATTTCCCTGCATCTTCAGGAAATGCTGTCCTGACGCGACCGTCTCCTGCGAAGCCTGCCTGGCGCTCCCTCCGGCCGGCATGTTCAGCAGGTGGGCCTCTTTACCGTCGGCGCCCATCAGGTTTCCGATGAAGCCGACATCGGGTGTTTCGACGCGGCCGAGAATGGCGGCGCCCGCTCCGTCTCCGAAGAGAACGCACGTGGTGCGGTCCTCCCAGTCGGTGATGCTGGACAGTTTCTCGGCGCCGATCACGAGGGCGGTCTTGTAGTTTCCCGACTTGATCATGCTCGTCGCGATCTCCGTCGCGTAGAGAAAACCGGAGCAGGCTGCCTCGATGTCGAACGCGGGGATCCGTCCGAGCCCCAATTTGCTCTGAACCAGGCAGGCGGTGGAGGGAAAGGGCATGTCCGGCGTGATCGTCGCGACGATGAGCAGATCGATTTCCGCGAGATCGACGCCGGCTTCCTTGATTGCTTCCCGGGCGGCCTTGGTCGCCAGGTCGGATGTCGTTTCATCGCGCTCGGCGATTCGGCGTTCACGAATTCCGGTGCGGGAGCGGATCCACTCGTCCGAGGTATCCACCATCGCCGAGAGCTCGTCGTTGGTGAGCACGCGGGATGGCGTATAGCTGCCGATGCCACGAAGGATGACCGAACCGAAACCGTTTTGCATTCTGATCGTAGAAGAGCGTGATGGGTGAGCTGCGTGTGGCAGAGACCCGATGAAGCAAGGAGGCTCGGGGAGACCCTGTCAAGCCGAGGGGCGCGCGGTTGGCTCGTCGCCGGCACTGTCGGGATTTGCATCCTCGGCGGCTCGAATTCGGCGCTGTGCCTCTGCGATGTCCCCTTCGGCATGCTGGCGCAGGTGGTGGACGGCGACTTCGCCGGCGATTCGGATGGCGTGGGTGATGGCGTGGCGGTTGCTCGAGCCATGGGCTTTCAGGATCGTGCCGTTGAGGCCGAGCAGGGGGGCGCCGCCGTACCGATCCTTGTTGGTTCGCTCCCGGATGTCGGTGAACGCGCCACGGCTGATCAGGGCTCCAAGCCGGCGCGGAAGCGACCGGCCCAATTCATCGCGCAGGAGCTGCTTGAACATTCCCACAAGCGATTCGCATGTCTTGAGCAGGATGTTTCCGACGAATCCGTCGCAAACCACGACGTCAACCGCGTTGTCGAAAAGGAGCGACCCTTCGACCAGACCTGTGTAATCGACCAGGTCGCGGATGTTTTTCAGATGCTCGTGGGCTTCGAGGGTTGTTTCATTGCCCTTGCCTTCCTCGGTCCCGATCGAGAGCAGCCCGACGCGCGGGGCTTCGCAGTTCAGAGTGATCCGGGCATAGTGATGGCCGAGGATCGCGTTGTTGACGAGATCGTCCGCCTTGGCAACGGGGTTGGCGCCGGCGTCAATGAGGATGAAGTGGTTCGTTCGGGTTGGAATCGCGGTGGCGATAGCCGGTTTGGTGACGCCGGGCATGGTGCGCAGTTTCAAGGTTCCACACGCCATGAGCGCGCCGGTGTTCCCGCAGCTGACGGCCGCCTGGCAGTTGCCCATCTTGACCAGCTCGATCGCGCGCGTCATGGAAGCGTCCCGCTTCTGTTTGAGCGCCTGGACCGGCTTTTCATCCATTCCGATGACCTCGCTCGCGTGAAAGATCACGATGCGGGGATCGTCGAGGAGTCCGGCGTCGCGCGCCAGCGGTTCGAGTATGTCCTCTTTCCCGACCAGGTAGATCCGGTCGAACACCGTATTGCTGGCAAGCGCCGCGCGCACGCCTCCCACAACTTCAACAGGTCCGAGGTCCCCGCCCATCGCATCGAGTGCGATCGAGCGTGACTCCGCGCTATCGCTCATATGTCAGGGTCCGCAAACGCAGCAACGGGCGAGTCCGAATGTATCAGACGGAAACGTCGAGTACCTGGCGGCCCCGGTACATGCCGTTGGCCGGGTTTACCCGATGGGGACGAAACGGCGTGCCGTCGGTCGGATCCTTGGCCAGCTGTGGCGCTGCCAGTTGATTGGCGCCGCGTCGCTTGCGGCTGCGTTGCTTCGATTGTTTGCGTTTCGGTTGTCCCATGGGAATGCGAGAGTTGAACGTGATGGTGGTGTAATCCGAACCAAAAGAAAAAGAAGCTAGCTGCTTCATGGGATGGGTCAATGCAATAATTCGGCGCTGCGGTCGGTGTAATCAGACGTGGTGGGAATCGGGAAAACGGTTCTTTGGAGATTCCCGAGGGAACCGGAATCGGATTTCCCCGCCGGGCGGATCAGCGACTCGCCCGCATGCGGCCGTCCCTGGCACTCGCCTCACGCTCCCTCCCTCGCAGCACGTTCCTCAGAAACGGTGCCGTGGGGCTGTTCGGAACCTCGAGAATCCCTTCGGGGGTTCCCTGGTAGAGGAGTTCGCCTCCCCGGTCGCCTCCTTCAGGTCCGATCTCGACGAGATAGTCGGCCTCGGCGAGGATATCGCAGTGATGCTCTATGACTGCCACCGTGTGGCCCTCGTCGACGAGGCGATGGAGGAGGTCGATGAGTCGTTCGCAGTCGGAGAGGTGCAGGCCGATGGTCGGCTCCTCAAGCAGGTAAAAATTCCTGGGTGCCTTTCCACGGCGGCGGTGCTCGGCCGATGGGAGGCCCTTGACGAGTTCGCTGACGAGTTTCAGCCGTTGGGCTTCTCCGCCGGAGAGGCTGGGACTGCTCTGGCCGAGCGTCAGGTATCCGAGCCCGGTTTCGATCATCAACTCGAGCATCGCGCAGAGGGTCGAGTGGAAGTCGAAAAAAGCAACAGCTTCCTCGAAGGTCATTGCGAGGATGTCCGCTATATTTTTACTCTTCCAGCGGATATCCTCGAGTTGTGGTCCGTAGCGGGTTCCACCACACGCATCACATGCGACATAGGTGTCCGGCATGAAGCTCATCTCGAGCTTGATCCGGCCGGCGCCTTTGCAGCTCTCGCATCGTCCGCCGGGGGTGTTGAAGGAGAAGGCGCCCGGCTCCAACCCGAGCATGCGAGCCTCCGGCAGGGCGGCAAAGAAGCGGCGGATCTCATCGAAGATTCCGATGTAGGTTGCGGGCGTGGACCGCGGCGTCTTGCCGATCGGGGTCTGATCAACCTCGATCACCTTGTGAAACGTGTCGGCGTGTCGGAGGAAACGGAAGGGCAGGCGTACGCCTTTCGAGTCTGGGAAGCGCTCGCGGCACGCCGCGCCGCTGAGGCGCGGCGTCCCCCGGTCCGCTGCTTCGCGGACCGCGACCTGGAGAAGGTCGCGTACGAGAGTCGATTTCCCGGCGCCGGAGATTCCGCAAACGCCGATGAGCCGGCCCTTTGGCAGGTGCAGATCGATTCCCTTGAGGTTGCGCAACGCCGCTCCCTGAAGGATGACCCATGCGTGGCCCGCCCTTCGGGAGCGCGGGTTCCAGGGTGCCGGAAGCGGGCGTCGCGATCCTCTGCGCGGGTGCGGGATCCCGTCCCGGAGGTAGCGCGCGGTCGCGGATCGATGTGGATGATCCTTTCGTCGTGAAGCGTTGGCCTGTTGCGAACCGGGGCGTGTGGACCGACCGAGCAGCTGCTTTGGAGCCCCGTTGTAGATGAGCTGACCGCCGTGGCGCCCGGCCGCCGGCCCGAGTTCGATCAGATGGTCCGCCCGGCGAATCGTGTCCGCATCGTGTTCGACGACGAGCAGCGTGTTTCCCTTCGCCTTGAGCGCGTCGAGTGAGGCGAGGAGGCGCTCGTTGTCTCGGGCGTGGAGGCCGATGGATGGTTCGTCGAGCACGTAGAGGACGCCAGAGAGATTCGAACCCAGTTGTGCGGCGAGGCGAATCCGCTGGGCTTCGCCCCCGGAGAGGGTCGCGGTGGCGCGGTCGAGTCCGAGGTAATCGAGGCCGACCCGGTTCATGAACATCAGGCGTTCGTTGATCTCCGGGCGCAGCTCATCGAGTATCGCGCTCCCGCGTGCGTCGACCCTGATCCGGCCGATCTGTTCGAGCACCCCGGCGGGCGTGAACCGGAGGAGTTCCGGGAGTGCGATGCGGCGGCCGTCCTCCAACGGCACGCGGACCGCGCGGCTGAACCGGTTGAGCCGGCCGCCGAGGCATTCCGGGCACGCTTCTCCTGCGCGTGCCTCGGCTGCCCGCAGTTCGCCGTACTCCTCATCGTTCAGCATCCACTCGAACACGCGGCCGTGTCCGTGGCACACCGGGCACCAGCCCTTTGGAGAGTGCCAGGAGAAGTGCTTGGGATCGAGTTCGGGAAGTGATTCGCCGGTCTCAGGGTTGGCCCGCCGTGTCGAGTAACGGGCAAGGATTGAAGCGTTGCTGGAGGCGAGGAGGCACGTTTCTTTGCCGCGGTCGAGCGCTGCGCGGACCGTCTCCTGCAGTGTGGAGGCGGTGAACGGCTTCGCATCTTCGCGAAACTGGATCCGCGTGTTTCGGCCGTTGCGTGTGAACGAGGCGACGACCAGTTCAATGTCGTGTTCCCGATAGCGGTCGAGTTTTCGAAAATGATCGAGCTCGACGAAGCGTCCATCGACGCGCATCCGCCGGTAGCCCCGGGCGGCGGCCCAGTCTGCGAGCGGTTGGTGGTGTCCCTTGCGGCCGCGGACCACAGGGGAGCAGAGGTGCACGATCGCGGAGGGGCTCCGGAGTTCGCGCCGGATCCGGGTGTGCAGGTGACGGGCGAGTGTTGCTTCGTCCAGTGCCACGAGTTCCTCTCCGGTCTCGGGGTTGTGCGGGACGCCGAGCCGTGCGTACAGGAGGCGCAGGTATTGTGCGACTTCGGTGATGGTTGCGACGGTCGACTTGCTGGTCCCCGCCGTCACCCGTTGTTCGATCGCCACCGTCGGTGGAATCCCGTCCAGATGATCGATGGCCGGGCGGGGGAGTTGCTCGACATACTGCCGCGCCCACGCCGACATCGATTCCATGAATCGACGCTGCCCCTCCGCGAAAATGATATCGAAGGCGAGGGAGGATTTGCCGCTTCCCGACACTCCGGTGACCACGGTGAGTTGTCGTAACGGGATCGCGACATCGATGTTGCACAGGTTGTGTTCGCGGGCTCCCTGGACTCGCAGCTCCGCTCGCCTGCGCCGGCGTTGCGGACGTGCCGCGCGCGCCTTGGGCCCAGCCCCGTCCGGGACCGGCCTGTCCGCGACGCGTGCGGAGTCCGGGCGCAGATCCTCCAGGTAGGGGGAGGTCGCGGTACCGGCGCGGGCGAGCGCAACGGGGGTGCCCGCAAAAACCACGCGACCGCCCCGATCGCCCGCCTCCGGACCGAGTTCAATCACCCAGTCGGCGGCCGCGAGCACATCGGTGTGGTGTTCGATGATCACGAGGCTGTGGCCGGCGGTGACAAGACCCTGGAGGAGTCGCAGCAGATCCTTGACGTCGTGCCGGTGCAGGCCGGTGGTCGGTTCGTCGAGCAGGAGGATGGCGTGGTCGCTCTCCCCCCCGAGCTTTCCGAGGTATTTTACAAGTTTGAGTCGCTGGGATTCGCCTCCGGAGAGCGTGTTCAGTGGCTGGCCGAGCGGCAGATATCCGAGTCCAACGTCTACCAGCGCACTCAGTCGGTGGCGGATGGCCGCGTCGTCCGCGAAAAACACCACCGCTTCGTCGACGGTGCGCTCGAGTAATTCGGAGACGGAGAGACCGTTGTAACGGATCTCCAGGATCTCGGAACGGAATCGTTTTCCATCGCAGACCGGACACGGAACGAAGACATCGGCCATGAATTGCATCTCGACCCGTTCGCGCCCCAATCCTTGACAGTTGGGGCACCGCCCGTCTCCGCTGTTGAACGAAAACTGGGCCGCGGTGAGGCCCCCCGACCGGGCGGCATCGGTCTGCGCATAACGCTTTCGAATGGGCTCCCAGGCGTCGATGTAGAGGGCCGGGTTGCTCCTGGGGGTGCGGCTTACCGGGCTTTGATCAACGAGTAGGATCTCCGAATACGGATCGTCCAAATCGAGGGCGTCGAATGTGGCCGGGTCTTCCACGGCGCGTCCTGATCGGGCGAGCAAGCCCTGGTAGATCGCGTTGTTCAGAAGGGTGGATTTGCCGGCGCCCGAGACTCCACTGAGCGCGACAAAACGATGCAGCGGGATGCGCAGGTCGAGATTGTCGAGGTTGTGCTTGCGTACGCCGCGCAAGTGCAGGTGAGCGTGGACCCCGGGGTCGCGGGGGACCGGCCGGCGATCGGCGGGGGGGGGTATGGTGGCAGCGCCCCGCAGATAATCGGCCGTGATCGATTCGTTCTTCGAACCCGCCTTGCGCGATCTCACCAGGGCGGCCGGACTGCCCAGATAGACGACCCGACCGCCGCCGGCGCCCGGCAGCGGGCCGACTTCCAGAATCAGATCCGCGGCGCGCATGACGGATTCGTCATGCTCCACGACGACGACCGTGTTGCCCTGCGCAACCAGCCGGCGCAGCGTCTCGATCAAGCGATGGAGATCGCGCGCGTGCAGCCCGATCGAGGGTTCGTCAAGGACGAACAATGTGTCGACCAGGGAGGATCCGAGACATGCCGTCAGGTTGACGCGTTCGGTCTCTCCGCCGGAGAGCGTGCGGGAGGCACGGTCCAGGGTGAGATATCCGAGTCCCACGGCGCACAGATACCGCAGCCGCGTGAGAATTGAGTGGATTGCGATATCGAGCTGCCGGTTTCCGGTGTTGGTCTCCTCACCTCCCTCGAGGATGCGGAGCAGGCGATCGATCGGCATCCGGTAGAGGTCGGGGAGACTGTAACGGTGCCAGCGCCAATGGAGGGCTTCCGGTTGCAATCGGGCTCCCAAGCACTCGGGACACGTCACGTAGGCCCGGTACTTCGAGAGGAAAACACGGACGTGCATCTTGTACGTGGTGCCCTCGAGCCACTCGAAGAACCGGCGCACCCCGTACCACGCTTGGGGCCACTCTTTGCCTCCCTCGCCGTATCCCGGTTCGCCGTCGATCACCAGGCGCTGCTCCGTTTCCGTGAGATCCCGCCACGGTTTTGTGACGGGGATTTTCAGACGCCGGCAGGCGCGCAACAGATCGCGGTTGCTCGCGCTGTAAACCGCGCCCTGGAAGGGACGAATCGCACCGTCCCGCAGGCTTTTGCTATGGTCTGGAATAACCAGGCGGTAGTCGATTTCGATCACCCGTCCAAAGCCCCGGCAGTTCGGACATGCGCCGACGGGCGAGTGGAACGAGAACAGAGCCGGCGTCGGCGGCTGGAATCGCCGGCCGGTGACGGGGTCGTGCAATCCTTTGGAATACGACGCGAGGTGCTTCCCGCCCGGACTGAAGAGGCGCAATTCCCCTTGTCCGAAGTGCATGCAGGCCGCGGCGCTGTCGAGGAACCGCCCGCGCGCCCCCTCGTCCAACCGCAGGCGGTCCTGTACCACGTCGATCCGGGCGATCTCGGCTGCCTCCTGCGGATTCCACTCGTCGAGACGCAGGATTCGTCCATTGACGAGGAGTCTGGTGAACCCCTGGCCCCGGAGGTTCTCGACGATCTCGGTCCACGAAAAGTTCTTCGGACGGTGAACCGCAAACCCCAGGAGGACGTCGCGGCCGGTATGGCTCGCGCGCAGTTTCCGCCAGACCGTGGCGGGGTTGTCGTCCTCGATCACGGCGCCGGTTACGGGGTCGGTGAGCTGCGATCGATGGCAGAACCACACCTTCATGAAATCGCACAGCTCGGTCATCGTTCCAACCGTGGAGCGCGAGGTTCGAACCGTGTTCCCCTGTTCGATTGCGATCGAGGGCCGGATGTTCTCGATGTCGTCGACGCGCGGCCGATCCATCATCTCGAGGAACTGGCGGACGTACGGGCTGAACGTTTCGACGTAACGGCGCTGGCCCTCGGCGTGCAGCGTTTCGAATACCAGCGACGACTTGCCCGCGCCGCTCAGGCCGGTTACGACGATGAGCTTGCCCAGCGGCAGTTCGAGGTCGAAGCCCTTCAGGTTGTTCTGGCGGACCCCGCGCAGCCGAATTGCTGTGAGCGGGGAACTCACAGCATGAAATCCTGTTTGGCGATCAGGACGACGAATTCTCCCTTGGTGCTCCCGGCGACGACACGTTCCCGCACCGCGCCCGCGGGGCCGGTGTGGATAGTCTCGTGGAGTTTTGTCAACTCCCGGGCGACGCAGATCACCCGGTCCGCCCCGAGGATATCCACAAGGTCGTTGAGGAACTTTTCAATTCGGTGGGTCGACTCATAGAGGATGAGGGTGTAAGGAAAATATGAATACTCTTTAAACGTGCGGCGTCGCGCGGCCGACTTCGGCGGAAGAAATCCGAGAAAGAGGAATCCGTCGCTCGGCAGGCCGGCTGCCGAGAGGGCGGTCGTCGCGGCGCACGGCCCGGGGATCGGGGTTACCCGGAGGCCGCGCTGGCGGCAGGCCCGAACGAGGCGGAATCCGGGATCGCTGATCAATGGCGTGCCCGCCTCGGCGACCAGTGCGATTTGCTCCCCGTTCGCTATTCGTTTCACAAGCTGCTCCGCGAGCTCGGATTCGTTGTGTTCGTGCAGGGCGACAACCGGGGCGCTGAGTTTCAGGGTTCCCGTGAAGAGCCGGAGCACCTTGCGCGGTTCCTCCGCAGCGATGCAGTCGCATGCGGCCATGATCTCCGCGGCTCGAGGCGTGAAGTCGCCGCGATTGCCGATCGGCGTCGCGACCACATAGAGGCAGCCCTCGGATGCAGTGGAATCGGTCATCCGGAATTCAGCGATTAATCGGTGCGGTTGGTTGAATGAACCGAAGCCGCGGCTCCCGCGCACGATAATGAATGAAACGATGCACTTCCCAGACTTCGGCGCGTCGGATCAGTTGTGCGGCATGCCGGGAACGCGTCCTTCCCAATCCGCGGGTTGCGCCCATGGCAGCTGGGACTCTTCCTGCGGTGTGTTGCATCCGCCAAGGGCGAATCCCGCCAGTAAGAGGACGAGCGCAAAGAGCGTAACTGAAATCCTGTTCTTCATGGTACGGACACGGTTCCAACGTCACGGTAGCGTGTCTTCGGGTTCCAGATTCCCATGGTCCCATCAGGCGTCAAGGATTTTCACCGGCTCTTTTGTCTTGCCAATGGGCGGGTGGATTCTCTGTTGTCATCACCGGTAGAGTTTTGTCCCCCGAACCCCAGGTCCTATGCCCATGAATGCACTTTCAATGTATGCTAGTTTTAAGAGAAACCTTTGCCGATGGCTTCTTCCGGTCGCGCTGATCACCCCGGTAGTTGTTGCCGGCCAGTCGGCTGTCGACACGGAGGGCAGCTTTCGCTGGGACGAGCCCACGAGCTGGAATCCCCCCGAAGTTCCCAATGGCGTGAACGCCGAAGTCACCATCGACAAGCTGAGCGGTCTCGATCGTGACATCGACCTCGGCCCGGACGATGAGAGTCAGGTGGTATTCACAATCGGGAGAATCTTTTCGACGAACAACACGGAGTTCCGCAACCGCGTGCGCCGCGGTTCGATTGTATTCGAGGTCTCCGACGGCAATGCGGAGATCCACACGAGCGGCACCGGAGAGGGTCGGTTCGAGTTCCGGATGGATGGGCATCCCAATCAGTTCGTCCGCCTCAACAGCACGCTCGACACCTACATCGACCAGGAGGACGAGCAGGGCGGGCAGCTCCGGTTTCGCGGCAGCCTCGAAGGACCCGGCGGGTTGACGCTCAATCGGCGCGGCGAGGTCCGGTTTCGCGAGTCCGATTTCGGCATCTTCAACGCGACCTACCAGGGTCCGACGATTATCCGCGAAGGGATGCTGCGTTTGCGCAGCGCCAACCTCGTCGACACGGAGTCGATCGAGGTCCATGACGGCGGGCAGCTTCGGCTGGATGCGCGCCACGGGGGGGATCCGGACGGTCCTCCGATGGTCTTTGCCTACAACCTCGGGTCCGGGACGATCACGCTCAATGGGATGGGTCGCGAGGAGGATGATCCGGTGATCGGTGGTCCCAGCGGCGCGTTGCGCCAACATGGCCACGGCACCGCCGACGATGTTGCCACGGTGTTGAACGACATTGTTCTGGCCTCCGATGCCGCCATACACTCCAACAGCAACATCCCGGTCGGCGGCAGTATCCTTCACCTCACCGGATCCCTCAGCGGACCGGGGCGCCTGGTCAAATCCGGCGGAGGGACGCTCCACCTGCACGGTTCGAACGAGACCGGCGGCACTGTAATCGAAAACGGCACGTTGGTACTCCACGCGGCGGACGCGCTCCCGACGGGGGAGCTCGTGTTCATCGATCGAGACAACGACAGGGCGCTCTTTCTTCACGGGGATCACACGGTTGCGCTTCTCGACGGCAGCGCCCCGGATACGGACGAGGCTCCGAACAACCTGACGATCCACTTGGCTGAAGGCGGTACCTTCACCGTTTTCCAGGATGTCTTCTTTGACGACGCGGGCGAGGAGGACGACACCCGCTTTCAGGGGGATATTTCCGGTGCGGGGAGTTTTGTGAAAGCGGGGGATGGCATCCTGCGCTTGACTCGCCACGCCAAGACCTACACCGGTTCGACCACGATCGCCAAGGGTGTGCTCGAGGTCTCCGAGACCGCTGCGCTGCCCAACACCAGTGAGATTTCGGTGCACGACGGCGGCCAGTTGCGCCTCAGTACAAGCGGCGCGAGCGTGCACTACGACTTCGGTGGCATCCTCAATCTGCGCGGAAGTGGGCGAGGCGGCGATGTATCGGAGGAGGCGGAAAAGGGAATCCGCGGGGCTCTGCGTTACGATCCGGGCGCCGGAGCAAGCCACGCCACGGTCAACTCGTCGATCCACATGGCCGCCCAAGCCGGCGTGCACGTCAATGCCGCGGACAAGATCCTCGTCCTTGCGGGCTCGATGACCGGCACTGGGAACATGGTTCGCAGCGGCGCCGGCGTCGTTGTCCTGAGCGGGAATAATCCGGAATACACCGGCGGAACCATTATCGACAATGGCGTCACCCGCGTGACCGCGGATTCGCGCCTCGGATCAGGTCACCTCCGCTTCCGCGAGCCGGTCGAGACCCGGGAGCTGAAACTGGAGAACGCCGAGCAGACCGTGAACTCTCTCTCCGGCGAGGTGAGTGGGGGGGGGAACGCCCGTATCGAACTGTCCGGCGGCACCACATTAAATGTGGCGCAGCGAATTCACACCCGCTTCCAGGGGTCGATCGATGGGCCGGGAAACCTGCGCAAGCAGCGGGGCGGCACCCTGACCCTGGACGGAACGCACGCGCTCTCCAGGGAGGTCATCGTCGAGGGCGGTACGCTCATCAACCATGGAAGCCTTGCCGGTGTTTCGGCGCTCTCCATCGCCGATAACGGCGCGATTGCCGGCACCGGCGACTGGGGCGGCGACGCTGTGGTAGGCGGGACCCTGCGCCTTGCGCGCGCTGTGGAATCACCGGCGTTCCTCGGCGATCTGGAATTCGAGCCGAATTCACGTCTGGTGTACGGGCTTCGCGGACTCGACGCTCCCGGAGCCCAGGCGCCGGCATCCGTCGCCGGGGATCTACGGTTTTCGGCGAATACCCGTATCGGCGTGGAGTTCCTGGAGTCGATCACGACTCCGGTGAACGACGTGTACCCGCTCTTTGACGTGGCCGGGGCGATCGAGGGACTCGACACGGTCTCTCTCGCACTTCCCGAGGGTCTTTCCGGAACCCTGGTTGCGAACGACGGCACCGTTTCATTGGAGCTGTCGGGAACCCCGCAACACGACCGGGTCGGAATCCTGGAGGCGACGTTTGGCAACGTCGTCATGGAGGAAGACGGTTCGGTCAGCGTTCCGTGGTATGGGCGCTTCCGTGTGGATTGGGCCATCGCGGATAACATTGTCCTGCACCACGACTACCATGGCTGGCAGTACGCGGTCGGGACCGCGGGACCGTGGGTCTACGACTATGCCATGGGCGAGTACCTCTGGACGAGCCGACATGGCGTCTATCCTTATTTCTATTCGGCGACCCGGGGTTGGCTGTACTACTTTGATGGATCCCGCGATCCCCGCTGGTTCTATCAATTCTCCGGAGACGACGCGGGCTGGTTGTTCGTCGACTAGCAGGCTGTTGAAAAACTGCGGGGGTATTGTCACCGGTCCAACCGCAGGGACGGTTCGAGACGCGGACTGGTTTGCAGGCCCGCTTCGTCGGCCCATGCAGCAAACGCGATCATCGCGGCATTGTCTCCGGTATGCCCGGTCCCGGCTGTTACGGCTGCCACGCCTTCCCGGTCCGCCAATTCCTCGAACGCAGCCCGCAGCCGGGTGTTGTTGGCCACGCCCCCCGAGAGCCCGATGCTGCGGTACGGGCCCGTGCGACGCAGCCCTTGGCGTAGCTTGACGATCAAGGCATCGACAACCGCCTCCTGGTAGCTTGCGCACAGGTCCGGCAGGTGCCGGCGAAGCGCGGCGTCATCCATCTTCTCGAGGCGGTAGCGCAGGCTGGTTTTCAGGCCGCTGAAGCTGAACTTGAGGTCCGGAACGTCGACGAACGCGCGCGGAAACGCAAAGGCTGCCGGATCTCCGCCGGCCGCTTCGCGTTCAATTCGCGGTCCCCCGGGATACGGGAATCCCAGGAGCTTGGCGCCTTTGTCTAGGGCTTCCCCCGCGGCGTCGTCCACCGTCTGCGCAAGGAGGTCGAGGCAGCGGTCCGTGTCGATGCGAAAGAGGAGGGTATTCCCCCCTGAAACGAGTAGACCCAGATGCGGAAGGAGTTCGGTGAATCGCCGCTCGAAGACGGCGGGACTGCTCGCGTGCAGCGGTATAAACGGTGAGAATGCATGACCGCGCAGGTGATTCGCTCCGAGGACCGGGACGCCCCAGGCTGTTCCCAGGCTGCGGGCGAGACTGATCCCGAGGGCAAGGCAGCCGGCCAATCCGGGACCTCGGGTCACGGCGATCCGCGCGACCGGACGCCGATCCGGGGTGTCGTGGAACGCCTCGAGCAATACCGGGAAGTTGCGCAGGTGTTCGCGGCTGGCAAGGTCCGGTACGACGCCGCCGTATTCGCGATGCAGGGCAACCTGCGTGTGGACCCATTCCCCTGTAATCCCGCGTGCCGGATCGAACAGGGCCAGGGCGGACTCGTCGCACGAGCTCTCGATGGCAAGGATCACAGGGCGGTTGTCCTCCGACGTCGGCCCGGCGGTTACTCGTGGATCCGGATACCCGATTCAGCAAGGTGCGCCCGGAACGCCGCGCGCTGGGTCGGGGTGAGATTCCAGTACTCCTGCGTGGCGTGGTAGGCGCCATCCCGTTCCCTTACGGGGATCGGTGGAATGTACGGCCGGGGGGCGGGTACGCGTTCCACCTCCCGGTGTCGCTCCTTCCGGTATGCGTAGTGAGCTCCGCCAAGCGCACCAATCCCCGCGCCAAACGCCGTGCCGGCAGCGCGATTGCGGTTCGCCAACGACGAGACGCCATACCCGGACAGGCCGCCGAGGGTTGCGCCGCGAATCGTGTGATGCCGGATGGCACGCCGTTGATCCCCGATCATGGCACCGACCGTTGCGCCCCCGAGGCCTCCGATGATGGCGCCCCGTTCACCGTCCACCACCGCGCCGAGCAGCGCGCCTGCGACGGCGCCGACCGCCGCATCGCGACCACGGTCGCGCTCGGGGTGGTCGGCTGTCAACGTCGTGCCGAACACGATCAGGAACAGGCACAGATATCGTAACATACGCCTACAATAGACCCGGGCGCACGGCGGCGCAAGCGGATTAGGAGGGGCGAACGAAGCGATAACCCGACCTGGTTGATCGTCATCCTCGCGCAATGCCACTCCACCGTATAGGTGTTATCCTGCACAAGCAACCGGGGTGGGCCCTGCTTTACCGCGGGGGATTCCCTTGCAAACTCCGGGAATTTGTCCATCATGGCGATCCCCACTGTTACGGAAGGAGCGCAATGGAGAATCAAAATACGACCGTTCGATACAGGATTACCGCCCTGCTTGCGTGTATTCTGTTCATTTACCCGTTGTTGGTATCCGGTGCCGGACCGGGGGCGCGGAATCTCCAGGTCGCGAACGTTGAAGATGAGCTCGAACCGGGCGATCCGGTCGTGGATTCGAAGGGCGTACTCGTTCCGGAGAACTCAGGGGCGATCCTGGTGGGAACGTTCGCCGGTATGACTGACGCGGAGATCTCCGCGAATTTCTCCAGCGGCAACCTGCAGGGCTTGCGGGATGCCTTTACGCCGGCCGAGGAGACCACCCGTGTGTTCGGATTTGAAGGAGCTGCGGGACGGTTTAAGTCGGATATTCCAGTCGAGGAGGAACAAGGTTCACTGTTGGGTGGCGAATCGGTGTTTGTCTGGATGTCCGATGCCTCCGATTTCCTGGATCCGAATTCGGAGCATTTGATTTTCAGAGCGAATACGACGTTCGACGACCATTTCAGTGGGGAAACCGGGCTGGTGATCGCACATGCGACGGGTACAGCGGTGGTCGGGCAGGCAATCGCTGATGTGTCCGATCTTGGGGTTCCGGCATTCAGCACCGTTGCCATTCCCGAGGCTGCGCACGTCGCGCTTGCGATGGGGCTCATGGTCTTCTGGATCGGGATCCGCCGCCGCCGCCGTTCCTAGCAGGCTGCCTTTTCACAGGGTCAGCCTGTTCGGGGACGGGCCCTGGGGCGTTGCACTGGAGGGCTGAACGGTCGAAAAACGTACCGTTTGTGAGTGCCTGACTAAGCCGGGCGTTCCGGACCGGCTACTTGCGGTAGACCAGATCGGAGCCGGAACCTGTGACCCCGATCGGGGGAGCGTGAAGGCTCTGCCACCGAGCCAGAACCCGGCTGGCGATCGCTTCCGGGCCGAGCCCGTTCGCTTCCCGCAGGTCGGAGACCGAGCTGCCGTGCGAGACGAAGTGATCGGGCCATCCGATCACCTCCACCGGCGCGTTGACGCCGTTCGATTGCAGTTCTTGAAGCAGTGCGCTGCCGAAACCGCCTGCGGCCGTGTGGTCTTCCATGGTGACGAATAGCGTTGCAGCGGATGCCTGTTGCAGGAGGAGGGTGCGGTCGACCGGTTTGGCGAAACGCGCGTTCACCACGCCGATCGAGGCGCTGGTTTCCTCGCGCAGGCGGACCGCGAGCTTGAGCGCGTCGTCAATCCACGGTCCGAGCGCCCAGATCTGGATGCTCTCCCCGGGTTCCAGAACCTCGGCGGTCCCGATTGGAATTGCGCTGGGCTCCGGCTTGATCGGGACACCCCGCGCGGCGCCGCGCGGATAGCGAATGAACATCGGTTTTCCGTATTCCAAGGCGGTCCAGAGAAGATCGCAGAGTTCGTCCTCATCCTTCGGTTGGGCGACCACCGTTGCGGGAATACCACGCAGGTAGGCGATGTCGAACAGTCCGTGATGCGTCGGACCATCGTTCGGGGAGAGTCCGGCGCGGTCCAGGCAGAAGACCACCGGGAGCTCCTGGAGACAGACGTCGTGCACGATCTGGTCGTACGCTCGTTGGAGGAATGTGGAATAGATGCCGACGACCGGTTTTCTGTCGCGCGTGGCCATTCCGGCCGCGAAAAGCACGGCGTGTTCCTCGGCAATCCCAACATCGAAAAACTGATCGGGGAGCGCTTCCGCGATCCGGTTGAGACCGGTTCCCGATGGCATGGCAGCGGTGATGCCGCAGACTCGGGGGTCCCGTCGCGCATAACGCACCATGGCATCCCCGAATACATCCTGATAGTTCGGCGGCGCTCCGGCCTTCTTTCTGCTAGTCCCGGTCTCGGGATCGAACGGACTGGTTCCGTGGAATCTCTCGGGATGTTCGAGCGCTGTGGAGAACCCCTTGCCCTTCTGAGTCAGCACGTGCAGGAGAATCGGGGAGTTCGTCGACTTGGCGATCTCGAGGTAGTGCTCAAGCTCCTCCTGATTGTGGCCGTCAACCGGGCCGATATAGCGGAGCCCGAAGGATTCGAAGAGACTCGAAGAGACCAGAAAATCTTTTGTCTCCTTCTTCCACCGCCGACCGAGCTCGATCAGGGTGCCGCCTCCGGGGACGCGTTCAAGAAAGTGCTGGAGATCGCGGTCGACCTTGTTGTAGATCGGGTTGGTGATGATCTCGTTCAGATATGAGGCAATCGCGCCCACGTTCCTGGCAATCGACCACTTGTTGTCGTTCAGGATGACGATGAGTCGCTTGGTTGTGATGCTGATGTTGTTGAGTGCTTCAAAGGCGATTCCGCAGGTCAGGGTGGCGTCCCCGATGACGGCCACGACGTGTTCGCCGCCTCCGCTCCGGTCGCGGGCGACCGCCATCCCGAGGGCGGCCGACAACGCCGTCCCCGCGTGGCCTGCGCCGTAACAATCGTGGGGGCTCTCGCTGCGGGCGAGGAATCCGCAGAGGCCGTCGCTCTGTCGAATGCTGCGAAATGCGGGTCCGTTTCGACCCGTGAGCAGCTTGTGAACGTACCCCTGGTGCGCGACATCAAAGACAATCCGGTCCTCGGGCGTCTGGAAGACACGATGGAGCGCGAGAGTGAGTTCGACGACTCCGAGATTTGGACCGATATGCCCGCCATTCTTTGCGGTTACGGCGATGATCTCAGCGCGAATCTCCTCCGCGAGTTCGCGCATTTCAGACTCGTTGAGGTCACGAATCTGTGTCGGGTGCGTGATATTTTGAAGTATGGACATGTCGGACGACCACGTGTGGCATGTGGCCATTCATGATCTCGGATCAAGTTCAACCTGGTTCTTCAGGGTCGAACGCGTCTGTGCTCGGTTTCGATTGCTCCGGAGCGTTCTCACGGAGTTTCTCGATCTTGACCTCGGCTGATTCCAGCTCCCGCTCACAGATCTTGAGCAAGCGGGAGCCTTCCTCGTAACGGGCGACGAGATCCGCAAGGGGGATGTCACCGGATTCCATCGCCTCAA
This sequence comes from Opitutales bacterium, assembly GCA_007133065.1. Classification (GTDB taxonomy): domain Bacteria; phylum Verrucomicrobiota; class Verrucomicrobiia; order Opitutales; family Oceanipulchritudinaceae; genus SLNJ01. The sequence continues at coordinate 18,517 of SLNJ01000093.1, forward strand.
CCAGCGTTTCCAGACGCTTGAGGGCTTCCTCGAAGGGGATTTCAGCTTGTTCGTCTGTTTTCTTTTTAGTCATCCGTGCGCGTACCCTCCATATTTCACGCCACGGCCGATGTGTCTAGTCCGAATCCGGATCGATTGTGTCCCTGCAACAATGAAGCAAAACCTGGAGTGTGCGCGGAGCCTTTCACGTTTTGACCAGATCGTAGCCGTCCTTGCGATCGAGTACGCTCCAGCCGCTGGCGTGGATCTCGTCTCGCAAGGCATCCGCCCGGGCGAAATCCTTCTCCTGTTTGGCCGCCCAACGTGCTTCGGCGAGGGTGCGAACCGTTTCGGGAATCTCGGGGGCGTGGGATCGGTCCCCGTCCAGGTCGAGTTCGAAGCCCAGGGCGAAGAGGATCTTTCGCAGCCCGTGCACGTCGTCGCGTCGCTCGGGATTCGAATTCAGCGCGCGGAACAGCTCACCGAGGCAGGCCGGCAGATTGAGATCGTGCCGAAGGGCCTCCCATGCCGGCTCGAACACGCCCCAGACCCCGGGTTCATCCCGCGGATCGCCGGAGAGCCCTTCCGGTCCGAGTTTCAGGGTATCGAGCAGGGATTGCGTCTGCCTGTGCAGCTTGGTCAAACCGCTGCGGGTTGCCTCCATGCCGTGCCATGTGAAATTCAACTGTTGGCGGTAGTGGGCCGAGATCAGCTGGTAGCGCAGTTCGGTTGCGTTGTATCCGCGGTCGAGCACGTCCTGCACCGTATGGAAATTATCGAGACTCTTGGACATCTTCCGGCCCTCGACCATGAGGTGCGCACTGTGGAACCAGTGCCGGCAGAAGGGCTTTTCGGTGGCGCCTTCGCTCTGGGCTATCTCGTTTTCGTGATGCGGGAAGCAGAGGTCAACGCCGCCGCCATGCAGGTCGAAGGTTTCCCCGAGATACTTCATGCTCATGGCGGAGCATTCGATGTGCCATCCCGGCCGGCCCTCGCCCCATGGGCTCGGCCAGTAGTTGTCGCCATCCTCCGGCTTGCGTGCCTTCCATAGTGCAAAATCGGCTACGGTGTCCCGGTCGTATTCGTCGGCCAGGTTGCGCTCGCCGCCGCTCGTCTGCGCCTGAGTCCGCAACTGGTCCGGGTCGAGGTTCGCCAGTTTTCCATATTCCGCGAACGCGGCGACCTTGAAGTAGACCGAGCCGTCGTTCGCGGCGTAGGCAAGTCCCTTTTCGACGAGCCGTTCGATGAGCCGTATCTGCTCGTCGATGTGATCGGTGGCGCGCGGCTCCTGGTGGGGGACGAGCATGTTCAGGGCGGCACATTCCTCCTGAAAGGCTTCGGTCCAGCGGCTCGTAAAGCTGCGCAGGTCCTCGCCGGCCGCGATGCTGTCCCGAATCGTCTTGTCGTCGACGTCCGTAATGTTGCGCACGTGGTAGACCTCCTGCCCGTCGAGTTCGAGGACGCGCCGGAGAACATCCTGCACGAGAAAGGTTCGGAAGTGGCCGATATGCGACGGCTTGTACACCGTCGGTCCGCAGCAGTACATGCGAAAGGCGGTCCCGTCCTCTGCGCTGAGCGTTCGTACCGTCCGTGTCAGGGTGTCGTAGAGTTCCACGGCCATGGCAATAAGGATGTATGTGAGCATGGCACGGAGGGAAGAAAAATTTTGAGTTTTCCTGTTCCCCGGTCATTATCCCTGATATGACTGAATCGGATGAACGATTGCGCCGCCCGCGCCGGCTTCGTCGCACCCCCGCGATCCGCGCACTCGTGGAAGAGACACAGCTGCGCGTCGACAATCTCGTGATGCCGTTGTTCGTCCGGGAGGGTGACGGCGAACCTGAGCCGGTGGACTCGATGCCCGGCCAGGTGCGGTGGCCGTTGTCGCGCTTGGGGGAGGCCGTGGACGAGTTGACCGCATTGGGTCTGCGCGCGATCGCGTTGTTCCCCGTTCTCGAACCCGAGTCCAAGGACCCGGTGGGATCCGAGGCGCTGCGCGACGAATCCCTGATCCTGCGCGCCGTGCGGGCCGTTCGGGAGCGGAAACCCGAGGTGGTGATTTTCGCCGACATCGCCTTGGATCCGTACACGGACCACGGACACGATGGAGTGCTGACGGAGGCCGGCGATGATGTCGACAATGACGCCACGGTCGCGATTCTATGCCGGATGGCGGTGATCCACGCCCGGGCGGGAGTCGACTTTGTGGCGCCATCGGATATGATGGACGGGCGAATCGGGGCGATTCGACGCGCTCTGGATGCCTCGGGCTACTCCGGAACTGGAATTCTGAGCTACTCGGCCAAGTACGCCTCCGCATTCTACGGTCCTTTTCGCGATGCGGTGGGCACCGCGCGCGCAGCGGGAACACGCCTGCTGGACAAAAAAACCTACCAGATGAACCCCGCGAACCGGCGGGAAGCGGTTGTCGAGACCGGTCTCGACGAAGCCGAAGGGGCGGATATTCTGATGGTGAAACCGGCGGGTCCCTACCTGGACGTTATTCGCGAACTGCGCGCTAGAACGCCCCTGCCGGTCGCTGCCTACCAGGTGTCGGGAGAGTATGCACAGATCCACGCGGCGGGCCGGCTCGGATGGCTCGACCTCGAAGCAGTGCGCGACGAGTCGCTCCTGTCGATCAAACGCGCCGGCGCCGATCTCATCTTTACCTATTTCGCCAAGGATATCGCCGCAAAGGCAGGATAGCGCCGGTCGGAAGGCGGGACACGCAAGCCCCGGATCTGAAGAACCGTCGCGTATTTCGCGGCCACTTTTCCAGCACCGCACATCGCGTGTCCGCGACGCGTGCGACCTGTCATGCCGCAGGCTTTGCGAAGGCGGAGATGCTTAGTCCCGACTTAGCCGAAAACGGCATGCCCGGCAATCCGAACGAACCCGGTCTTCTCTGCCCCGTGGTGACTCACTCCTGCCGGCCGCCCGGAGTCGCTTCCTCCTCGGCTTCCTCGTCCAGTTCGTCCTCCTCGTCCTCGTCCTCGTCGTCGTCTCCGATCAGGGCTTCCTCTTCGCTGATGTCCTCCTCGTCCGACTCCTCTTCCCACTTCATCGTTTCGTCCTCTTCGATGCTCTCCTCTTCCTCAAGGTCGGGGATACTGTCGATGTCTTCCGAACCCTTCTCGCCGGTCTCCTCATCCTGGTCGAGCTCGAACCCTTCCGGCACGTACTCCAGAATGGCTGTAATCTCGTTGAAGAAGTGGACGGCCCGTCCTTCGAAATACTCGGCGTTCTGACGTTCCCGAATCTCCTCCTCGAGTTCCTCGATCGTCAGGTTCTGGTCGAAGTCGATGAGGTCGTTGAGCATCTTCACACGCGCTCGGGTGATCTGGTCGAGGAAATCCGCATAGGGCCCCTTCTCTTCGTCCACGATGTCCGGGAGGGCGAAGAAAATCTGCTCGTCCGATTCGAGGAGCGAATCCTTGGAGCGTTTGAGCCGCACCCGGCCTCCCTCGAGTTCTTTTTCGAGCGCGAACGGGAAAAACGCCTGGTCGATGACGTCGGTGTCGAAACCGTAATCGCGAAGGGGCTCACAGAGGTCGATCACATGCGAGATCTGCCGGGGATCGATGATGCCGAGCCCGTCGACATCCCAATGCGTTTCGTCGCTGATCTCTTCGACCCACCAGTTGAGATCGTCTCCGGTGCGAACGATGCACCACTGCAGTTTTGGACTGGATCTTGCCATTTGGTATTCAGGAATCAGGGGATTGAGTGCTAGGGTTGAAAGCGGTGCGGGCTGAGGTGTCAATGTCGGATTCATCGTTTTTCTGGAAGAATTTCAACCGGAATTGTCTCCGCGCTCCGGAGGGAGTAATATGCTGCTTGAATTCCGGGGGAATCGTAGTCAACCTAGCGGTCGATGGGGGTATTCTACAAGAGGCTGTTGCGCCCGTTGCTCTTTTTGCAGGAACCGGAAAAGGCGCATGATTACGGGGTGGCATTTCTCGCGGCGCTCGGCCGGCTCAACCGTGTGTGCCGCATCATGGAATCATGGAATCAGGTTTCTTCCGGCAGACCGATCGAGCTGTTCGGTTTGCGGTTTCCCAATGCGGTCGGCCTTGCTGCCGGGATGGACAAGAACGCCAGGATCTGGCGCGTGCTCCCCGCGTTAGGCTTCGGGCATGTGGAGGTCGGTACGGTGACGGCGCAACGTCAGCCCGGGAACCCGTCTCCCCGCATCTTCCGTTATCCCGAGTTCGAGGCCCTTGTGAATCGGATGGGGTTCAACAACGACGGCGCCGAAGCCGTCGCAAAACGCCTGAAACTGCAACAGAAGCAGAAGCGCCGCTCGATTCCCCTCGGGATCAACATCGGGAAAACCAAGGTGGTGCCCTTGGACAAGGCCGTGGATGACTACCTGTTCTCGTTTCAGCATCTTGCTCCGTATGCCGATTATATAACGATCAACGTGAGTAGTCCGAACACACCGGGATTGAGGGAGCTGCATGCGAAAGAGCATCTCTCCGAACTTCTCGGGACATTGTATACGGCGAATCGGTCGCGCGCGAAGAAGCTTGGACAGCCCCCCATTCCGTTGCTGCTCAAGATTTCCCCGGATTTATCATTCGCTCAAGTCGACCAGGTCCTCGAGGTGATGACGGATATCGGACTCGACGGGATCATCGCGACCAACACCACCGTGGAGCGCTCGCCCCGGATCGCGTCGACCATCGTGGAAAGCGGCGGGCTGTCCGGTCGCCCTCTGCACGCGCGCTCAGCGCACGTCATTAACTACATCTATCGCGCCACCGGCGGACGGTTGCCGATCATCGGATCCGGCGGCATTCATGATGCGGCTTCCGCAGGTGCAACGATGGACGCCGGCGCCTCCCTGGTACAGGTCTACACCGGCTTCATCTACGAAGGGCCGTTTTTCCCCCGGGATATCGCCTGGGCCCTCGCACCGCGGCACAGCGGCTGGTTGTAGGCGGAAGGCGTCGCCCCGGCGTTCGCTTCGCGCAGCATCCGGCGCACGCGCGTCGGTTTTCCCACGATTGTTGGCGGTCGGGCTATCAGGGGAGGCTGACGAGGGTGCCGGCCTGGACGTTTTCAGCGTTGATCTGACCCCTGAAATTGGAGCGGTTTTCGAATTCATACACGCCGATCGTGTACCGAAGATCACCGGGGGAGCCGGTGAGGACTCCCGCCGTGAGGAGCCCGCTTGCAATCGCTAAAAATATCCGGGAATGGGGGAGTAATTTCTTCATTCCCAAGTATATGCGATTTCCCAAACGCTTGCCAAGGGCAATCTTCCATCCGGTTTCGGCAACGGAATGGTTAGGCGACTGAAATTCCAGGAAACTCAGGGCAGGCGGGTTCCGGAAAGCATCAAGGCATTGAAATCAAGCTGGATCGACTACTCCAGTCCCTGGCTGGCACAACCAGTCAAAAAGGGAAAATGGTGGTGGGAGCAGGATTCGAACCTGCGAACGGGTAACCCGAACGGATTTACAGTCCG